>JADJON010000003.1:600000-900000 GCA_016713765.1 Bacteroidota bacterium
TCTTGAAGGGACGAACTCCCGTAGAAATGAAAAAGTTGTTGAGCCCGCCGCTTCCCTGGTAAATACGTGTCTCCACTTCACCGAGCACATTGGTCTGCGGATCTTTAACGGAGTACCCGATGTTGCTGTAGGGCATGAGTCCGAAACCGAGTCCCCACCGCTTCGACTTGAGCGGCACTCCGAGCGCGAAGTAGCTGAAGGAAACCGTATGCTGTTCCTGTCGGGCGTCGGCTGAATTGATCTCCATCAAATTGGCATTGGCGCCCAACTCGAAGGTGGTCAGGAAGAGGTTGGAATAAGCCGCGGGGTTCTGAAAGTTCAGTTGAAGGTTGAGCGGAACACCGATGGAAACGCCCCCCATCCCGAGGTGACGAGCGCCGCCCTGGAATTGCAGGTCGCCGATGCCATACCGGGAGTAAGGCGAGGAAGTAGCATTCTGAGAACGCGCGGAAAACACGCACAGGAAAAGCGCCGCCAGCAGTAGGATGCCGGACTTAGCGGTTCGCGTCATGGTAACGATAGATTTCATAAAGTCCGTAGAGGACCAAATCAGGGGCGGCAAAGATGTTGATTTTTAGCCGTTCAGCCAAACCGGCCGCGTCTCCGCCGGTGATCAGGACTTTCAGCCGCGGATACATCTTTTTGTACTCTTTGACCATTTCACGGATCTCAGCCATTGCCCCATTCATGACGCCCGAACGCATACTGGAAAGCGTGTCACTGCCAAGCAAGGGATTATCCCATTGCAGCTTCACTTTCGGCAGTCCTCCGGTAAAGGCATGGAGTGCTTCAAAACGCATGTGAAGGCCGGGGGAAATACTGCCGCCTATATAGGTGCCACCCGCTTGAACCAGATCAAAGGTGATGCAGGTCCCTGCTCCGATTACCAATACGTGCTGACGGGGGTAACGGGCCGCCGCTGCTACGGCCATCGCGATCCGGTCGCGTCCCAGCGTAGCCGGCGATTTGTATGCATTCCGGATAGGGAGTGGAGTACGATGAGAGAGTTCCAGGAAACCGGGCAACTTTTTTAAGAATTTTAATACCGGAGCAGGCAGTGGTGCGACGGCAGATAATATGGCACCGGAAAATTCGAAACGACGCGAGAGCGATTGCAAGCGGTTCAGGCTCAGCACAGAGAACGCCTCCTGGTGGATCAACGTACCGCCCGAAAAGACACCGATTTTCACCCGGGTGTTACCGCGGTCGATGGCCAGCAAAAGAGCTTTGCTTTTCATGCGGTCAAGATACGCGGGTACATGCGGGCGGAAACGCGGTTTTTGAAAAGAAATTTTGTGAATTGAAAATTTCCCTACTTTTGCCCCACTCTAAGCCGGTGATGTAGCTCAGTTGGTAGAGCAAAGGACTGAAAATCCTTGTGTCAGTGGTTCGATTCCACTCATCACCACCACTTTAGGCCTCCATAGGTCAATGAAACAAACGGATAAGCCCTTCAAGTTTCAGCGGGTCCTCCTGATCGACGACAACGACATTGATAACTTCATCAATGAGCGTATGATCACGACCAATTCCTTTTCGCAGCAGGTCGTCGTGAAGAATTCCGCCGAAGGAGCTCTCCAGTTTCTCCGTGACAATGCATCCAATGCGGCCGTGTTGCCCCAGGTGATTTTCCTGGACCTTAACATGCCTGTGATGGACGGTTTCGGTTTTCTGGCCGAATACGAGCAGTTGCCCGAGAGTATCCGTTCCTTCTGCAAGGTGATCGTGCTTTCCTCCTCCATCAGTCCCGAAGACATCAACCGGGCCTCCACGAATCCCTATGTCGTCAAGTACGTCAACAAGCCGTTGAACGAAAAGTACCTGGACGCGATAAACTTCTAGTAGTAATTAGTAATTGGTAATTAGTAATTAAGGACTCAGCGTAGTCTTTTTATAGATTGTTTCCGCACGCTAATCAGCGTTTTTTCTTTCTGTCCGGAAATCATGTATCACCGCCCGATTTCCTGGCTCTATTGATAAAGGCGTTCAGTAACGGACCTATCTGGGTGACCAGCCTGGTCACTTGTTCCACCTCTTTTTCTGCCAGCACTTTTCGTCGGATCAATTTCCTGGCGAAGGCTTTGGATTCCTCGAATGAGCCGCGGGCACAATAATAAAATCGCAAGCGGTCCCTATAGTGAAACCTTCCGAAGCCCTCCGCAATGTTTGCGCTTATACTATCCGCCGCCCGGATGATCTGTAAACCAATCGTCATTTGAACTTTCTTAGGCCACTTATCATACTCTTCCCAAAACACATCCGACAACTGCTCGGCGTACTGATAGACCAGAAACTGCGTCACATCCTTATTCACCCAACAAAGTAAATTTGAATTATGCCGGATGTCAACCGCATAAAAGCGGGAAAAGGAATCGGAATGAAATATTTTTCGTGAAATGGAAACTGGTAACTGGTAATTGGTAACTAGTAATTGGTAACTAGTAATTGAAAACTAGTAATTCGTTACCGGTTATCAGTTACCAGTTTTTAGTTACTAGTTACTAGTTACCAATTACCAGTTACAAAAAAAAAATGCCTCCCGGCGAAGTTCTCCGGGAGGCATAACCTGGCGGGGCAAAAGAAAAATCAGTCTTTGATCGGGTTCGCCATGCGACGGATCATCTGCTCGTCGAGCTGGATGTACCAGAACATGCGGTGCGCACCCTGATTAACCTGGCGGAACTGCTCGTTCAGCTCGGTGAGTTTTTTCACCTTCTTACGGAATTCTTCGGGTTTGATAGCCGCCTTCAGCATCTTGATCAGGTGCAGGGCAGGCTGGTAATTGTTGTCGTTTTCGACGATCTGGCGCTTCACGCTCTGGAGGAGCTGGTTGCACAGTCCGTCTTCTCCCTGGAAGCAGTACTGCATGGCCTGGAAGAGCTTGTACTCCACGTCGGTGAACAGAAATTTCTTCAGGCTGGTCTCGTTGCGGAGGTTGTTGATGATCCGCGCAGCCCCGGCGAAATCCTGCTGGTAGAACTTACCGATGGCATTGAAACGCTGGAAGCTGATGTACGGATAGGGTTCGTTCACATCAACGTCGAAGTTCGATTCGAGCTCGGCGTTAAGGTCCAGCAATTGCTGCGTATCGCGGGTTGCGAGGAAGCGGGCGACTTTGCTGTTCAGGAATTCGGTCACATAGAAGCTGAAAGCCGGCTTGAAAGCGATGTCCGGCACCTGCTTGTTGATCATTGAATAGTAATGATCGGCGCGGACCTGGTTTCCGGTACGCTGGTAATATTCGAAGTACAGGAAGTCGACGAGGAATCGTACGCCCTGATAAAAGGTATCGAGCTCGTATTTCTCAAAGTGCTTCCGAATCTGCTGGAGGATGGAATCCACCTCGATCTCGAGCGCTTTCAATGTCTCCACCCGGCTGGTGAACAGACAGAGGTAGTAAATGCGCACCAGGTTGTAGAGCACGAACAGGCGGTGTCCGTGATACAGTTCGGAGATGTTGGTCAACTCCCGAAGGATGGACTGCACCGCTTCGAAATCGCGCTCGTCGCGGGTCAGCTGGTAGCTGCCGGCACGCTTCACGAATTCGTAGAAGAGATCTTCCGCCTTCACCACCGCAAGGGAGTACGCTACGTGACGGTTGTATTCTTTCTCGTAATAATCGAAATCGCCGTTATACATGCTCAGGCGTGCCAGCGCTTTGTAAACGACGATCAATTCATTCGAGAGATCATATTCGATCAGCTGCTTTTCGAGGTTCTTGAGCGCACGAATGGCCACATCGCGGTCGTTGCTGAACAACATGGCCGGCACGAGGGCCACCTTGTCTTTCAGCGCGGAGATCGGGTTCTTGACGTTCGTCGACAAATACTGTGCGATGCGTTCGTTCAGGCGCGACTTGAGCGTATAATAGGTACTCGGGTTCACACCCAGCATATCCATCATCTGGCTTTCAGTATAGCTGCCGTTTCGCGCGGCTTCCAATACCAGATAAGGCTTGTTGTTCTTTCGGCCGGCAACCGCGGAAAGCAGTTCCTGATACTCGCCATCACTCAGTTTCTTGATCGTTTTGTTCAAAGTATCCATGGTGCGCTGTAATAGCTGTGGAGCGTTTGTTCTGAAGAGGTTTAACGGGGGTGACCGGAGAAGGATACACCGGAGTCAAGAGGAATTGAGGGCTTGGGTTTGCAAGGGTCTCAAAAGGTTAAAAGGGCAAATTCTCCGTTTTTTCAAAGACTATAAGCCGGATCTGGAGGAAAATGCAGCGGAACCGGACAAAACCTTACATCCGTAAGATGCGCCGCTTATTGCGGGAACTGCCGGGGAGCCACTCAGTATATATTGTCACTAGAATCCTCAAAAGCTCTCACGATGAAAACTTTTATCGCGAAATCAACGGACGGCATGATGCAGCCCACGATCCGACAGAACATGAAACAGAAGATCGCGGGCAACCGCTTCTTCGTGTACGCCCTCGAACTGGTACTCCTATATGTACTGGTGTTCGCGGCAGTCAGTGCCTTCGCACAGGAACCCGCCACCGCCTCGAAAGAGCCGGGTAAGCTGGAGTTCGCGAAGGAGACCATTGTCTATAATTCGGGCAAGGTCTACATGAACTGGGTGGCAAAAGCCCATTCGGAAGACTGCATCTACGTCATCGAACGCTCCGTCGATGGACAGGAGTTCGAACCGGTAGGCCTTAAAGAAGGTATCGGATCCCCGCTGGAACTCCTCTATAGCTGGGTCGACACCAAGCCGGTTGCCGGCACGGTGCACTACCGCATCAAACAGATCAATAATGAAGGGAACCTGGTAGCCCAGGCCGAGCCGAAAACGGTGACGTCTCCGGATGCCAGTCCGCTCTTCATGGATAAGAGCAGCCGTATGGTGCAGGTCAAGTAATTGACCTGCCCGTAAGGGCACTCGAAGGGTGTTTAGGGTGTAAGATCGTTCAAACAAGACAATGGGAAACCAACCGACCACAGGCTGGGGTGAATGCCTGGGACGGATGGCGGGATTCCTGATACTGCTGACACTGTCGGCCGTCCTTCGGGCGGGCGCGGTACCGGTAGCCTCCTTTTCCGCCAGCCAAACCACCGGGTGTCCCCCGTTGAACGTACAGTTCAACAACACGTCGACCGGCGCCGTGTCCTACTACTGGGACCTCGGCAACGGCAACACGTCGACCCTGGCGAATCCGTCGAATACGTATACCGTTCCGGGCACGTACACGATCCGCCTCGTGGCGATCGATGGTGCCGGCAACCGCGATACGCTGACCCGCGTGAACTATATCACGGTGGTAGGTCAGCCCTCGGCCGACTTCTCCTCGTCGGTACGTTCTTCCTGTCTCGACAACAACAGCTATTCCTTTAGCAACCTTTCGACCGGCGCTGTCAGTTACCTCTGGGACTTCGGCGACGGTACCACGTCCACCCAAAGCAATCCGACACACAGCTATGCGATGTCGGGTGTCTTTACGGTGACCCTGATTGCGACCAACAGCTTTGGTTGCCAGGATGTGGAAATCAAAAACACCTACATCACGATCTTCCCCAAGCCGGATGCCACCGTCCAGGCCACCTTTACTTCCAGTTGTGATCCGGCTACGGCTTTCCAGTTTTCCAACAACGCCCAAGCCACCAGCTGGCTCTGGAACTTCGGCGACGGAACTACAGCCAATCAACAAAATCCTTCGCACGTTTTCTCGACCCCGGGCACTTACAACGTAAGCCTCATGGCCACGAACGCATTCGGATGCAGCGATACCTCCGATGTTCCGGCCGAAATCAATGTCGGTGTCGCCAACTGGGCGAACTTCAGCGTTGCCTATGATACCGGTTGCGCTCCCTTCACTGCGAACTTCTCCAACCCGAATACCAACTTGCTGAGCTGTCATTGGGATTTCGGTGACGGTACCACCTCCACCGATGTTACACCTTCACATATCTACGTCAATCCCGGAACCTATACGGTAACACTTATCGTCACGACGAACTCCGGTTGTGTGGATACGGTACGAAAAGTGAACTACATCCTTGTCGGCGCGAAGCCTAACGTGAACTTCTCCTACAACATCACGAATGGCTGTGCTCCGCTCTCGGTTCAATTCACCAACCTGTCTTCGGGATACGACAGTTGTCAGTGGATCTTCGGTGACGGCACCAGGTCCAACGACATCAGTCCCCTGCATACCTACACGGCTTCCGGCGTATTCTCCGTCACGCTGAAATGCTGGAGTCCGAGCGGCTGCTCAAAGAGTGTCCAGTTGGACAGCATCATTTCCGTCACCTCCACTCGCGCGCTCCTCAATGCCAGTCCGCGCGTCGGTTGTCCGCCACTTTCCGTCAACTTCAATGCCCTGTCTCCGGGCAGCGGGCTGAACTACTTCTGGTCGTTCGGCGACGGTACGACTTCCACACAACAGAATCCAACACACAATTACACCACCTCCGGTTCATTCGATGTCATGCTGGTCGTGGCCGACTCGCTCGGATGCTCCGACACCCTGCGCCGACCGGCATACATCCAAACGACGAACCCGGCCGCCAACTACGTGCCACCACCTACCACCGTAGGATGCGCGCCGCTCACCACCCAGTTCACCGACGGAACAGTCGGAGCGAACGGCTGGGCCTGGGATTTCGGTGATGGCTCCACATCCACGCAACAAAATCCGGTTCACACCTACTCCACCCCCGGCTTTTATACGGTCAGTCTAACCACCACTACTGCCAACGGCGGTTGCGAACAGACCATATCGAATTTCTCCACCTTCGATGTCAGAGGAGGCTATGCGGGATTCACGCATTCGGTAACCACCTGCCCTCCGTACGAAGCACAGTTCACTGACACCTCGAGCAACGCTGTTTCCTGGTTGTGGGATTTCGGCGATGGCACCACGTCGACGGACCAACATCCGAATCACACCTTCGCCAGCCCGGGTTACCACAGTGTTTCATTGACGATCACCACTGCGGACGGATGCACGTACACCACCATGCAATCCAATGGCGTGTACTTCACACCCTTCGGAGCCAACTTCTACGGCATCCCGCAAGACACGGTGTTCCCGATGCCGGTACAATTCTATGCCAACTCCGTTGGTGCCACACAATGGTTGTGGGACTTCGGCGACGGCTCTACCTCTACGCTGGAGAATCCGTTCCATACTTATCAGTCAAACGGCAATTACAACGTAACACTCTGGATCAGCAACGGCGTCTGTACGTTATTCTATGATCCGCCACCCTTCAACTTCGGGGAACCCGATACCACTCCGGTGGACGTCGGTAACCCCGGCGAGCCGGTCGTACAGCAGGGATGTGCACCGCTGACTGTTACATTCACCAAGGACCTTCCGAGCGCGGCAAGCTGGAACTGGGACTTTGGCGACGGACAAACCTCCACCGAAGAATTCCCGGTACATACCTATCTGAATGCCGGGATCTACACGGTCGTCCTGACCGTAGTGGATACGCTTGGTCTTACGTCCGTGATCCAAATGGACAGCATCGTAAGGGTTTCCGGTCCCAGGGCCGGGTTCATTATCCAGCAGGCCGGCAGTTGCACCAACACGACCATTACCCTCATCGACACGTCCGCGAATGCCACTTCCTGGCTGTGGAACCTGGGTGATGGCACCACCTCCACCCAACAGAACCCCGCACACGTTTACAATACGACCAGTCCGAATTTCATCATCACCCAGACCGTGAGCGATACGATGGGCTGCTCTTCGTCGATTTCGACCAGTATCTATTCCAACTTCATAGCGCCTGCATTGGTCAGCGAAAGTGAAGTATGCGGTCTCGATACGCTGCAGTTCTACACCAGCATGCAGAACTACGCAAGTTACCTGTGGGATTTCGGCGATAATACGACCTCAACGGCTGTCAATCCGTCGCATAGTTTCACGCAGGAAGGCACCTTCCAGGTGTCGCTCACCGTGACCGACAACAATGGCTGCGCGCAAACCTTCCAGGTGAATCCGCCGATAACCGTCAGCATGCCTGTGGCCGATTTCTCGACCTCCACCAGTCGCCAGGCATGCAACAAACTGAACGTAGTCTTTACAAACCTGTCACAAAACGCAGATATGTACCTGTGGAGTTTCGGAGACGGCAACAGCTCGTCCATTGAAACGCCTACCTATCGCTATCTGGAAGCGGGTGTATTCGATGTCAGCCTAACGGTGTTCCGCGGAAATTGCGTCTCCAGGATGGATAAACCGCAATACATCAAGATCGATACAGCGCATGCCGAGTTCAACCTTGCAGTCGATCAGCCTTGTCTACCGTCAACGGCAACCTTCACGGACCTGAGTGCGAATCCGGTCTCCTGGACCTGGTACTTCGGCAACGGCGATTCCGCTACGGTTCAAAACCCGTCTTATTATTACTCCGAGGTTCCTGCACGATATCCGATGCTGGTCATGACGGACATCAACGGTTGCGTCGATTCTGTCATGCACGACATGAATTACCTGCTGTTTGCGGATTTCGACGTGTCGGTTGACACTGGATGTATACCGATGCAAGTTGATTTCCAAAACCATTCTTCAGCAATGGCTACTTCCTATCAATGGGACTTCGGCGATGGGATTAGCTCGACTGATGCCAACCCTACGCACACCTATATCCAGCCCGGCAATTACGACGTAACGCTTGTTGTCAGCTCAATGTGGCTCAACTGCACTGACACTTTGCACATCCCCACTCGTATCCTTGTTAAAGAGCCATTGGCCAACTTCGTCACCGATGACCGTTCGGCCTGCGCACCGTCCGTGGTAAACTTCCAGGACCTGTCCGTGGATGCGGAATCGTATTTATGGGATTTCGGCGACAGCACGTCGTCCACGAATGCCGTCACCTCACACATTTACAATACTCCCGGGGTATATACGGTCTCGCTGATTGTCAGTGCCCAGGGTTGTTCGGATACGCTGGTACGGCCACAATACATTGAAGTGCTCGGACCCCGTACTGATTTCACTGCCTCGGCATTTGAAGGTTGCGTTCCCTTCACGGTTGACTTTACCGATCAGTCGCAAAACGCTATCGACTGGAACTGGAACTTCGGCGACGGCTATGCCGGAATACCCCAGCATCCGACCCATACCTACCAGGATACCGGCACCTACATCGTTTCACTGGTCACCCGTGACACTTCCGGATGTTCCTCTTTCTACGAAATGCCGCAACGCATCATCGTACATCCCGTCCCACAAGCCAACCTTACTGCGGCCAACATCTCCGGCTGCCAGCCTATCACCGCAACCTTCCAAAATCTCTCGCAGGGAGCTACATCCGCGGTCTGGAACTTCGGCGATGGCGGCACCAGCACCGACTTCTCCGCCTCCCACGAATACACGGAGGCCGGCAACTACCTGGTCGACCTGATCGCAATGAACCAATACGGTTGCGCGGACACCATGCAATCCCAACAACCGATCAATGTACTGGCCGCGCCACAACCATTCTTCTCCGCCAATAACACCACCGGCTGCGCTCCGTTGAACATTACCTTCTACAACGGCAGCTTGAATGTCGAAGGGCCCTCCTACCTGTGGGACTTCGGCAACGGCCAGACTTCCACGGCCGCCAACCCGCAAGTCGTTTTTGACGCGCCTGGTTTCTACACCGTCTCGCTGACGGTGACGAACGCCAACGGCTGCACCGATTTCCTGTCGTTCCCCGCCATGATCCACGTCATGGATACGTTACCACCGCCGGAATCGAAGATTTACAGTGTTTCCGTGCTCTCCAACACCAGTGTGGAAATCACCTGGGAGAACAACCCAGCGATCGACCTGGGTGGTTATATCCTGTACCGTCTGAATCACCATAACGGGTACTACGAAGTGATCCACACCGAAACGAATATCCAGAATACCGGGTTCTCGCTGAACCCGACGTACACCGATACTGGCCTGAACTGTCTCACGACGACGTATACGTACAAACTGCAAGCCTACGACATCTGCGGCAACGTCATCCCACTGGATCAGTTGACCGCTCATACCACCATCAATGTTTCGTCGCAGCGACAGGGGAATAACATCTACGTGAGCTGGACTCCGTACGGCGGCTGTCCGGTCAGTTCCTACGAGATCTACCGTTGCGAGCCGGGCGAAACCCCGACTTATCTGACCACTGTTGCCGCCAGCCAGCTCGATTATCTCGACACGACCTTTACTTGTCCGAATCCCTATTCGTACAAGATCATGGCGACCGACTTGTGCGGAAATCCGTTCACCAGTTTCTCCGATACCTCGGTCACGATCCCGCTGAACTACCTGGCCAATCAGGTGGTCGACGTGATCCGCTCCACGGTGGTTGATAATCAGTATGTGCTGACCGAATGGCGACAGCCGTCCGTGCGTCCGGAGATGGTTGCCCAATTCGACGTCTATCGTTCTACGGACAACGTCAACTTCAACTACCTGCGTACGGTACCGGCACAACAGACCGACCTGAGCGACTATGCCGTCGATGTGCAGAACAATCGTTACTTCTACAAGATCCTGGTCGTGAACACCTGCGACATCACGCAGGACCTCAGCCCAAGCACGAATACGATTCTGCTCCGGGGCGAAATGGATGAAGCACGACAGGTCCATCTTCAATGGACTCCTTATTCGGCCTGGGAAAACGGCGTCGAATATTATATCCTAGAAAAACTTGACGAGCAGGGACACTGGCAAGTGCTCCGGCAGGTCGACGGACAAACGCTCCGTTACGATTACCAGGAATGAACGATCCACTGAAACACCCTCCTGGTGAACGAGTGCCCTCACCCCGGGCGCTCGTTCATTTTTTATAGGCTTGTCAAAAGGCGTATCTTAGCCATGCCATGCGCCGGCCGATACTGATCCTCTATATCCTGGCTTTTTATGTGATCTTCCAGTTCTGCTGGTGGGCCTATCTGTTACTGGACCTGAACGTGGAGATCTACGAGCACAGGATCGAGAACGTCCGCTTGTCCGTCGATGACAAACAACAACAGGAAGACCTGATCGCCGAACTCGAAGAAAGGAATCAGCAGCGTCATTGGATGGTGCTCGGTGAAGGAGGAGTATTTCTCGGATTACTGATGTGGGGAAGTTTTGTAACCCTACGCTCGATCCGCAAGGAAGTCGGACTGGCACGACAGCAGAAGAACTTTCTGCTTTCCATCACCCACGAGTTCAAGTCACCGCTTGCCTCGATCAAACTCTACTTACAGACGCTCCAACGTCATGACCTCGACGCGGACCGCGAAGCCGCGTTCATCCAGGGAGCCATCAACGACACCGAGCGCCTCAACAACCTGGTCGAGAACGCGCTGCTCGCCAATCTCATCGACCATAACGGCTACTCCTTCAACAAGGAAGAACTGAATCTCTCCGCGTTCATCCGGCTGCTGCTCCAAAAACTACCCGGCGCGAATCAACGCAACCGGATCGACGGGCAGATCGAAGACGGCATTTCCATCTTCGCTGATCGCAACGCGATTTCCGTCGTCTTCAGTAACCTTTTGGAGAATGCCATCAAGTATTCACCCGCCGACTCGACCATTCGTATTACACTGGTCAAGGATCGCGGACAAGCACGCTTACAATTCATCGATGAAGGCATCGGCGTTCCGGCCGCAGAGAAGAAGAACATTTTCCGAAAATTCTACCGCATCGGAAAAGAAGAAACCCGAAAGACAAAGGGAACCGGCCTGGGTCTTTACATCGTCAAATACATCATCGATGAACACGGTGGCGACATCACGGTAGCGGATAACACACCGAAGGGTTCCATTTTCGACGTGCATCTGCCGATCTCGAAAACAGCGGGGAACGGCTAGTCGCCTCTTTTTCGTATCTTTGCATGCTGAAAAGGCGATTTTAAGGTCTTTTCACACAAATTCTCCATCCACATGGCGAATGCCAATAAAGTCGTCCTCATCGTCATGGACGGCTGGGGGCACGGTCCAAAGACTGATGCCAACGCGATCTTCAAGGCGCGTACCCCCTTCATCGATTCCCTTTACGCGAATTACCCGAATGCCGAATTGCTCACGTCCGGCGAAGACGTTGGTTTACCGGCCGGACAAATGGGCAACAGCGAAGTCGGTCACCTGAACATCGGTGCCGGACGCGTCGTGTACCAGGATCTTGTCCGCATCAACCTCGCGATCCGTGACGGATCTATCTTCCGGGAAAAGACCCTGGTGGAAGCATTCGCTTTCGCGAAGGCGAACAACAAGCCGGTTCATTTCCTGGGTCTGGTTTCCGACGGCGGCGTTCATTCGCACCTCGAGCACCTCAAGGCCCTTTGTGACGCGGCGAAAAAAGACGGGGTGCAGGATGTTTACATCCATGCCTTCACCGATGGACGCGATACGGATCCGAAGGGTGGCCTGGGTTATCTGCGCGAGTTGCAGGAACACTTGAAACATTCATCCGGTAAAATCGCCAGCATTGTCGGCCGGTATTACGCGATGGATCGCGACAAACGTTGGGAACGCGTCAAGGAAGCCTATGATCTGCTGGTATCGGGCCATGGCACGCCCGCAACCGATCCGCTGAAAGCAATTGAATCTTCGTATACTGCCGGCATAACCGATGAATTCATCAAACCGATCGTTATTACACGTCCCGACGGACAACCGACGGCGATCATACGGGAAGGCGATGTCGTTATCTGTTTCAATTTCCGAACCGACCGCTGTCGGGAGATCACGCAGGCGCTGACACAGCAGGATTTTCACGAGCAGAACATGCACCGCATGGATCTGCACTACGTGACGATGACGAATTATGACGATACGTTCCGGAACGTTCACGTCATTTACGATAAGGATAACCTTGCCATGACGCTTGGAGAAGTGGTGGCCAATGCGGGTTTAAAACAGATCCGGATCGCGGAAACGGAAAAGTACCCGCACGTTACGTTCTTCTTTTCCGGCGGTCGTGAAGCACCCTTCGAAGGCGAGCAACGCATCCTGGTCCCTTCTCCGAAAGTCGCCACCTACGACCTTCAACCCGAGATGAGTGCCGAAGAGGTTACGCGTAAACTCTGCGCCGAACTGGAGAAAGGCGAAGCCTCGTTTGTCTGCCTGAATTTCGCCAACTGCGACATGGTCGGACATACTGGTGTGTTTGACGCGGTTGTCACGGCTGTCGAAAAAGTGGACGACTGTGTTCGTCGCGTCGTAGAGACCGGTCAGCGCAACGGCTACTCATTTCTGATCACCGCCGATCACGGCAATGCCGATTACATGATCAACGAGGATGGATCACCGAACACCGCTCATACGACCAATCCCGTTCCGGTTTTTCTGCTCGACTCCCATCACCGCACACTCCAAAACGGCCGCCTTGCCGACCTAGCTCCCACCGTGTTGCACCTGATGGGTTTGGAGATTCCGAAGGAGATGACGGGAAAGGTGTTGTGCGGAACCTGATGCAGAGGCAGAAAAAATCCGGCATCGTGATGCAGGTAATTAACAACTGGAAAACTGGAAGAAGAAACTTCTCCAATCACCAATCACCAGTTTCCAATTACTAGTTACTAGTTACTAGTTACTAGTTTCCAGTCTCCACCTACCAATTCACCCTTACCGCCGCGATCAAATTCCTTCCCGGCGCCTGGATACCGCTGGCGAATGCCCGGTAGTTTTGATCCAGGATGTTATCGAGCCCCAGCTGCAGGGTCAGGAATGATTTCAATCTGTACTGCGTGCGCAGGTTGACGGTATACCAGGAAGGCATGCCGTCGGCGGTAGCGTACTGCTGGTTATCTTCTCCGAAGGGATTGTAGTCGTCGATATCTTTCTTACCGTTGAATACAGTAGACGCTTCAGCTTCGAATTTCTCGTACTGATAACGCACCGCCAAACGACCGTAGAGCGGAGGAATATGATCCAGCGGAATTTCCACTGTATCGGTTTTCACCCGTCCATAGGTGTAATTGACCGATCCCACAATATGCCAGTCGCGGGCAGCTTCAATCTCGATGGCGGAACTGAAGCCATAGATATAGGCTTCCTGCTTATTCTGATTGCTGTAAACACGGCTCATGGTCCCGTCGTAGAGCACGCTATCCTGCCCGTTGAATTTCGTAATGTCCGTTACGATGGCATCGGTAAACGCCGTATAGAACCCGGTATTTTCCCACCGTACATTCTTACCCAGGAAAAGCGTGACCCCAAGTTCCCCGGAGGTCGTCCGTTCCGGCTTGAGATCGGCATTGGGAATGATCAACTCACCGGGCGTTGATTCGAATACCTTGGCCAGGTCATCCACATTCGGTGCCCGGAAACCCGTGGTTCCCAGCAACGACACCTTCACGTGCAGGTCGGGGCGCCATACGACTCCCAGGTTGCCGGCCAGCACGGTATTCTCCTGCGTTACACCGCTGACCGGGAACGGGAAGAAACTGGTATCCTCGAATGAACTCTCCAAACGCAAACTGGTGAACCGTAGTCCGTCATGCACGGAAAACTTCGGGGTCACCTCCCAGGTATGTGTGACATAGGCCGCGATTGAGTTCATGGAATTGTCGCCGTCAGGATAACGCGTGCTTTGCGCAGACAACGCACCCGTGTTCACGTTGTAGCGGTTGGCAACAGAGTTGACCGCACTGTACTGACCATCGATACCGAGCCGCAGTTGGTGCGGTCCGCGGTTGCGATCGAGTCCAAACGTATAACCCGCGACATTCACGTACTCCACCCGGTTGGTCCGGTTGGATCCGCCAAAGCCGCGGTTGTGGCGGCTTTCGACGACATACTGGTAACTCAAAACGGCGCGCGCGGCATCGAAGAAACCTCGGGTAAGTTTACGGTCGTAATGATAGGCGGCCAGGAGGCGATCTTGCGGACCGTAATACCACTCAGCGCTGTTCAAGGTAGTGGAAGCGTTAGGATCCGTCAGGCGGTCGTAGCGTGGAATATCGGTAGATGTACTGTACTGCAGATTGAGACCGTGCACGGTATGTTCGCCTGTCTTCAAGCTGAACTTCTGCATCAGGTCCAACTGGTCGTACCCGCTGAATTTCTGCACATACGGGTCGTCGTTTATAACGAGTGAATCTTTCCCGTTGATCCGTTCCACATAGTAATACCGCTTTCCCCAGACGGAGTCCAGCGAACCGGCTTGCTTGCCCATCCGCAAGTCATCGAACATGCTGTAGGTAATCGAGGTCAGGGATGCGAACTTACTTTTACCCAGATTCACATTCGCCTGGACGGTCCGTTCCCGGTTAGCTGAAGCATAGCGCATCATGCCCGAACCTTTGGCCAGCAAGGTTCCGTCGGTGGAGAATTCCGGTTTGCGTGTACGCAGGTGGACGACACCGCCCAAGGCATCGCTGCCATAAACGGTTGAGGATGGTCCGTACAATACCTCGACGCGATCCAGGATGTTCGGATCGACGGTGATGACATTCTGCAAGTGGCCGGCCCGGTAGATCAGGTTGTTCATCCGGACGTCGTCGATGACCAACAGCACACGGCTGGCTTCGAAGCCGCGGATCACCGGACTTCCTCCTCCCTGCTGGCTCTTTTGGACGAAGAGGGTGCCGGAATTCTGCAACACCTCGGCCATGGTCGGGAAGTTGCCGAAGCGGATCTTGGAAGCCGGAATGGCGGCGACCTGCTGCGGAATGCTCATGCGATTCTGCAGGGTACGGTTGGCAGAAATGATCAGTTCCGGAAGGTCTTTTTCTTTATTGGTAGTATCGTTTGATAGGGTTTGTTGTGCTGAGGCCGGGATGCCGAATAGGCACGCCGCCATCAGCCATAGGATGGTACGCATTGATGATTGGTTTGGAAAGATGAATATTCGATCAGCCTCCGCGCAGGCAGGCCGTAGCTAAAAGGAAACCATTAACCAAACATCAATGGAGGTGGCACCATCGGGCTAACGATGGGCTCGGGTAGTCCTTGAAAGGGTTCTGCGAACGCCAGTTCCAGACAAAACTGTTTATTCCAGGCGGGTGTTTCAATCGATTCCAGGTATACCGGCGGCAACAACACCGGCGCCCAGTCCTTTCCCCGCTTTCCGATCTCTTCGGAAAAACGGTGCACCCTTTTTAACAGATCATCCTCGTCGTCATCGTAATGACCGGTGACATACAAGTGTCCTTCTTTCTGGTCGAAACGCTTCACATCGAACCAACGACCGTTGAGCCTGATCTCGCAAGCGCCCTTCAACAAGTCGGGATGATCGGGCGCATTCACCTCGACCGTTTCATGAGCGGTGTGGCTCATGCGCGCCATCCGGTAATGGTGCAGATGCAAATGCAGCGTGGCGAATACCAGCATTCCCGCCGAAGCGGATAAGATGGCTAAAAGCAGAATCCAGGCGGATAGCCGACGATGCATACGACCAAGGTAAGGCAATTCTCCCTGCTTTAACAAGCAGGCCGGGAAGGGTATTTGGTTAACTTTGCACCTCTCCTGACGGGCCGGTTTCCGTCAGCTCGATCCAACCCGGAATTCCTTAGACTTATCCGTCATGCAACAGATCCTCGATTACATCAAAACCAACGAACAACGATTCCTCGACGAGCTTTTTGAGCTGCTACGCATACCGTCCGTAAGCGCCGACAGCAAGTATAAACAAGATGTCGCACGGGCTGCCGAATTCATCAAGACCAAGTTGATCGAAGCAGGTGCCGATAAAGTGGAAGTTTGCCCGACAGCCGGACACCCGATCGTGTACGGTGAGAAGATCATCGATCCGAAGAAACCGACGGTAGTGGTCTATGGTCATTACGATGTCCAGCCTGCCGATCCGGTAAACCTCTGGACGACACCTCCCTTCGAGCCGGTCGTTCGGAACGGGAAGATCTATGCCCG
The DNA here is from genome assembly GCA_016713765.1 of Bacteroidota bacterium. Taxonomy (NCBI): domain Bacteria; kingdom Pseudomonadati; phylum Bacteroidota; class Bacteroidia; order Candidatus Pollutiaquabacterales; family Candidatus Pollutiaquabacteraceae; genus Candidatus Pollutiaquabacter; species Candidatus Pollutiaquabacter sp. Next base: position 616,795 of record JADJON010000003.1, read on the forward strand.
CGGTTCCTGCGACGACAAGGGCCAGGTATACATGCACATCAAAGCGTTCGAGTTGATGATGCGCACCAACTCCCTGCCGTGCAACGTCCGGTTCATGATCGAAGGCGAGGAAGAAGTAGGTTCCGCCAACCTGGGCGACTGGATCAAGGCAAACAAAAGCCGATTGACCGGCGACATCATTCTGATCAGCGATACGTCCATCGTTGCCAACGATATTCCCTCAATTGAAGCCGGGCTGCGTGGACTGAGCTACGTGGAAGTGGAAGTAACCGGTCCGAACCGCGATCTTCACTCCGGGGTGTACGGCGGCGCGGTCGCCAACCCGATTCAGGTCTTGTGCGAGATGATCGCCTCGATGAAAGACGAAAACCAGCACATCACCATTCCGGGATTCTACGACAAAGTGCTCGAACTCTCCAAAACGGAACGCGAAGACCTCAACCGGACACCCTTCGACCTCGATGAATACAAGAAGGACCTGGGCGTGGAAGACGTGCGCGGCGAAAAAGGATATACGACCCTGGAACGCACCGGCATACGGCCCACCCTCGAGCTGAACGGTATCTGGGGCGGATATACCGGCGAAGGCTCCAAAACCGTACTGCCATCGAAAGCCTTTGCGAAGATCTCCATGCGCCTCGTCCCCAACCAGTCGAGCGACGAGATCACAAAACTGTTTGCTGACCACTTCAAGAAGATCGCGCCGAAATCGGTGAAAGTGGAAGTCCGTCCGCACCATGGCGGAGAACCCGTCGTTACCCCGACTGATTCCGTCGCGTTCAAAGCAGCCAGCATGGCCATGGAACAGACCTTCGGCAAGAAACCGATCCCGACACGCGGCGGTGGTTCAATTCCGATCGTCGCCTTGTTTGAAAAAGAACTCGGCCTCAAATCGGTACTCATGGGCTTCGGCCTGGATTCCGATCTCATTCACTCCCCGAATGAAAACTACGGCCTGTTCAATTTTTACAAAGGCATCGAAACGATTCCGCTGTTCTTCAAGAACTTTGTTGAATTGAACGGAAAATAATCAAGCAGAAAGCCACCCGTAAGGTGGCTTTCGCTTTATCCGACCATTAACCTACTCACACCTCCTACCATTATGCGCAACACCTATCTCGCCATCCTTGGCTTCCTGCTTGCCTTGAATCTACATGCCCAGCCAGCGGGTTTCAGCTGGACGGAAAAAACGTCCGCCGGTCGCACGTACCGTACGGTCACCAACGATCCAAGCGGCACCCGGTTCTATACGTTACCGAACGGCCTGACGGTCATTCTCTCGGTAAACAAGAACGAACCGCGCATCCAGACGCTGATTGTCACCAAAGCCGGCAGCAAGACCGACCCGTCAACGAACACCGGTCTGGCGCACTACCTGGAACACATGCTCTTCAAAGGCACCGATAAATTCGGCACCAGGGACTGGGCGAAGGAAGAACCCCTGCTGAATGAGATCGACCGTCTTTATGAAGTCTACAACAAGACGAAGGATCCTGTAGAACGCACCCGCATCTATGCGCAGATCGACTCGGTAAGCTACGTCGCTTCCGGCTACGCCATCGCCAACGAATACGATAAGATGTGCTCCAGCATGGGCGCCAAAGGCACCAACGCATCCACCAGCTTCGATCGTACCGATTACATCAACAACATCCCGGCCAACATGCTGGACAAATGGCTGGAGCTCGAAGGGGAACGCCTCCGCAAACCGGTGTTGCGCCTCTTCCACACGGAGCTCGAAGCGGTTTATGAGGAAAAGAACAACGGATTGGACGATGATGACCAGAAGGTCTTTGAAACCATCTTCGCCAACCTCTTTCTTAAACACAACTACGGTCTGCAAACGACGATCGGCACGATCGATCATCTGAAGAATCCTTCCCTGAACGAGATCCGGAAGTATTTCTATGCCAATTACGTTCCGAACAACATGGCCGTGATCCTGGCGGGTGATTTCGATCCCGATGCTGCCATCGCCAAGATTGAAAAGACCTTTGCATTCATGCAACCCAAGCCTGTAGCCAACTATACCTATCAGGCGGAAACGCCGATCTCCCAGCCGGTTGTCCGGGAAGTGTTCGGCCAGACTACATCCAAGGTCAACATCGCGTTCCGGATGCCGGGGGCGGCTACCGACGACGCCATGATGCTGTCGCTGGTCAGCAACATGCTGAACAACGGCAAGGCCGGCCTCATCGACCTGAACCTGGTGAAGAAACAGCAGTTGCTCGAGAGTTACGCATTCAACTGGAACCTGAAAGACTACAGTGTGTTGTGGCTTGGCGCTACGCCGCGTGAAGGCCAGTCGCTCGAAACCGCCCGCGATCTTTTGCTGGGTGAAATTGAAAAACTCCGTAAAGGAGATTTCGACGCCAGCCTGATCACCTCCATCATCAACAACAACAAGCGACAGAAGCTGGAGACCTTCGAGACCAATATGGGGCGCGCATTCACGCTGGAAGAATTCTTCTACAATGAGGTCGACTGGACCCGTTACTTTTCGGACGACAACTTCTACTCCAAAGTGACGAAGGAAGACGTCATGGAATTCGCCAACAAGTATTTGCCTGCCAATGGCTACGTCTGTGTCTTTAAACGCCAGGGCGAAGATCCGAACGTCCTGAAAGTCGACAAACCCAAGATCACACCGGTGCAGGTCAACCGCGACGACCAGTCCGATTTCCTGAAACAGTTCCTCGCCAAACCGGCCGTGCCGCTGCAGCCGGTCTTCCTGGATTACAACCGCGACATTGCCCGCGCCGCCGTTGGCAACAACAAGGTGCTGGCCGTTCAGAACAAAGACAACAGCCTCTTCTCTCTCTACTACGTTTTCGAGATGGGTAAGAACAACGATGCCAAGCTGCCCCTGGCCGTGAAATACCTGGAGTTTCTCGGAACGGACAAATACTCCTCCGAAGCCATCAGCAAGGAATTCTATCGGCTTGCCTGCAACTTCAGTGTTTCGAGTAACGACGAGCAGACCTATGTTAACCTGTCCGGCCTGCAGGAGAACTTCGCTGAAGCGCTCGGACTCTTCGAACACCTGCTTGCCAATTGCAAACCGGATGAGACGGCCTTGAAGAACATGATCGAGGACGAGATCAAGGCTCGCGAAAACAACAAACTTGAGATCTCTTACATCAGCGGTTCCGCCATGAACGCCTATGGCAAGTACGAAGGAAAGAATCCGTTCAACGATGTACTCAGTTCGGAACAATTACGTGCCCTCAAAGGCGGCGAACTCACGGAGATCCTGCATGGTCTTACCGGCTATGCACACAACATCCTTTACTATGGACCGCTCGCGGTAACGGAAGCGACGGCCGTTGTGGCTCGTCATCATACCGACGGAAAGGCCCCGAAAACCGTTCCGCCAGCGAAGCAATACCGCTACCGTACGGTGACCGACAATCAGGTGTATTTCACCCAGTACGACCAGATGGTGAAAGCCCAGATCAACTGGACACGGAATGTCATGCCGTTCGACGTTGCGGTGCTTCCGAAAGTTCGTTTGTTCAACCAGTATTTCGGTGGCGACATGTCTTCGATTGTGTTCCAGGAGATCCGCGAAAGCAAGGCCCTGGCCTACTCCAGCTATTCGTTCTTCGCCGCGCCCGGTCGCAAGGAAGATCCGTACAGCCTGTTTGCCTACATCGGCACACAGGCCGACAAGATCACCCAGGCGATCCCGGCCATGAATCAGTTGCTGACCGAACTGCCAAACTCGGAAAAATCGTTTACGCAGGCCAAACAGGCCATTCGCAACAACATCGCCGCTTCCCGGATCACCAAGTCGCAGATCCTCTTCGATTACCTCACTGCACAGCGTCGCGGGATCGAATTCGACATTCGTCGTCCGGTTTACGAACAAGTCGAAAACCTGAAGTTCGAAGACATTCAAACCTTCTACAACGAACACATTTCCAAAAAGCCGTTCGTGATCACGGTTCTCGGCGATAAGTCCAAAATCGACCTCACCTCTTTGGGAAAATTCGGGGCGGTGAAAGAACTTTCAATGGAAGAATTGTTCGGCTATTGATCCGGACAAGAATCCAACAAGAAAGCCGCGCTGAACAACAGCGCGGCTTTCTTGTTTAAGGCGATCTCACTTCCCTCCCCTGCCGATCAGGTAAACGCCTGAAAGGATCAGTCCGAGTCCCGCCAGGTGCAGCAGTCCGATCTCTTCGTTATCCAGAAGCCCCCACAGCGCGGCAACAGCCGGCGCCAGGTAGGTGACTGAACTTGCCACCAGCGCGCCCGACTGCTTGATGAGGCGGTTGAACAGCACGGTAGAAAAGGCGGTCGAGAGCATGCCCAACAGTAAGATGCTGCCCATACTGACAAAAGCCTTCGGGTGTTCCGAAGTCCGGGTGACAAAATCGGTAGTGAAGAGATAGATCCCCATCGGTGTCCCCATGAGGAGCAAAGAGTAAGAAGTCGTTGAGATGGGATCAAGATCGTGGAGCTTATGGCGGAGAATGTTCACGCTGAACGCGTAACAAACCGTTGCCAGGACCACGAACATGGAGTATCGCGCATCCGCGGAGGCTTCACCCCAGCCACGTCCCAGGATCAACAAGACCGCGCCGGCAAGACCGATCAGCAGTCCGAGCATGCGGTAGCGGGTAGCTTGCATACCGAACATCAGAAAACCGATCAGCAAGGTGAACAAGGGCGTCAGGGTATTGATCATCCCGGCAAGGGCGCTGGAGATTCGTGTTTCGGATAACGGAAAAAGGATCGAGGGGATCGCGTTACCCAACAGGCCGGTCAGGATCAGGAACTGCCAGTGGTGGCGCTGCACTTTCGCGCGCGATCGCCACGCAAACGGCAACATCACCAGGCCAGCCGTGAAGATGCGCAAAGCGCCAATCTGCTGTGGAGAGTACGCCAGCAAACCGCGCTTCATCAGGATATACGAACTGCCCCAGATGATCGCCAGAATGGCCAATAAGAAGTAGGTATCGCGACGCGTGTGTGTCGGGGCGTTCATGAACGACGCTTTTTCGTTTTATCGGATTTGCGTTTCCGTTCGTGAAAGGCTCCCTGATAAGTGGGATCCTCCTTCCGTCGCTGCATGTCGATCTCCCGCAAGATGCGTTGTTGTTCTTCGAAAGGCGTTTCCGGCACCTCCACCCGCTCCGGCAACGACACAACGGGAATTTTCTCACCGATCAATTTCTGGATCTTACGCAAGTGGTACTCGTCATCGGGCGCACAGAAGGTGATTGCCGCCCCCGTTTCAAAGGCACGCCCGGTGCGTCCGACCCGGTGCACATAATCTTCGTACACCAGGGGAACATCGAAATTGAAGACGTGCGTAACGGACGGAATGTCGATACCGCGTGCGGCGACATCGGTGCTGACCAGGAAGCGTACCTCATGACGGCGGAATTGTTCTACCGCGTTCAGGCGCGTATTCTGCGCCTTGTTGCCGTGGATCACCCGGACGGTCTCTTCACCGTACTTTCTTGACAAGTAGCGCGCGATGTTGGTAGCGGTCTCTTTCGTCTTACAAAACAGGATGACCCGGTTATAGCCATCGGCAGCAAGCAACTCTCCCAGCAAATTGATCTTGGTCTTCAGGTTGGGTGTGAAATAGACCGATTGCGTGACCGAGCGAGCTGGCCGGATTCGCTCCTCGATACGGATTTCCATGGGCGCCACCAGGAATTCTTCGGAGATCCGTTTGACGCGGTCACCGAAGGTGGCGGAGAATAACATGTTCTGTCGTTTTCGCGGCACTACTTCCAGGATACGACCGATCTGTGGCCGAAAACCCATGTCCAGCAGTCGCTCCGCTTCATCGAGGACCATCGTCGTTATCTTCTTCAACGAAACATGACCCGGCAGGTAGAGGTCCATGAGGCGGCCTGGTGTCGCGACGATGATATCGCACCCGGCTTCAAGCGCTGCCGCCTGCGGTTTGATACCCACGCCGCCGTAGAGCGCTACCGTACGCAGGTCGGTGTTCTTTCCAAGGGCTTTCACCCAATCCGCTACCTGGATCACCAACTCCCTCGTCGGAACGAGGATCAAGGCACGCGGATCTTCCCCTTGCGCGTATTTGACCTTCATCAGGATGGGCAGCACATACGCGGCTGTCTTACCGGTACCGGTCTGGGCAACGCCCAAGATATCGTGGCCGGCGAGGATCTGCGGTATGGCCTTCTCCTGGATGGGTGTGGGCGCTTCCCATCCCTGGTCGGCGATCGCCGTCAGCAGTTGCTTGTTGAGTTTGAAATCGGAAAAGGCGGTCACGGGTGGAATTGGCTGCAAAGGACGCAAAAGTAAAGGAGAAATGCAGTGGACTAAAAACAGGAAAGCCCCGGAATGTCCGGGGCTTTCAGTTTATACGTACAATCGATTACCAGATCTTGGCACGGGTAGAATCCGGACGATACAGGGCATCTCCTTCTTTGAGGCCGAATGCGCTGTAAAACTCCTGCAGGTTACTCAACGGGCCATTCACGCGGTATTTAGCGGGCGAATGCGGGTCCGTGATGAGGCGCTGTGCCGCCATCTCGGGACGGATGCTGCCGGCCCAGATCGTTGCAAAGCCCATGAAGAAGCGCTGATCCGGCGTGAGGCCGTCGATCTTTTCGTTGCCTTTTCCTTGCGGCGTACGCTTGAAGGCTTCATACGAGATGCTGATACCGCCGAGGTCGGCGATGTTCTCGCCCAGGGTCAGTTCGCCGTTCACATGCAGGCTGTCGAGTACCACGTAGCCGTTGAACTGTTCTACGATGCGCTGCGCCTTCGCCGTGAACTTCGCGGAATCTTCCGAGGTCCACCAGCTGTTCAGGTTGCCGTGCGCGTCGTAGTTACGACCTTCGTCGTCGAAGCCGTGGGTGATCTCGTGACCGATGACCGCGCCGATGCCGCCGTAGTTCACCGCGTCATCCGCCTGTGCATTGAAGAACGGAGGCTGCAGGATGCCGGCCGGGAATACGATCTCGTTCAGGGAAGGATTGTAGTAAGCATTCACGGTAGGAGGCGTCATGCCCCACTCGGCGCGATCCACCGGTTGGCCGACTTTCTTCACCATGTATTCGTAGTTCCATTTGGCGGCATTGAGGATGTTCTGGTAGAACGAGCTCCGGTCGATGCTCAGACCCGCATAGTCCTTCCACTTGTCCGGGTAGCCGATCTTGCGTTGAATGGTGCTGAGTTTCTCCAGCGCCTTCTTCTTCGTTTCGTCACTCATCCAGTCGAGTTTCTGGATACGGTCGTTGTACACGGCCATCAGGTTCGACACCAGCTCATCGGCCTTCTTCTTGGCTTCCGGCGGGAAATACTTGGCAACATACATTTGACCGAGTGCATCGCCGACCATTCCGTCGGTCATCGCGACCATGCGTTTCCAGCGTGGCTGGATCTCTTTCTGGCCGTTCATGAACTGGTTGTTGAAGCGGAAGTCCTCCATCACGAACGCGTCGCTGAGGATGTTGCCGGCATTATTCAGCACATTCCACTTGAGGTAGATTTTCCAGTCGTCCAGCGAACTTGATTTGAGTTGCTTCTCGAGCTCTTTCAAAAAGTCGGGCTGACCCAGCACCAGGTAATCGTACTTCTTCGGTACTTCCAACTGGTCCATCATCGTAGCCCAGTCGATGCTCGGCGTGAGTTTGTTGAGGTCGTCGATGCTGACCTTGTTGTAGGTCTTGAACGGATCGCGTTGTTCCACGCGGGTCATCGACGCGTTGGCAAGCGCCGTCTCGATGCGCAGGACCGTATTGGCGTATTTCGTTGCCGTTGCGTTGTCAAGTCCGTAGAGTTCGAACATCTTCACCACGTGAGCGATGAACTCCTTCCGTACTTCCTGGGAACGCGCGTCCGTCTTCACGTAGTAGTCGCGATCCGGCAGGGAGAGGCCGCCCTGGTATAACTGCGGAACAACGACTTCGCTGTTCTTGGGATCCTGGTAAGCATAGAACGTGAACATCGGATTGGCTCCCCACTTCTGCAGGCGGGAAACGTATTCCAACACGCTCTTCATGTCCTTCAGACCGTCGATCGTGCTCATGTCGCCCTTGATCGGTTCGGCACCGGCTTTCTCGATGCTGACGGTATCCATGGCGGTGAACCAGAAATCGCCGACCATTTGTTCAGGACTTCCTTTCGCGGCGCCGGTCTTGGCGGCTGCTTCTTCAGCAAGGCCACGCAGGTTTTTCCGGTTGTTGTCGCCCAGGATGTTGAATGTGCCCCAACGGGATTGATCGTTCGGGATCGGATTGGCTTTGATCCAACTGCCATTGGCAAATTGGAAGAAGTCGTTACCGGGAGCTGCGCTCGAGTCGATGTTGGCGAGATCGACGCCGACACCCTTCTTCGCTTCCGACTGTTTGCAAGCGGTCGTCGCAAGCGCAGCTGCGGCGGCGGCCAGCGAAACCAGGAGGAGAGTACGTTTCATTACAGGTTGTTTGGTTTAAGGCTTGCAAAAATAAAAGAATCAATGCAGGGCACTTGACCCTTAACCAACCTTAACACAAACCAACATTCTCATTCTCAATATGTAGGATTATTCCTGAAAGAACAGGCCATTTGCCGTTCACCGCAATTCGGCTTAGGTTTGCATGGTGAAGGATGTTAAGACGGAAAATCGCCGGAGTCCACTGTGGCTGCTCATCCTGAGCATGGCTGTGCTGACTTCCTGTGAGAACGACCTTGAAAAAGTCAAACTCTACGGAAAGGCGAAGGAACTTCCCGTCGAAACCGGAACAAACATCAAGATCCTGTACAGCGATTCCGCCCGCGTGCAGGTAGAAGTCAATGCGCCGGTCCTCGACCGTTACGACCAGGAGAACCCCTATGTCGAGATGCCGAAAGGATTGCGTGCGTTCTTTTATAACGACCGAATGGAAGTCAAAAGCCGGTTGACAGCCGATTATGGCATTCGTTACGAGCGGCAGCAGCGTATGGAAGCGCGAAAAAACGTGGTCGTTGTGAATGAAAAAGGCGAACAATTGAATACCGAACACCTTGTCTGGGACGAAAAACAGGAAAAGCTGCTGAGCGACGAATTCGTCAAAATCACCACAAAAGACGAGATCATCTTCGGAAACGGTTTCGAGGCTAACCAGGATTTCTCGAAATACCGTATCTTTAAGATCAAAGGAACCATCTCCATCAACAACCCGCGCAATGCTTCGCATCCTTGAACTCGCCTGGCTTGGCATCGCGCTGGCCAGTGCCGGTATAGCGGTCTATCAATTCATCAACGACGGATCCGAATCCGCCATCTGGATGCTTTTCGTCATGGTCGTTTCCGGCATCATGTATACGATCCGGCACCGCCAGCGGGTTCGTTACGACCAGGGCCGTCAGCAACCGCAACAGGACGAAGAAAGCCGCTATCACTAATCCATTCATGTACCAACGCATCCGTGCCTGGGCTTACCGGAACCTCATTACCCGCTTCCTGTTCCACTTTTTACAGAACATCGTCCTGTGGTTCGTCGTGTTCTACGCGCTCCACCTGATCTGGCCCGACGAAAAAGAACAGGTCTTCTCCCGCACCCTGCTGCGCGCAGGCTTCCTGGCCATGGTCCACACCCTGATCCGACAAGGTGTCACAATCCTCGAAGAGGAAGAAAAGGCCGGAAGAAAAGGCGAAGAAGGGGGGACGGGAGAATAGTAATTAGTAATTAGTAATTAGTAATTAGTGATTGGTGATTGGTGATTGGTGATTGGTGATTGGTGATTGGTGATTTGAAACCGGTGGTATAGGATGAAGTGTAAGAAGCATCTTTCAACTTTCAACCTTCAACTTTCAACCTTCAATTTCCAACCTTCAACTTCCACCCCACCACTCAACCCCTCCTACCTCAAACGCACATCTGTTCACTGTTTACTGTTCACTATTTACTGTTCACTATTCACTACCTTCGTCCGCATGTCCGACTGGACGATCATTCTGCTAACACTCGTTTTTTCCGCCTTTGCCGCCGGTAGCGAGATCGCATTTCTTTCTTCCAACAAGTTACGCATCGAGCTCGACCGCAGCCAGGGAAGTTTTCCGGCCCGGATCATCTGGAACTTCGTCAAGTCTCCTTCCCGCTTCATCGCGACCATGTTGGTGGCCAATAACATCTCGCTGGTCATTTACAGTATCGTGATGTCGGAGCGGCTACTCACCCACGAGGTGCTCACGGACCGGCTGCCGAAGGGACTGCATTCGGAAGGATCGCTGTTGCTGATCCAGACGTTCCTCAGTACCATCGTCATTCTCATCTCGGCGGAATTCATTCCCAAGGTCTTATTCCGTTTGAACCCGAATGGCATCCTGAATATCCTTGCCCTCCCCATCCAGGCGGTGTACTATCTGCTCTACCCGATCGTATGGGTATTGCTGGGCATTTCGCGTTTCATCATGCGCAGGGTTTTCCGTATCGATTATGTGGAGGAACGGCCCATTTTCGGCCGCATCGACCTTGATCTGTACATCCGCGATATCACCAGTAAGAACTCCCAGGCGGAAGAAATGGATACCGAGATCCGCATCTTTCAGAATGCGCTTGATTTCAAAGACGTCAAAGTCCGCGAGACGATGGTCCCGCGCAATGAGATTGTTGCCGTCGACGTGACCGAATCCATCGAAGAGTTGCGGAAGTTATTCGTCGAGACCAAACTTTCCCGCATTCTCGTGTACCGGGAATCGATCGACAACATCATCGGATTCGTTCACCATTCGGAACTGTTTCGCAGACCCGCAACCATCCAGGAAGTCCTGTTGCCGGTCAGCATCGTACCGGAAGTGATGAACGCGAACGACCTGCTCAAACAATTCACCGCCCAACACCGCAGCGTTGCCGTCGTGGTCGACGAATTCGGAGGCACGGCCGGCATGGCGACTTTCGAAGACGTGATGGAAGAGATCTTCGGCGAGATCCAAGACGAACACGATGTTCCCGAGGAAATCGAAAAACAACTCGGCGAACACGAGTACATCTTTTCCGGCCGACTGGAAATCGACTACCTCAACAAGAAGTACGGCCTGGAAATCCCGGAACACGAAGCCTACGAGACACTGGCCGGATTCATTTTCCACCACCACGAGAACATCCCGGAGCAGAGCGAAGAGATCGTGGTGCCGCCTTACGTCATCACCGCGTTGAAAGTGCGCAACAACCGCATCGACCAGGTGCGGTTACGGGTCAGCCACGAACGGTGATACCGGCAATGCGGCCTCTGGCTTGATTTTCAAGAGTTCACGCCCTTTTGTATATTCGCCGCTCGTTTTCGGGAAGCGTTCAGCCGAATTATATTTAAGTGATTGTTTTTCAATTACTTATCATTAATCCGTAACCTTCGCTTTCGCTTCCCGTCCAACGAAATCTTATTTAATTGTTCAACCCTTAATTAACACGACCTGCAATGGCCGTAATCGGAAGAATTCGGAAACGCGTTGGCCTCGTAATCGCCTTCGTTGGTATTTCCATGTTGCTCTTTATCCTCGGTGACCTCGTTACCTCGAACACCGGACTCATGAACCGTAACAGCGATGTGGTTGGTGAGATCGGCGGAAACAAGATCCGTTACTCGGAGTTCGAAAAACGCGTGGAGACGCTCACCGAGAACTACAAACTCAACACCCGTCAGGAAACTGTCGATCAGAACACAACCGACATGCTCCGCGAGCAGGCCTGGTCGCTTTTCACGAACGAACTGACGCTGGGCGAAGAGTACAAGAAGCTCGGCATCTCCTGCTCCCCGGAAGAACTCTACGATATGTGTACGGGTAAAACGCCCAATGCACAGGTTGCACAGGCCTTCACCGATCCGAAAACGCAGCAGTTCGACCCGAACGCTGTGGTGAAATTCCTGAAGGACCTTCCCAACCGTGAAGAGAACATCCAGCGCCAGTGGAAGAACTTCGAGGACGCCATCAGTGAAGAGCGCATCGCGGAAAAATACCGTTCGTTGATCAAAGGCGGTTTGTACGTGACCACCGCGGAAGCCAAGCGCAACTACGAGGAGACCAACCGCATGGCCGCCCTGCGCTTTGCCCGTCTCGACTTCAACACCATTCCGGACTCCTCCGCCAAAGTAGAAGACAGCGACCTGCAGGCTTACTACAATGCCAACCAGAGCCGTTACAAACAGGCTGAAACCATCCGCAAAGTGGAATACGTCGCTTTCGACGTGACGCCTTCAGGCGAAGATCGCCAGGCTGCCATGGAATGGATCTCCAAGAAGAAAGAAGAACTGGCTGTTGCTACGGATGTTCCGATGTTCGTGAACCAGAACAGCGATACGCCCTTTGATTCCACCTACCACGCCAAAGGCTCGCTCAAGCCGGCCGTTGATACAATCGCCTTTACCGCCACCCCCGGCACGATCATCGGGCCCTACGAAGAGTTCAATTCCCTGAAGGTATCGCGCGTCATGGGCGATAAGTTCGTCGCGGACTCCGTGAAGGCACGCCACATTCTGATCAAAGCCGACAATGGCGATACGGCCAAAGCCCGTGCTACTGCCGACAGCCTCAAGAACGCCATTCAGAAAGGCGCATCGTTCGCCGATCTCGCGACCAAATTCTCCCAGGACCCCGGTTCCGCCGTCAAGGGTGGCGACCTGGGTTGGTTCCGCCAGGGTGTGATGGTTCCTTCGTTCAACGACGCTTGCTTCAACGGCAAGAAAGGCGATATGCCGATCGTGAGCTCCCAGTTCGGGGTTCACCTGATCGAAATCATGGATAAAGGCGCTCCTTCGCGCCAGGTTCAGATCGCTACCATCGAACGTAAGATCGAACCCTCCCAGCGTACCTACGACGATTTCTTCAACCGCGCCAGCCAGTTCGCCGCGTCCTGCACTTCACCGGAGTTGTTCGACAGCCTGATCATCAAGCAATCGATGGCCAAGCGCATTGCGGACAACATTCGTGAGTCGGATAAGAATGTGCCCGGCCTCGAACAGCCACGTGAGCTCGTTCGTTGGGCGTACGGCGCCAACAAAGGCGATATCTCCAAAGTATTCACCTTCGGCGACAAGTATGTCGTCGCGAAACTGGTCAACATCAAGAACAAGGGAATTCTCCCACTGGAGGAAGTGAAGGAAGCCGTCACCGCCGAAGCACGTAAGCAGAAGAAGGCTGAAATGCTGGTGGCCAAATTCGAAGGCGCAAAGGCAGGCTCCATCGACGAGATCGCTGCCAAGCTCAACATCACCGCCACCGATGCCGAGAACGTCAACTTCGTCAACGGCTACGTACCGGGAATGGGTAACGAACCGAAAGTCGTCGGTGCCGTCTTCGCGATGAAGCAAGGTCAACTCTCCGGTCCGCTCACCGGCGAAACCGGTGTTTGTGTAGTTTTCGTAAAAGGTTTCACTGAGCCGGGTCCGACCACTGACTATAGCGCACAAGCCAAGTCATTGGCGGAGCAACGCCGCTCCCGCAGCGACTACGAGGTAGGCGCCGCGCTGAAGGAAAAAGTCGGAGTAGAAGACAACCGCGGTCGCTTCTATTGATCAACGGAAAGACTGTCAATAAAAAAGCCGCATCAACTGAGTTGATGCGGCTTTTTTATTGACACACACTATCGCCGGTTCAACCGGCGGAGGTCCGTTCGCCCACACACAGGCAAACCAGACTTATTGGAAACCTCACTGATTAAGGGCCGCCTTGTGGCAGGAATTGCAACTCGTACCGCGGGAGCTGACGCCGTCGATGACATTCCCATCGGTTGTAAACCGCGCCCACAAGAGGCCGCCGACCGCATTGGGATCATTTTCGGCTCTTAAAACGACGTCGTGTACCAGCTGGCCGTCTACCATGTGACTATGCACCAACGACTCCCGGTTCCGCAACGAAAGCACGCCATCGTTGAGGTCACCATTCTGATTGGAGACTGACGATTGACCGATACGTGCAGACAGTGCATTATCGGAAAGGCCGGCGGAAGAATCAGCCTCTTTCATGCAAGCCGAAAGGCTCAATACAGCGGCGATGACGCCGAGGGTTAGGAGTCGTTGTTTCATGGTTGGATGGTTTTAACGTAAATGTAACCGGACACAGCCTGCGGAGTGTCGGCGGATTGTCAGCTTATTGCCTGAAGATGAAGATGTTAAAACGCGATTGTACGCTAAAAACGAACTAACGCAGGATCTGAAGCCGATAGGCATCCAGCTTAATGAAGACAAAAAGGAGGATCGTGAACGACCAGAGCGAAGAACCTCCGTAGCTGAAAAAGGGTAGCGGAATACCGATAACCGGTGCCAGTCCGATCGTCATGCCAATGTTCACCATAAGGTGAAAGAACATGATGGACGCGACACCATAGCCGTAAATCCGGCTGTATTGGGAGCGTTGTCTTTCAGCGACCTGAATGATGCGTACGAACAGGAACATGAATAGCGCGATCACAATCAGGCTGCCTACGAAGCCCCACTCCTCCCCTACGGTGCAGAAGATAAAGTCAGTACTCTGCTCCGGAACGAAGTCATACTTCGTTTGCGTTCCCTGTAGAAACCCTTTGCCCAAAAAACCACCGGAACCGATCGCGATCTTACTCTGGTTGACATTGTAACCCGCCCCCTTCAAGTCGGTTTCCTTACCCAACAACACATCGATGCGGGTGCGCTGGTGTTCCTGCAAAACGTGCTTGTACACGTGGTCGACGCTATAGACAATGCCCGCCGCCATGATCGCGCCGGTGAGGATCACCGCGATGTTACGGCGCGTCTTGCGGACCAGAAAAAAGAACACGAGGGCTATGGCTCCGATCACGCTGAACAGAATCATCTTGTCGACCAACAGGGATAAGATGAACAGGACAACCAGCAGGAAGCCCAGCAGCAGTACATTCCCGGAGAGTCCTTCGCGATACAGGACAAAGATGAAGGATCCAAAGACCAGCGCTGACCCGGTATCATTTTGCAACAGGATGATGAGTGTCGGCACCCCGATGATGATCGCGGAAACCACCTTGGTACGCATATCCTGTATCCGGATACCGAGCGTGCTCAGGTACTTCGCCAACGCCATATTGGTGGCGAACTTGGCGAATTCAGCCGGCTGCAGTTTAAAGGACCCGATATCGATCCAGCCGTAAGAACCTTTCACGTCGCGCGCAAGGACGAACGTGGAGAGGCACAATAACAGCATCACGCCGAAGATGGGATACGAGAAGGCCGCGTAGAATTTACCGTCGATCACCAGGATCATCAACGCCAGCAAGACGGAACCACCGATCCAGATGGCCTGGCGACCGTAACTCTGGGAAAGGTCGAGGATACTGGTATGCTCCTCGTTGTAAACGGCGGCATAGATGTTCGCCCAGCCCATGAACATCAGGAGCAGGTAGAGCCCGACGAGCACCCAATCGAGGTTTTGCCATATGCTTCGTTGCTCACGCATGATCAGTGCTCTTTCAGGACCGCCTCCCTGCGGACCTTCACGGCGGTAACCGGGGATGTCTTGGGTTGTTGCTTACTGGTGTCCTTGGGTTGCGGACGGAATTGCGCGCCCTCCGGCAGGATCACGCCTTCCCGCATGCGCTTGTCCAGATCGGGACGGGAGATGGAATCCCGAAGATACTCTTCGATCATCAGTGTCGCGATCGGCGCCGCCCAGGTGCCGCCCCACCCGGCATTCTCCACTGTAACCGCGATTGCGATCTTCGGATTATCCTTCGGCGCGAAAGCGACGAATACCGAGTGGTCCTTGCCGTGAGGGTTCTGTGCCGTACCGGTTTTTCCGCAGATGCTGATGCCCTTCACCTTTGAAGCGGCAGCCGTACCGGCTTCCACCACGTTCTCCATGCCATCAATCACCACGGGAAAATACTGGGCGTCAATTCCCAGGCTGTGCTTCACTTTGAATTGCTCCGGCAGATAATGGCGGGAACCGATCTCCTTCACGACGTGAGGTGTGTAAAACCAGCCACGGTTCGCGACCGCCGCGAGAATGTTCGCGTTCTGCAAGGGCGTGATACCCAACTCCCCCTGGCCGATACCCAGGGAAATGATGGTGGATGATTTCCAGGACCCCTTTCCGAAGTACTTGTCATAATAGGCGATGGTCGGCACCGACCCCCGCAACACACTGGGCAGATCGGAATCCAGCTTCACGCCGATGCCGAACTTGGCAATGGCTTCCCGCCAATGCGTGAACGCCGCCTCCGTGTTGCCGAACTTCCGGTTGTCGATGACGGATCGGAAAACATAGCTATAGTACGAATTGCACGACTGTGTGATCGACCACTGCAGATCAAGGGGAGACGCGTGCGGGTGACACTTGGGTTTACCACCCATCGGCGGGTACCCGTGCGCGCAAGGGTAACGGGTCGTGGGGAACAAGACACCGTCCTGCTGCGCCAGCAGGGCCATCACCAGTTTGAAGGTCGAACCCGGCGGGTACAAGGCCATCTGGGAGCGGTTGAAGAGCGGCTTGAACGGATCAACCAACAGCCTGCCGTAATTCTTGGTTCGCGACCGACCGACCAGCAAATTCGGATCGTAAGCAGGTGAGCTGACCATGCAGAGGATCTCGCCGGTAGCAGGCTCGATCGCTACCACGGACCCCACTTTGTTCGCGAGCAATTGCTCACCGTACTCTTGCAGCTTGGCGTCGATGGTCAGGGTCAGGTTCTCTCCCGCCACCGCGACAGTATCGAACCGACCATTCTGGAATTTTCCCTTCTCTCGGTTGAATACATCCACCATCACACGGTGGGATCCGCGCTTCCCGCGAAGGGCTTCTTCGTACGACAGCTCCACACCGCTTTTCCCGATATAATCACCCTCTTTGTAATAAGGGTTCTTACGGGTCGTGGCGGAGTCGACTTCACCGATATATCCGAACAAATGCGCCGCGACCGGTTTGGGATACTTGCGCAAGGTGCGCGGCTCCACGAAGAACCCCGGGAACTTGTACAACTTCTCCTGAAGCGTCGCGTAGGTCTCGACCGATAATTGCTTTTCAAACAACGAAGGCTTCACCGGCGAATAGGCTCTGGCCTTCTGAAACTTGGCGATGTAATCTTCCTTCGTGATGCCGATCAAACCGCACAATTCCAGAGTATCCAGATTTCGGGCCTGCTTCGGAATGATCATCAGGTCATAGACCGGTTCATTGTAGACAAGCAATCGTCCCTTGCGGTCATAAATCAAACCGCGTGATGGATAATCCGTGATGATCCGGATGACGTTGTTGTCCGCTGAATTCTTATAGGAATTGTCGAGCACCTGCAGAAAGAACAGGCGCATGAGGTACACCAGTCCAACCGACAGGAAAATGAAGATGATGACGTTCTGTCTACCCGAGGATGCGCTCATTGGATTTTCCCGAACGGATGAACAGGTAGGTGCCCATGACGATGAGCAGGAGCGAAACCGCGGAGTTGATCACCACCTTCAGGAAGGTCATGCCGAACTCGGTAAAGCGAAAGACCTCCAGATAGAAATACAGGAGGTGGTGCAGGAAGGTGAGAATACCCGCGTAGGTCAAAAACCAGTTCAATCCCATCACCTGGGGAATCAACCGGACCTCGGCATCATACCCGTCCCGTGGTGCGATAAGGCGTAAGATCCCCGGACGGGCGAACATCAGAAACACGCTCGCCGCGGCGTGTAAACCGCTGGTATTTCCGAACATGTCGATGACCAGTCCGGTTACGAGCCCGAGTACGAGTTGCAGAGCCTTGGGAGTCTCGACCGGCAACAACAAAAGGAATAATATATATACATACGGGTTCACGTACCCGCTCCACTGTATGTGATTCAGCACGACCACCTGGATGGCGACCAGGAAGAGGAACCGGATGAGGTTCTGGATCAGCTTAACGATCATTCGATAGCGAGTCCTCCAACGCTCGTTGTTCTTCTTTGTACAGGTTGCCTACGATATAGACATAACTGAGGCTGGCAAAGGGTGTCGACAGCTTCACGTCAATGTCCTGAAAATTATCCGATGTCTCCGGGTTCACCCGGTCGATCACGCCGATCATCACGCCTTCCGGGAAGATGGCAGAGAAGGAACTGGTGACGATCGTATCGCCCGGAGCGAGTTTTACGTGCTTTGCGATGTCGGTCAATTGCCCGTGCGCGTCGTCCGTGCCGCCCCAGACCATCGACCCGATATAGCCGTTCTTCCTGATGCGCGCGCTGATCCTGGAATCCTTGTGCAGGAAGGAGATGACCGAGCAATAATGCTCTGATACGTCTTTGACGATGCCGACAACGCCGTCTGGACAAATCACGCCCATTTCCGGCTTCACACCCTGAAGGCTGCCGCGATCAAGGGTTAAGTAGTTACTCCGTCGGTTCACCGAGTTGTTGACGACTTTGGCGGTCAGAAACGTGTATTGCTGACGGTAGTTCGTATCACTGACGGTTCTCCGCAGGGCGGAATCGATGTAGTAAACATCCGGAAAGAGTCCCCGCAAGGTCGCGTTTTGTCGCGCCAGCGCTTCGTTGGTCGTCCTGAGGTTGATGTATTCCGTCACGGCGCTCACCCCGGAATTCACTTCCGCCGCCACACGATTGGTGGAATTGATGAAACTTGCCCGCCGATAGTTGCTGTTCTGCACGATCAGATAAATGCAGCATGCTTCCAACAACAGGAAGAAGATGAAAAAATTGTATCGCCAGAGAAAGAGGAAGAGGTTCCTCATGGGTTCATTCCCGGTTTTGCGGTCGTACCGGCCCGGGACTCACCGCAAGACAAAGGTACGGCTTCCCGCGACGGCAGGCTCGGTAAAATCCGAATAATAGGCTGGAATCCCGCAGGTACCACAGGACTGATTTCACACGGGAAGATGTTCATGACCCCGATCAGGGGATGAGGAACTTGAAGCGACCGATATTCTTCAGCGCGATACCCGTTCCACGTACAACCGCACGCAGGGGGTCTTCAGCTACGTGTACCGGCAGTTTGGTCTTCCGGGAAATGCGCTGGTCAAGGCCTCGCAGGAGTGCCCCGCCACCGGTCAGGTAGATGCCCGTCCGGTAAATATCAGCGGAGAGTTCGGGGGGCGTCATCTCCAACGCCTTCAGGATGGCCTCCTCGATCTTGGAGATGGATTTGTCGAGCGCATGTGAGATCTCCTGGTAGCTGACGGTAATCTCCTTCGGGATACCCGTCATGAGGTCCCGACCATGCACCGCGAAATCGGGCGGAGGATTGTCGAGTTCGGGCAAAGCCGATCCAACCTGGATCTTGATCTGTTCCGCCGATCGTTCCCCGATCATGATATTGTGCTGGCGGCGCATGTAATCCCAAATGTCGTTGGTGAAGACGTCACCGGCCACACGGATGGATTGGTCGCAGACAATGCCGCCAAGGGCGATCACCGCGATTTCGCTTGTACCACCGCCGATGTCGATGATCATATTGCCCATCGGCTCCTCCACATCGATCCCGATGCCGATCGCGGCTGCCATCGGCTCGTGAATGAGATAAACCTCTTTGGCTCCGGCATGCTCGGCGGAGTCGCGTACGGCACGCTTTTCCACTTCGGTAATACCGGAAGGAATACAAATGACCATCTTCAGGGATGGCTGGAATAACCGGCGCGCAGGATTGATCATCCGGATCATTCCACGGATCATGTGCTCTGCCGCATCGAAATCCGCGATCACGCCGTCCTTCAGCGGCCGAATGGTCTTGATGTTCTCATGGGTCTTCCCATGCATCATCATGGCCTGCTTGCCGACCGCGATCACCTTTCCGGTCATCCGGTCAATGGCAACGATGGAGGGTTCATCCACCACCACTTTGTCATTGTGGATGATCAGCGTGTTGGCGGTACCCAGGTCAATGGCAATTTCCTGGGTGAGAAAATCAAAAAATCCCATGTGGGGTCCTGTTGTTGTTTTTGGGGAGGGGACAGAGGACACACTCCCGGTCGCCTATATACGGGTGCGAAGTTAATAGGTTGTGTTTTGCATTCGGGAATCGGAAAGAATTTCCCGGTAAAATCCTTAGTGCTTGAAGTGGCGGATACCCGTCATGACCATGGCCATCTCATGCGCCTCGCAGTAGTCGACCGACTCCTGGTCTTTAATGGAACCGCCGGGCTGTACAACCGAACGAATGCCGGCCTCACAAGCGATCTGAACACAGTCGGGGAACGGGAAGAACGCGTCGCTGGCCATCACCGCGCCATCAAGTGAAAAACCGAAGTGACGAGCCTTGGCAATGGCCTGCTGCAAAGCGTCTACGCGCGATGTCTGACCAGTGCCACTGGCCAGTAACTGGCGGTCTTTGGCCAAGACAATCGTATTCGATTTGGTGTGTTTGACCACTTTGTTCGCGAACACCAGGTCACGTAATTCAGCAGCCGTCGGCACTTTGCGGGTCATCGGCTTCATTTGTTCGGCCGTTTCGGTCGAAACATCGCGATCCTGCTCCGCAACCCCGTTCAGGATGGTCCGGAACTGCCGGGGCGGAAGAGAAAACTGCTTCTGTATCAATATGATACGATTCTTTTTTTGCTTCAGGATCTCCAGTGCTCCGGCATTGTAGGCCGGCGCGATGCAAACTTCGAAGAAGAGGTCGTGCATGGCCTGGGCGACGGGTTCGGTCACTTCCCGGTTACACACAAGAATGCCGCCGAACGCGGAAACAGGATCACCGGCTAATGCTGCTTTCCAGGCATCCAGCAGGAGGTCCCGACTGGCAACCCCGCAGGCATTGTTGTGCTTGAGAATGGCGAACGTCGGTTCGTCAAACTCCGCGATCAGGGCTACGGCCGCATCGATATCGAGCAGGTTATTGTAAGAGATCTCTTTACCATGCACCTGGTCGAAGAACGCATCGAAACTGCCGAAGAAGCGTGCCTGCTGATGAGGATTCTCCCCGTAGCGAAGTCCGCGCGATTCGAGGATGCTTTGCGCGAAAGCGGGAACTGCCGCGGTACGGTTGAAATACTGAAAGATGGCCGTATCGTAATGCGAGGACGTCAGGAAAGCTTGTGCCGCAAAGCGCTTCCGGTCATCCAGCGAGCTGCGACCGGAGCTGTGTTCGAGGATCTTCAACAGATCCGTGTATTGTTCACGGGAAGAAACGATCAGCACATCGTTGAAGTTCTTAGCACCAGCCCGGATCAGGGAGATCCCACCGATGTCTATTTTTTCGATGATGTCGGACTCCCCTGCTCCGGACGTAACAGTCTGTTCGAACGGATACAAATCAACGATCACGAGGTCGATATCCGGAATGGCATATTCGGCTACCTCCGCGACATCGTTTTCGTGGCCGCGACGGCTCAGGATACCGCCAAAAACCTTCGGATGAAGGGTCTTGACCCGGCCGCCAAGGATCGAGGGATAATTGGTCAATTGCTCCACTGGAACGACCGGAATGCCCATTTTTTCAATAAAATCCTGGGTTCCGCCGGTGCTGTAGAGGGTTACACCCAACTCATGCAACCTGCGAACGATCGGTTCGAGGCCGTCTTTGTGATAGACTGAGATCAGGGCGCTACCGATCTTTTTTTCGCTGGACATGAAGGGTGTTTTTGGCTGGGGCAAAGGTAGAAAATTCGGGCCCTGCCCTTTCCGGAATTCAACTGCATCCACGACGTTAATTTGCGTTAAGTATCCATCGGCCGAAGTTGCGCTGCTTACATTTGCCTCAATGTCGCGCTTCCGCATTTTCTTACGCCTTTTCAGGGAAAGTTTCCTCTTCGCCTTCGAAGCTTTGCGCGTCAATAAACTACGTACCCTCCTTTCGTTACTGGGCATCACCATTGGCATTTTTGCCATCATCTCGGTTTTCACCGTCACGGATGCCCTCGAGCGGAAGATCCGTTCCGATGTGGAATCACTCGGCGACAATGTCATTTACATCCAGAAATGGCCCTGGGTGCCGGAGGGCGGAGAAGAATACCCCTGGTGGAAATACATGAACCGACCCTTGCCCGGTTACAAGGAAATGACCGAGGTAGGTAGAAAGGCCGAGTCGGCAGGAATCCTGGCGTATGTCGCTACGCTCGGCGGACAGGTGATCAAATACAAAAGTTCATCGGTCGAAAACGCTACCGTACTGGCGGTATCACACGATTACGACCTGATCAAGAGCATGGAATTGACCGCCGGACGCTACTTCACGGAGTCCGAATCCGCCGGCGGTCGCCCCCTGGCCCTCCTGGGTTCCAGTGTTGCTGATGCGCTCTTCCCGAACGGCGACGCGGTAGGAAAGGAAATTTCGGTGAGAGGATACAAGTTCGCTGTGATCGGCACGATTGAAAAGGAAGGTTCGAGCATGGTGGACAACTCGAACGACAACAACGTCATCATCCCCGTCAATTACGCGCGCAACATCATCAACCTGCGATCCGACCAGATCGATCCGTTCATCATGGTCAAAGCGCGTGAACAGGTCCCGACGCAGGAAATGAAAGAAGACCTGCGCGGCGCGATGCGCTCCATCCGACGTATTCACCCGAAGGAGGAAGACGATTTCGCCTTGAATGAGACGAGCCTGCTTACCAACAGCCTCCAATCACTCTTCTCCACCCTCGGACTTGCGGGATGGATCATCGGAGGATTCTCGATTCTAGTAGGCGGCTTCGGTATCGCCAACATCATGTTCGTTTCGGTGAAGGAACGGACCCACATCATCGGTATCCAAAAATCGCTGGGTTCGAAAAATTACTTCATCCTCCTGCAATTTCTGATTGAAGCGGTGGTGCTCTGCATCTTCGGCGGATTGATCGGCCTGCTGCTGGTCTATGGCCTGACCTCCGTAGCCAGCAGCATGACCGGTTTCGACCTTTCGCTGACAGCCGCCAATGTTTTCATGGGACTGATCATCTCCGCGACGATCGGTATCATCAGCGGTTTCGTTCCTGCCCATCAGGCTTCTCGGATGAATCCGGTCGACGCGATCCGGGCTAACTGATCAGGGTTTTCAACAGCTGTGGTGACAAATTCACCCGCAAAGGGCGCGGTTTTAAAGGGGCTCCGGGACTTGTTTTTCCTAAGTTTGTGCTCCACGCTATGCCCAATTTCGCAGGAATACCTCACTTGCCTCATTTCAAGTCCATCGCACACGGACTGTTCTTTCTCCTTCTCGCGACACTGATCATCACTACCGGTTGCGGCTCCGATCGGGAAGGGGATGAGATCGGCGCTCTGCAACAGACCGAATACCCGGAGACGTATGACGTCCGGAAAAATGAGTTTTACCAGATCCCGGGTGCCCGCGGACCGGAAGACAAATCCGTCCTGGCCGAACGTGTTCCCACCCGCTGGCAGAAATACTCCGGAGGCGCCGATAGTCGCCTCTGCGTCCTCCTGACCGACACGGCTTCCTCCTGGCTCGGTGTCGCGCATGGCCTGAAATCGTTCGGCATCCCGTTCAGCATCACCACCGACTACCGCGTCGCGCTGCAACATAAGGTCGTTATGGCGTACCCGGTGATCTCCGGAGCGGCACTGGCACCGGATGCTTTGCAGGCACTAGCCGCCTATCCGCGCAGTGGCGGCACCTTGATCGGCATCCAGGTTCTCGGAGCCTTGAACGAAGTGTTCGGATTCAAAGAGCCGGTTCCCTCCCGCCAGCATTTCGAAGTCAACATCGTCAACGACAGTTCCGCCATTACAGGAGAATTCACCGACCCGAAGGAGTTGCGCATTTCCCTCGGCAACAAAGAGCGTTTCAAGGAAACCATCGGTACGTACAGCTATAGCGGCAACCAATTGCCCGCACTCGCGGTGTACGAAGACAAGTCCGCCGCCGTCTCCTACAAATTGTATGAAGGCGGGGCCGCGTATGCCTTCGGATTCGACATCGGTTATTTCATTCTAAAGGGACACAACAACCGGCACGAAGATTTCCATCACAACGTCGTCAACGAGTTCGAACCTTCGATCGATGTGATCATGCGCATGATCCGGAACATCTACCTCTCCGGCAACCCGGATGCCGCCTGGATTCCCACGGTACCGTACTTCAAGAATCTCTCCGTTGTCATCACGCACAACGTCAACTTCGGAAAAGCGCTGGATGAATCCGTCGAGTACGCCCGCAAGGAGCGTGAAGCCGGCATGCTCTCGACCTACTTCATCCAGACCAAATACATCAACGACCGCAGTCCGTTCATCCTTTCCAAGGACGAAGACCTCACCCACCTCAAACAGATCCATGCCGTTGGTCATGACCTGCAGAGCAATTCCGTGATCGGCTCGCCCTTGTTCGATCAGTTCGAACAGGGAACCGGCGACGAGACCTACCCGGATTACAAGCCTTACGTCATGGCCTGGGACAAAACGTACCACGGTACGATCTTCGGCGAAATGCGTGTCAGCCGTTACCTCATCGATCGCATCGTGCCGGGCAACCAGACGCTGGCATTCCGCAATTCCTACCTCTACACGCCCTTCACCTACCCACAAAGCCTGCTCGCAACTGGTTACCGCTTCAGTTCATCGGTCGCGGCGAATGCGCACCTGACCCATCTCCCCTTCCAGTTGAATTACAACCGAGAGTTCGACTCCGAACTGGAAGCGTTTGAATTCCCGGTTACGGACGACGATGAACTCCCGCCCTACAACATCACACGGGCGCAATCCGCCATCCGGCTGGCGAAGAAAATCGCCCGCTACGGCGGTTGCTTTATCGGACAGGTTCACCCGAACGCACTCGGCTGGAAAGTCCAGAAAGCGTTCTACGATGATCTGAAAGACGAAGCCTGGTTTGGTACACTTCGGGATTTCGGTCTGTGGTGGACTGCCCGCAATGAAGTCAGCATCGACATCACGCGCGAAGGCGCTCAACGGGTTGTTACAGTCAATGTGCCCAAACGGATGGAAGGCCTCGCGATCATGCTACCGATCCGCTCCACACCGGTAGCGGTCACTGGCGGCGGAAAATACTCCGTCGACGGCAAGCTGATCATCTTCGAATTGGCGGAAGGCACCATTCGGATCACCCTGAATAACTAAGCTGGTTTACTGTTCCGGATACGCGAGGATTTCGCGCAACACCGCGTTGGCATCGTCGACGCCCGGTACCGACTGAATCGTGATGGACAATTTGTCCTTCTCTTCTTTCAAGCGGCAACGGTTCGGATGCTTTTGCACATACCGGATCATGCGCATGAAAGCGATGGATTGGTAAAAAGGTGACTGCTGGTTGGTCACGAAGTTGCCGAAGAAGCGGCTGTTCTTCAATTGAATCTTCTCGAACCCAAGCTCCTCCGCGAGCCAGCGCAAACGGATCGTGTTAAGTAATTCGCTCGCCGGCTTGGGCAAGGGACCAAACCGGTCGCGCAATTGCGCCTCATAGGCAACCAATTGCTCTTCACCGACCAGGCTGTCGATCTCTTTATACAACTGCAAACGCTCGGTCACGCTGTTCACATAGTCGGACGGCAACCGGATCTCCAGGTCAGTATCGATCTGGCAGTCCTGTACGAACTTCCGCTTCTCTTTGATCTCCTCCGAGAACAGGTCGGAAAATTCCGTTTCCTTCAACTCCTGAATCGCCTCGTCAAGGATCTTGTGGTACATCTCATAACCGATCTCGGAGATGAACCCGCTTTGTTCTCCGCCCAGCATATTGCCCGCACCCCGGATATCGAGGTCGCGCATCGCGATGTTGAATCCGGAACCAAGGTCCGAGAACTCCTCGATGGCTTTCAGTCGCTGACGCGCCTCGGAAGTCAGGACCGTAGCCGGCGGAGCAAGCAGGTAGCAGAATGCCTTCTTGTTCGATCGGCCTACACGTCCACGCATCTGGTGCAGATCGCTCAGACCGAAATGGTGCGCCTGGTTGATGATGATCGTGTTCGCATTCGGAATATCGAGACCCGATTCGATGATCGTGGTAGAAACCAATACATCCAATTCCCCTTCGATGAAGGAGAGGAGTACTTCTTCCAACTGCTCTCCACTCAACTGGCCATGCCCTACTCCAACCCGGACATCCGGGACGAGTTTCCGGATCATTTCAGCCAGATCATAGATGTCGCTCACCCGGT
This sequence comes from Bacteroidota bacterium, assembly GCA_016713765.1. Lineage (NCBI taxonomy): Bacteria > Pseudomonadati > Bacteroidota > Bacteroidia > Candidatus Pollutiaquabacterales > Candidatus Pollutiaquabacteraceae > Candidatus Pollutiaquabacter > Candidatus Pollutiaquabacter sp. The sequence goes on from JADJON010000003.1 coordinate 642,723, forward strand.
TGTGGACAAAGAATACCTGCCCGCCGCGGGATAATTCGAAGTTGATCGCTTCCCGGATGATCTCGTCCTTGAAGGTGTGCAACTCCGTGGTCACCGGATAACGGTTTGGCGGCGGTGTATTGATAATGCTGAGGTCACGCGCACCCATGAGCGAGAATTGCAGCGTCCGGGGAATGGGCGTAGCCGTAAGCGTCAGCGTATCGACATTCACCCGCATCGCCTTCAGCTTCTCCTTGCTCGCGACACCGAACTTTTGCTCCTCGTCGATCACCATCAGCCCGAGGTCGCGGAACTTCACGTCCTTGCTCAACAGGCGATGGGTCCCGATGATGATGTCGATCTTGCCTTGTACAAGATGCTCAAGAGTTTCCTTTTGTTTGGCGGCACTTTTGAATCGGTTGATATAATCGACGGTCACTGGGAAATCCTTCAGCCGTTCCCGGAACGTATTGTAGTGTTGCAGCGCGAGGATTGTCGTTGGCACGAGCACGGCCACTTGTTTCCCGTCCGTCACTGCCTTGAAGGCCGCGCGCAACGCGACTTCCGTCTTCCCGAATCCGACGTCTCCGCAGATCAGCCGGTCCATCGGATAGGGACGCTCCATGTCTTTCTTTACATCGCGCGTCGACTTCACCTGATCAGGCGTATCCTCGTAAATGAAACTGGCCTCCAATTCGTTCTGTAGATACGTATCCGGTTGAAAAGCGAATCCTTTGGTCGCGCGACGCTTCGCATACAACTGGATCAGGTCCTTGGCAATGTCCTTGACCTTCTTCTTCGTCTTCTGCTTCAGCGTGCTCCAGGCGGTGCTGCCGAGTTTGTGTAACGAGGGCGTAGTCCCTTCTTTACCGGTATACTTGGCGATCCGGTGGAGGGAATGAATGCTGACGTAGAGGATGTCGTTGTCCTTGTACACCAACCGCACCGCCTCCTGCGGCTTGCCATTCACCAGGATGGTCTCCAGGCCGGCGAAACGGCCGATGCCATGATCGATATGCGTAACGAAGTCGCCGGGTTTCAGCGCATAGAGTTCCTTTAACGTGATCGCCTCGCTCCGGCTGTAATTCTTCCGCATCCGGAAGCGGTGGTACCGGTCGAAGATCTGGTGATCGGTATAACAGGCGAGGTTCAGGTCCTCATCGATGAATCCTTCGTGTAACGAGAGTAAGAGGGATGTGAACTCCACATGCCCTTTGATACCGTGCTTCTTCTCGAGGTCTTCGAAGATGGCGTAAAGGCGCTCGATCTGACGGGCGGAATCCGCAAACAACACGTTCGTCAGTCCTTTCCGCTTGTTCTCCTGAAGGTTGGCGATCAACAGGTTGAAGTTCTTATTGAACGAAGGTTGCGGGTGCAGCTTGAACTTCCAGGCATGGTCTTCCGGAAAACGGAATCGCTTCCCGAACTCCACCGTCGTGAACTTCGCCCAACGCTCTTCCTGCTCCGGGGCCGGCTCGAAGACCAGATCCAGTTGCTCCGGCTCATAGGTCTTCTCTGCCGCCACCAACTGTTTGACCTTGCTCAGGCCTGTTTCCAGTGCAGACAAGGCCGCGCCCGCGTCGCGGAACCAGACGGCGGTATTGCCAGAAATGAACTCGAAGAACGAGGATCGGCTCTCTTCCAGCAACTTCGTCTGAACATTCGGCATGATCATGACGTGATGCATGGCCTGCACCGACAACTGGCTCTCCGGGTCGAACGTCCGGATACTTTCCACTTCATCACCGAAGAACTCTACCCGATAGGGCAGTTCGTTGGCAAAGAGAGAATATCCACGATTCCGCCGCGTACGGAAAATTCGCCCGCCTGCGCAACGAAATCGACACTTTCAAAGCCATGGTGTAATAGGAACTCTGTGATGAAATCGGTGGAGATCTTCTCCCCCACACGTAACTCAATGCTGTTTTGTTCCAGGTTGCGTTTGGTGACAACCCGCTCCGCAATCGCTTCCGGATAGGTCACGACCAAGGTCCGGCTTCCGCGGTTGATGCGGCTGAGGACTTCCGCACGCAACAGAATGTTACCATTGTCCGGATCGTCGAGTTGGAAGGATTTCTTGTAGGATGCCGGAAAGAACAACAAGGCTTCTTGTCCCAACAATTGCTCCAGATCATTCAGGAAATACGAAGCATCTTCCCGGTCATTCAGTACGAACAACATCGGGACTTCGGTCGATCCGGCAACGGCTGCTGCAACGACTGCATCGGCTGATCCCAACAAGCCGTGTAAATGAAGATGAACGCGCTCAGGCTGACCCAGGCGCGCACTCAGAGAAACGACGGAAGGCCGGGAGCGGTAGGCGCCCAGCAATTCTTCAACGGTCACAGGCAATGTGCCGGCTTGAAATACCGGCGCTGCGAAGGTCGGAATTGGAACGCAATCGCCCTAACAGGAAACGCCTTAACTGGCGGTAACCGGCGAGTAGCGCGACATGTACTCCTCTGCCATCGTCACCATGTCTGCGCTGCCGATGAAAAGCGGCGTGCGCTGGTGCAGGGAAGTTGGCTGAACGTCGAGGATACGGCGGAAGCCGTCGGAAGCCTTTCCACCGGCCTGCTCGATGATGAAAGCCAATGGATTGCATTCGTAAAGCAGACGGAGTTTGCCTTTCGGCGATTTGTGCGTGGACGGGTAAATGAAAACGCCGCCTTTCAACAGGTTGCGGTGAAAATCAGCCACCAGCGATCCGATGTACCGACTGGAGTACGGCCGCTCGGTCGCCGAATCGATCTCCTGGCAATACTTGATGTACTTCTTAACACCGTCGGGGAAATGCGCGTAGTTGCCTTCGTTGATCGAATAGATCTTGCCTGATTTCGGGCACTTCATGTCAGGGTGCGAGAGGCAAAATTCCCCAATACTGGGATCCAACGTGAAGCCGTTGACACCCTTACCGGTCGTGTAGACCAACATGGTTGATGATCCGTAGATGATATAGCCGGCGGCGACCTGCTCGGTTCCCGCTGCAGGTAATCGGTCTCCTCCACGATCCCGCCGAAGGAGGTACGGCGATAGATCGAGAAGATCGTACCGATCGAAACGTTCACGTCGATGTTGGATGAACCATCAAGCGGATCGACGCACACCACATACTTCGCGTTCTTGGACACTTCCGAATCGATGTTGATCAAGCCTTCGTTCTCTTCGGACGCCACAGCGCAGGTTTCACCGCCTGCACTCAAAGCCGAGATGAACTGCTCGTTGGCAAAAACGTCCAGTTTCTTCACTTCTTCCCCCTGCACATTCATGGTTCCGAATTCACCCAGGATGTCCACCAGGCCGGCCTTGTTCACTTCCCGGTTCACCACCTTGGCTGCAATACCGATATCGCGCAGCAAGCGGGAAAGCTCCCCTTTGGCATACGGAAAATCGGATTGGCGTTCGATAATGAACTGACCGAGCGTGGTGACGAGTCTTTTCATAAGGGCTTTTTCAATGCGGGCTCAAATATCGGAAAAACGGAGGAACATGAAGGAAGACAAAAATCAGGTCAATCGTTGATATTTCGTCAGTCAAAAGCCGCGCTCATTGCGCCGACTCCTTACTTTTGAAGGCTTATGCAAACTTCCTATCCCCGGGAAAAAGTGCGCGTTCTGCTCCTGGAAGGCGTACACCCCTCCGCGGTCCGCATGTTCCGCGATCACGGTTACAGCCAGGTTGAATCCGTGACCGGCGCTCTCAGCGAAAGCGAGTTGTGTAAAATGGTCAAGGACGTTCATTTGTTGGGCATCCGTTCCAAAACCCAACTCACCAAAAAGGTCCTGGAATCCGCTGATCGCCTTTTGGCAGTTGGTGCTTTTTGTATCGGGACCAACCAGATCGATCTTCCAACCGCTACCGGACTTGGTATCGCGGTATTCAACTCCCCGTTCTCCAACACCCGGTCCGTAGCGGAACTGGTGATCGCTCATTGTATCAGCCTCCTGCGCCGCGTCCCGGAAAAAGCGAAGCCGCGCATAAAGGCGAATGGCTGAAGTCGCACGAGAATTGCTTCGAAGTGCGCGGAAAGACGCTCGGAATTGTCGGCTATGGCCACATCGGCTCCCAGGTATCAGTCCTTGCGGAAGGCATGGGCATGCAGGTCATCTTTTACGATGTGGAACCTAAACTCAGCCTGGGCAACGCGCAGTCCGTCCGATCCCTCGACGACCTCTTGCGAAAATCGGATATCGTGACCCTTCATGTTCCGGGAGGTGCGGGCACCAAAAACCTGCTGAACGCGGCTCGTTTCGCCAAAATGAAAAAAGGCGCGACCCTGATCAACTACAGTCGGGGTGATGTCATCGATCTTGAAGCCCTGGCGAAAGCAATTCGCAACGGACACATCCTCGGCGCTGCAGTAGATGTGTTTCCCTATGAACCCAAGAACAACAAGGAAGCGTTTGAAACGCCATTGCAGGGTTTACCGAACGTGATCCTTACTCCCCACATCGGCGGATCAACGCACGAAGCCCAGGCCAGCATCGGCCTGGACGTCGCCGGCAAACTGGTACAGTACCTCGAAACCGGTACCAGCGTCGGATCCTTGAGCGTTCCACCCTTGACTCTTCCGGTACAACAGGACACGCACCGCATCCTCCACATCCACGCCAACCGGCCCGGTGTCCTCGGCGAAATCAACAGCAAGCTCTCCAAATTGAACGTCAACATCCTCGGGCAATACCTGCAAACCAACGAACGTATCGGCTATGTAGTAACCGATATGGACAAACGCACATCGTCCAAGGCATTGGAAGCGCTGAAGAAAGTCAAGCATACCATTCGCGTCCGCAACCTGTATTGATGGCGAACTTGCAACCATTTATCATCCGTCCGGCGCGTGCAGCGGATGTACCCGCGATGTTCGCGCTGGTAAAGGAACTGGCACTCTTCGAAAAAGCGCCAGAACAGGTTACCAATTCCGAAGCGGACATGCTCCGCGACGGATTTGGGGAACAACCCGTGTTCCGCTCATTGGTTGCTGAATGCGAGGGCCAGGTCGTGGGGCTGGCCATCTTCTTCGTAAAGTACTCCACCTGGAAGGGTAAAGGCCTCTACCTCGATGACCTCATCGTTACAGAAACGTACCGCGGCCGCGGCATTGGACTGGCACTGCTCAAGGCCTACCTCGAAGAAGCCCGACGCTCCGGTGCCCGCCAGGTGCACTGGCAAGTCCTCGACTGGAACCAACCCGCGATCGACCTCTACAAGAAAATGGGCGCAAGTTTGGAAGCGGAATGGTTGGATTGCAAGATGAATGTTGGTGAATAGTGAATAGTGAACAGTGAACAGTGAACAGTAAACAGTAAACAGTAAATAGTAAATAGTAAATAGTAAATAGCGAATAGCGAATAGCGAATAGCGAATAGCGAATAGCGAATAGCGAAAAATAAACTGTAAACAGTGAATAGTGAATTTTAGCTGCCGAAGCTTTAGCGTAGGCAGGATGGAATAGTGAAAAATAGTGCGACCGACTGCTTTCGCAAGGGTTATGGAAAAATTATTTGCAAATTTTATCCTATGTAATAGTTAGAACTTCACCTGACAGACAGGGTTGGTTAAAAGTTATTTCCGGTCTGACGGATTTTTAAGGATCCGTCGCCCGGAATAACTTTTAACCGGTTGCTAATTTATCGAGCATTTTACTTTGCGCCAAGGGTATGCTGTCCAGGAATGTCTCCATTGGTGTTTTACCAAAGCAGTATTTTCCGGTGTGTGTCCTTTCACAGTTGTACTCTTCTATCCACTGATCCAGATCCTTCTGTAATTCCTCCAGCGATCCAAAGACCTTTTTTCGGAAGGCAACCGCATAAAACTCGTTCTGGATTGTCCGATGGAAGCGTTCGCAGATGCCGTTGGTTTGAGGATGCCGGGCCTTGGTACGGCTATGATCGATATCCTCCAGTGTCAGATAAAGACTGTACTCATGACTCTCCCGCTTGCCGTTGTACTCTGTACCCCGGTCTGTGAGTACCCGAAGCAGCGGCAAGCCATGCTCCTCAAAGAACGGTAGCACCTTGTCGTTGAGCATATCGGCTGCCGTCAAGGCGTTCTTACGGTCATACAATTTGGCAAAGGCTACTTTGCTGTAGGTGTCGATGAAGGTCTGCTGGTAAATCCGGCCTACACCCTTGATATTGCCCACATAATACGTGTCCTGGGCTCCAAGGTAACCGGGGTGCTCGGTTTCAATCTCGCCAATGGCTTCCTGCTGTTCCCGTTTCTTTTCCATGGCAACCAGTTGCGCTTCGGTGAGAATCAGTCCGTCTTGGGCCACTTTCGCCTCCAAAGCGCTCAAGCGCTTGGCAAAGGTCTCCAGATCATGCCGCATCCAGATATACCGTACCCCGGCCGGTGAAACAGAAATCCCCTTCTTACGCAACTCGTTCGATGCACGAAGCTGACCGTAGGCCGGATAGTCTGTGGCCATCTGTACGATGGCGTTCTCCCAGGCTATATCCATCCGATTGGCCAGTATCGGCTTCTTCCGACTGATCTCTTGCAGAGCCGTCTCCCCCACCGGTATCGTACAACTCTTTGATCCGATAGAAACTATCCCGTGAATAGCCCATCACTTTGCACGCCTGGGATACATTACCCAATTGTTCGGCTAACTTCAACAAGCCTAACTTGGTTTTGATTAACTTAGCTTCTGTATTCATTGTCTGACAGTTTAGGGGTTATTGTTATGTTTCGTATCCTAAAGATAACCCTTATCTGTCAGATTAAATACTAACTAGTACATATCCTATTTACTGTTCACTGTTTACTGTTAACTAAAATCGAATAATCAATCCCCATGCTCGTCTTCAAATTCGGTGGTGCTTCAGTCAAGGATGCGGATGCGGTGCGCAATGTGGCCGCGATTCTTGCCGAGTATAAGCGTGAACAACTGGTCGTCGTAGTTTCGGCCATGGGAAAAACGACCAACGCGCTGGAGGCGGTCGTTGACGCGTACATGAATCGCTCCTCCGATCTCGCCGACAAACTGCAGGTGGTTCGCGAATTCCACGAACAAATACTGGACGGCCTCGGATTCGAAGCCAATCATCCGGTTCGGACCGAGATCAACAATGTGTTCGTGGAGATCGACTGGGTATTGGAAGAAGAACCCAGTCGGGGATACGGCTATAGCTACGACCAGATTGTCGCGCAAGGCGAACTGCTTTCCACCCGCATCGTGAGCGCTTACCTCGAAAAAGCCGGCTATGCCAACACCTGGCTCGACGCGCGCGACGTCATCCAGACCGACAACAACTACCGCGAGGCAAAAGTGAACTGGGACACCACCACCAAACTGGTCCGCTGGCGGATCCCGGAACTGATGAAAAAGCATAACATCATCATCACCCAGGGCTTTATCGGTGCCACCTCTGAAAACTTCACGACCACATTGGGCCGGGAAGGTTCCGATTATTCAGCCGCGATCTTTTCCTTCTGCCTCGACGCGCAGGAAATGACCGTTTGGAAGGACGTTCCCGGCGTCCTCAGCGCCGACCCTAAGTTCTACGACGACGCCGTCAAGCTCGAACAGATCAGCTACCACGACGCGATCGAACTGACCTACTATGGCGCAACGGTCATCCATCCCAAAACGATCAAACCGCTCGAGAACAAAGGCATCCCGATGCGGGTACGCTCGTTCAAAGCGCCCCAGGAGAAAGGAACGAGCATCGGCAACTACCAGGCGACCAAACCCCTGGTACCCTGCTTTATCTTCAAAACAGATCAGATCCTGCTCTCCATTTCTGCGAAGGACTTCTCCTTCATTGCCGAGGACAACCTCAGCCGGATCTTCTCACTCTTCGCCGAACACCGCGCCAAGGTGAACCTGATGCAGAATTCCGCCATCAGCTTCTCCATCTGTCTCGACAACGATCCGCACAAAGTCCCCACGCTACTCGAAGCCCTGGGCCGGGATTTCCGTGTACTCTACAACGACCAACTGAAACTGGTTACTGTCCGCCATTACTATCCGTCCACCATCGAACAACTGACCAAAGGAAAAACGATCCTGCTCGAACAGCGAAGCCGCCAGACGGCACAGGTGGTGATTCGGGAAACTTACTGATTACTTGATTTTTTCTTTTTCAAAGCGAAATCAACAAAATTTACGGGAGGTAATATAAGTGGCCCTAAACCCGCCTTTACAGCCGTGCTAGCAACGTGCTCCCTGATAAACGGAAAGATAATAGAAGGCGCGTTCACATTTGCGAAATCTGTTGTACTTAACTTAGGTTGACCAATTACATTAAAACTACCTCCAAAAGTACAGGACATTGTGGCAACCTCTTGATCTTCAATTTTAAAACTGACAGAGAAAAATAGTTTACATAGAATTTCCTTTTCATTGATCACTACTGAATAATCGATATTTGGAGTGACACTAAGCTCCTTCTTAAAGTCGATGATCTCATCTCGATCTAATTGTGAACTTAGAAGCCAAATTGCAGTTGGTTGATAACCTGTATTCATATGTTATTTTTTCATGCTGCTAGAGCATAATTTTCGTCAGTAATATCCTCCACACTTCCAATGTCAACATTCGACTTCATGCCAATGTTGAGCCAATTGAAAGTGAATTCGTTGAATGATAAACTCCCCATTGTATGAGACAATAAGAAGTTGCTACACTCTAACACCTTAAATTGAATCTGATTGTCTGTCTTCTTTGGAAAAGCAAATTCATAACCAGGCAAATGATACCAGCTTGGATTATCATATGGTATCCAATCTTTATCACCTGGTATTAATATTGGAAAGTAATTACCCCAATAGAGCTGAATTTCCGAGCTATGCGATTTCCATAGTTTTCTAGAATTAGTAGAAAACACAGGGGAATTCTTATCTATTACACAAATCGAGTGGTTATCAAAATCACTCTCGAACTTAATTACCAGATCATTTAGAATATCCCTAGTAGTTTCATCAAGAATCTGAAACGATGGTTTTACAATCAAAAAATGAACATAAGAACCTTCGTCAAAGAAATAGGCCACCTCTTCTAGCTGAGTCTTATCAACGTTTTCAATTATCCAATCATTAATATACTCTATCGGTTCCATTTTCTAGGAGGTTGTTAGAATGTAATTTAAAAGAATCCTATGCACATCTTTAGCTATAGAATATGCATTGCTACTCTTCTCAATAGTAATCTCAAGATTTTCATAGTCAGCTTGATTCCTGAGAGATTGTAATTCTGAAATTCTGTTTACATCACTTATTATTTCTCTTCTATCTATTGATATTCTCTCAATTGCAATCTTTTTATAATAAGCATGAGTTCCTCCTTTCATTTCCCTACTTCGTATTTCTCGCCACATTTCAGAATCAGACTTACCGACTATTACTTTAACTATGTGTATTAGTAACTGTAAACAACTGTAATATGAACAATGAATAGAAGAGCAATGACTTGGGGGGTCAAATCTTAACGAATTGGCAGCGTTTAAGTTAGCTTTTGCTTTTTCAATTAAAAAACTCATAAAATGAATCAAATTCTTATAAAGTTACACAATAGATACTTATTTCGTTAAGATTTTAACAATATTAACTATATACGCTTCATCACTAATTAATAATATTGATTAGGAAACATTCATTATATCTAATATTTTGATAATCAAACATTTACATATCCTTTCGTGCGATTCAAAACTCCAACCCGCAATGTGCGGCGACAAGACGACCCGGTCGGAGCCGGCCAGGTATTTCCAGGTGTCTGAATCGAGGAATCCCGCTGTCCTGGGATCGAATTTTTCAAAGCTGAGGTCTTCGTATTCCAGCACGTCGAGACAAGCGCCGGTGACTTTGCCTGCTTTCATCGCGGCAACCAGGTCGTCGGTTCGGACGCATTTCCCCCGGGCAGTATTGATCAGGACGATGGACTTCCGGAAACGGTCCAGGAACCCGGCATTCACCATGTATTCGGTATCCGGCGCCAGCGGAACATGCAGGCTCACGATGTCGCAGCTTTCGTATAACTCGAACAGGTCGGACTCCTTCGCATACGGATCGCTGTAGTTCTTGCGGTACTTGTCGTAGGCCAGTACCTCGCAATCGAAACCGACCAGCTTGCGGGCAAACGCTCCACCCATGTTCCCGTATCCGATCAAGCCCACGGTTTTACCGCCCAGCTCCGTACCGCGGTTGGCTTCGCGTTGCCATTCACCGGATCGTACCTGCCGATCGGCCCGGCCCAGATTGTTCAGCAGCATCAACAACATGCCCAACGCGTGTTCACCAACGGCATCCCGATTGCCTTCCGGCGAATTCAGGCAGCGCACACCTTTCGCTTCCGCATACGGCACGTCGATGCTTTCCATGCCCGCGCCGGCACGGGCAATGAACTTGAGCGCGACCGCAGCATCCAACAGCTCCCGGTCGATGCGGATCCGGCTACGGATCACCATGCCGACCGCATCACCACATTGCCGCAACAGCTCTTCTCTGCTCCAGCCACTGGCTTCCACGCAGACGAATCCCGCCCGCTCCAGGCCTTGCCGGAGTGCAGGATGAACCGTATCGATGAAAAGAACCCGCATATCGGATAGCTTACCGCCAAGTTCGGAATAATCCGGCATATGTACCGGCGCGATCAGTTACCGGGAAGCTGTGCCACGGCATTCGTGAGGATTTCAAACTGCTGCCAGCTCAGGGCTTCTGCCCGCAGTTCCAAATAGGGTAACCCGGCCATTTGCTCTTTGGGCACCAGCGATGACAAGGCATTGCGAAGTGTCTTGCGTCGTTGATTGAACGCCGCTTTGATGACCCGCTTGAAGAGTACTTCGTCGCAAGACGGCACCTCGGCATCCTTCCGCTTACACACGATCACCGCGGAACGCACCTTCGGTGGCGGCTGGAACGCTTCCTGCGGCAGTGACAACAACAACTGCACATCGTACCAGGCCTGCATCAGCACGCTGAGAATGCCGTAATCCCGGTTACCAGGACGCGACGCGATCCGTACCGCCACTTCCTCCTGGAACATGCCGACCACTTGCGGAACGCGATCACGAAATTCGAGTACGCGAAACAGGATCTGTGTCGAGATGTTGTACGGAAAATTGCCGATCACGGCGAACTGCCCGGAGAATATCGTAGCGGGATCCCATTGCAGATAATCCGCCTCGACAATCTGTTCCGAGTGTGCGGGGTAATGCTTGCGCAAGAAGGAGATGGACTCCGTATCAATATCCAGGAGGATCGTCCGAAGGTCCTCCCGCTTCAAAAGGTATTTGCTTAAGACACCCGTTCCCGGGCCGATCTCGACAACATCACGATAACCATTCGCGTCCAGCGCGTCAACGATCCGTCCTGCCGCATCCTCGTCGATCAGGAAGTGCTGGCCCAGGTGTTTTTTCGCGCGAACGGGCTGACTCATGTTCAGTCGATCACTTCGAGAAGTGTCCGGAAAGCGACAAATTTATTCGGGTAGCGGCGCAAGGCATCAGCCCGCAACTTCTCCGCGAACTCGCGTTCATACCGCTGGAAGTCCTCCATGCTCGCGCAGGAATATTGAATCGAATAGGTAGTACCGCCGCTTTCCTCCTGACTCATCACACGCAACATCCGGTTTCCGGAAAACAGTCCGGTGGCCAGTACGTCCGGAATATGAACGGACCGCATCCAGTGCAGCCATTCATCGTGCACACTATCGTCGATATTGACAGTCACATTGTAAATGATCATCGCTTCGTTCAATTGACCAGGTCGCCACGCAGGGCACGGTAACGCTTGCGGGCATCCGCCGCGAACAAACTGCCCGGGTAGTTCGTGAGCAGTTCCTGGTAGAGCTCCATGGCTTTGGTGGTGTCCTTCAGTTTGTTCTCATACAATTCGGCCCGGCGGTAAAGGGCATCATCGGCCAACACGCTTTCCGGAAATCGCTGAAGGATCTCCTTATAGAGCGAATCCTCCGCACTCCAGTTCCTGCGTTGGTCTTCGATCTCCGCCATCTTGAACCATGCCTCATCGACCAGTGAATGATCGGGATATTCCTTCAAGAGCGAATCGAGAACGGCCATGGCGTCGTTCTGCTTATTGCGGTATTCCAGCAAGTCGGCGCGCGCGTACAGGTTCAGCGCATCGTACGTTGAATCGAGGCCGATGTTGTCGCTGATCAGCAACGAAAGGGCCAGTGCATCGTTGGCGATAAGTTGCGACGTAGCCGACTGCAGCACATCGAGTTGAGACTGCGCCCAGAGGAAATCGCCCCGGAAATAGTCCAGGCGCGCGCTGCGGAACTTGGCTTCCTGTCCGAGCGGATCGTTCTTGAAATCCTTATCCACCTGCGCATACAGCAGGTCGGAATCCCACACGTTGCCGATGAAAAGCAAGATGTCACCCAACTCCAACTTGCATTCCGCCTGGCTCTGGCGCGAGATCCCCGGCAGATCGATCGCCGCTTCAAGGTCGGATGCCGCTGAATCCGGTTGGTCAAGGTAAAACGCCCGCAGGTGCGCGAGTCCCCGCACGAGCTGCGCTGTACGACCCGTCCGCCCAAGTTCATTCAGGGTCGACAGATAATCGGACTCCAACTGAACCAGCTCCGCACGGGTATAGGTATTACCGCTGGTCAGCTTCCTGTTCCGCGCCTGGAGGAGCTCCATGCGCGCCGGGAGGTACTGGCCATTATCCGGGCCTTTGCTCACAACGTATTCGTAGCATTGAATGGCCGCGTCGTACTGCTGATTGGCCATCGCGAGATTTCCAAGGGTGATCACCCGCGTTCCGTCTTCTCTCAATCGCTTGTCCAACGCTTTTGCCTGGATGAAGGCGGAGCTGAAATCCTTCTGCTGAATGAACAGCCAGATCAGCATTTCCGCATAGACCGGCTGATCGGGATTTTTCTGAATACGACGCAGCAGCGACTGCCGCAAGACGTCCGCTCGTCCGTTCTCGGGATCGTAACCCACCCTGGCCTGCAGGATATTGAGAATATTCTGTTGCATCTGCGGATTGTCCGCAACCGCATCCAGGTACTGATCGATCATCCCCTGGGCATCTCCTTTTTGAAAGAACACCTCCGCGGACTCAAAGAAGAAACCATACTGCTCGCGCAGACTCTTTTGTCCGTACTGGTAGACTTGAAGCGCATAATCCCATTGCTGTCGCTGGGTGAACGCGCTGCCCATCATCATGACATACCCCTGATCGGGTTTAAGAGAGCGAATGGCTTTATCGTACTGACCCTTTGCTTTGTCTCCGGAACCCGCCGCCTCATACACAAACCCGAGATCGACCAGATACTGGGGATTCTCCGGTGACTTGCGCGTCATCTTTTTGACGAGCTTTTCCGCGTCCTCGAAACGCTTCAATGCCAGAAGGGCGCGCAGATATCCGCCGTACGTGAGAAAAGGGTCTTTGTCGAATAACCGGTCATACAACTCGGCAGCTTTCTCGAACTCCGAACTGTTCAGGTACTGCTCCGCCAATTGCCGGTCCGTATTCTGCTGGGCCGTGACAGTACTTGTTCCACCGACGAAAAATACCGCCAGCAAAGTCAGGCAAGCGAGCGAGCGTAACAGTCGTTGGCGGAAGTGAGGGGTCATCAATTGATTCGGTCGAAGCCGGTATAGGCCCGGAGCGCGTCCGGTATGACAACGCCGTCCGGGGTCTGGTTATTTTCCAGCAAGGCAGCGAGGATGCGCGGCAAGGCCAGGGCGCTGCCGTTGAGCGTATGGGCGATCTGGGGCTTGTCCGATCCGCTGCGGAATCGCAGCTTCATTCGGTTAGCCTGGAAGGTCTCGAAGTTGGAAACACTGCTCACTTCCAGCCATTTTTGTTGAGCTGCCGAATAGACTTCAAAGTCGTAGGTCAAAGCGGAAGCAAAACTCATATCGCCTCCACAAAGCCGCAGGATGCGAAACGGCAACTGCAGGGCACGCAACAAACCGGTCACGTGCTTCACCATACCGTCCAGTGTTTCATAAGAACGATCCGGGTGCTCGATCTGCACGATCTCGACCTTATCGAACTGATGTAAACGATTCAGTCCGCGCACGTCTTTTCCATAGCTGCCCGCCTCCCTGCGGAAGCAGGGCGTGTATGCGCACATGCGGATCGGCAACTCTTCCGTCTTTACGATCACATCCCGGTAGATATTCGTGACCGGCACTTCCCGCGGTCGGGATGAGATAGAATTCGTCAAGTCCGACATGATACATCTGCGCATCCTTGTCGGGCAACTGTCCGGTGCCGAATCCGGAATCCTTGTTGACAAGGATCGGCGGCTGCATTTCTTTATAACCCGCTTCCGTTGCCTTGTCGAGGAAATAGTTGATCAGAGCGCGTTGCATGCGTGCGCCTTTCCCTTTATAAACGGGAAATCCCGCTCCCGTCAACTTTACGCCCAATTCAAAATCGATGATGTCGTATTGAGCTGCAAGTTCCCAATGCGGTTTTGCTCCCGCGGGCAATACCGGAATCTCCCCTTCCTGGTGGACTACTTCATTGTCTTCCGGCGTACGTCCCTTCGGAACCTTCTCGGACGGCAGATTCGGCAGCTTGACCAACTCGTCTTGTAAAGCGGATTCCAACTCACCGAGACGACGATCCAGTTCCGCGCTCGTCGCTTTCAACGCAGCGCTCTTGTTCTTCAGATCGTCAGCCTCAGCCTTTTTGCCGGTCTTGTACAATTCGCCGACCTGACGGGCAATGGTATTTTGCTGATTCAGCAGTTGATCAAGTTCGGCTTGAACCTTTCGGCGGTCTTCGTCGAGCTGAAGAATACGATCAACGACGCCTTTCGCATCAAAGTGCTTAACGGCCAGTCGTTCGACTATGAATTCCGGCTTGTCCCGGAGCAAGGGTAGCGATAACATGAGAATACGGAAACCTCAAAAGTAAGCAATTGAAGCCTGTAAAAGGTGGATTTCCGCCTGTTTTATCCCCTTTTATCGACCCGGAGTCGACTTTTTCCAGCCGTCTTTATATCCCTTTTCGAGCGCTTTCAGACGCTTATCCGCCTTGGAGTGCTGCAATACCGCCTGCTTCCAATCACCACTGACGCCCCGCTGCCGGTCTTGAAAAGCCAGTGCACGTCCCAGCCGGATCAGTGGTTGCCTGAAATTGGCAGGAGGTACATGACGGGTCAACAATTCCCGGGCGGCCGTCAGCGCTGAGTTCGGATCCTGCTGGTTGACGAAATGATCGATCAGGTGTATCAACCAGCCTTCGCTGCCATACTGTTGGACGAAAATCAGAAACGCGGGAAGTTCCACCTTGTAGCGCGACAGCATAGCCCTGTCAGTCTCCCGATCGAGTTTCAGATAAGCTTCGGTTGCCTCCGCATACCGTCCATTGCTTTGCAAGGCGTTGACGTTGCGCAATTCGCGACCGAAGACGACCACCGGTCGAATACTATCCCGGACCGCCTTGAAGGCCTGATCGTTCAACGCGCAATCTTTGTTGTCGGCCGCCAGTCGGATGGCCCGCTCCATCTGCTCGTCGGCGAGGATGTAATCTCCAAGCTCCATCGATTGTCGGCTGGCACTTGCCAGGGAATCCATGCTGCGCTGTGCATTTTCACATTCCTTGGAGAAAATCCGTTTACGTAACTGATCCAGGGTGGCGTTGACATCCGCGTCGATGTCCAAACCGTTCTGCAATTGCAGGGCCTGCGCCTCCCGCAGGGTTACGCGTGCACCGGAGAGGTTATTGGCGGCGGCTTGTACGTTACCATTCGAAAGTGCCTGCAACACCAAGGGCTTTGCCGCGCTTCTCCGCAATTCCATGTACTGATCCGGCAAAGGGAAACCGTATTGCTGTTGGATGCGACTTGCTTCGTCCAGTTTGGCGACCGCAGCGCTATACTTGTTCTGGGTAATCTGCGCGCGCGCGTCATTCAGCATACGATCGAAACGCATCCGGTATACCCCGTTCAGCATCTCCTTCGCGTCGACTGCACTGGGAATGTACTTTGCATGCCGGTCCTGATAGTTAATGGCAGCACGAATCCCACGTTCCGCGCCATCGAGGTCACCGGTCTGGTAATCGCGACGCGCCTGATCCAGCATCGAGCGATACACACCACCTCGAGCCTGGCGAAAAGCTGAATCCAGCCGGTTGTCGCAGCGCAGTCCGTTCAGGTCCTGACAGAGGTTGCGTGCTTTCATCAACGGATCCAGCGCATCTTCCCAACGGGAAGCAGCCAATTGTCCAAAAGCCTGTTGCAGATAACCCTGGTAAATACCGGCAGCCAGTTGCTCGGAGGATCTCCGGGTGTCCGGGTCGGGATCCATGTTTTCCAGGATCTCGCGGATGCGACATTCTGATTCATGTATCCTGCCATCTTCGAAATCCAGTACGGCCAGTTGATAGGCAGCCGGAGCAAAAACCGGAAGCGCGACCAGAGACCGACGGAAAGCTTCCCGTGCCTGTAAAGGACGATGCTGATCCAATAGGCGCAGACCGGCATTGTAATAGAACAAATGGAGCGTTGCACGCGCCTGATTGATGGCGACTCGTCGCTGGGCGGCATCCTGCTGCAACTGACTCAGACGGCGCTCGAATTGTATGGGATCAAACGTGTGGAGTGGCAAACGGTCGTCGAGCCCTTTGTCGGCAAGTCCTTGCAACAAGCCTTCCGCTTCGGTCAGCGTGGCGTTGTGGAAATCGAGGGCTTCCATGTCACCGGGGTTCACCGTTGACAGACGGCTCATGGCCCTGTTCAGTACGGCATCCGCAGCGTAATACTCCCGAATGGCATCCAGGTATTCGTCGAGCTGCTGCAGCGCGCTCGCATCGTAGTTGAAACGAACTTGTACCAGCTCCAGTTTGACCCGTTTGCTGATGCTGTCGTTCAGGTTCACAGTGGCTCGCTCAACAGTTCGATCGTCGATCGCGCGGTTGGTTTCAAATTTCATGGGCACCTGACTCAATCCGTCCAGCGTCGTAAACAAGAGGGAAAGATCAGCCGAGGACGGCATCAGGTATTGCTCAACATTGAACCCCTGCACCAGGAACTGACCGCGAAGGCGCAAATCCCGGATGTCGGCAGTGAGGTTGATCTTCCTTGGATTCTCCCGCGATACCCGCAGTTGCTGTTCCGTCTCCAGGGTGAAGTCGACACTGGTTGCCGGTCGGCCCTGTGCCTGTGCCAATTTATTGATGACCTGTCCGATCGACGAACTGCTGTTCGACCGGAACAGATAGGCTTCCCGCCGGGTCTCGTTGAACAGCAAGGCGGATTGCGACCAGGCCTGGTTGGACACCAGGAGCAAGAGCAGAAAAAGGATACGTTTCATAGGAGCGGCAGAATTGGCAAGGATGGTGCCATGAGCGAAAATAAGTCGTGGCAGCTTACCACCCGTTAACGGCAGTTGGAAATTATACCGCAAATAGTAACTTGACCATCACGGCTCTGACGGTATTGCGATCCGATAGATTTTCGTCCAACCCGACTACCCATGACAACCATTCAACCCAAGACGTTCGCCTTCCTGAAGGCATTGAAGAAGAACAACAATCGCGACTGGTTCAACGACCACAAATCCGAATACGAAAACGCGAAGGACAACGTACTCGGGTTCATCCAGGAGTTGGTTGTCGCGTTCAGCACCTTTGATTCGAGCCTGCGCGGACTGGAAGCGAAGGACTGTCTGTTCCGGATCTACCGGGACACGCGTTTCTCCAAAGACAAGACGCCCTACAAGACCAACCTGGGGGCTTCCATCAACGCGGGTGGAAAGAAATCGATGGGACCAGGTTATTATGTGCACCTGGAGCCCGGCGGAAGCTTTATCGCAGGCGGCATTTGGATGCCGCCTGCCGATGAAGTCAAAAAGATCCGGCAGGAAATCGATTATAATGGTAAAGACCTGAAGAAAGTCCTCACCAAACCTTCGTTCAAAAAAGCCTTTGGCGGGTTAAGTCGCGAGCATGCCTTAAAGACCGCGCCTAAAGGCTACCCGAAAGATCATCCGGATATTGAACTTCTTAAACTGAACAGCTTTATTGTTTGGAAAAACGTTTCCGATAAAGACATCCTTGGGCCGAAGTCGATCAAAACACTGACAACGCTTGGCAAGGAAATGAAGCCGTTGATGGATTTCCTGAAGACGGCTTTGGATTGACGTGAGTTGAAGGTTGAACGTTTGAACGTTACAACGTTCAAACGTTCAAACGTGCAACGCTTATTTCACTACGACTTTTACGACTTCGTTGGCCTCGCCGGAGACAAGGCGCAGCAGGTAAAAGCCTGGAGCAATACCGTTGAGGTCTATTTTGCGAGCTTGTTGATTCACGGCCGCTTCGAAATTTTCCGCAAACACCGATTTACCCTGCAGGTCGAGAAGTTGTGCATGGATCTGGCCGCGCATATTGCCGGATGGCACATAGAACAAATAGCTGCTGGCCGGATTCGGGAACACTTTCAATTGATCAGCCGAAGCCCGATCCTGGATGTCAGTGGATGTGGTAAGTTCCAAATCATCTACGATAAAATAAGAACCGACCGTGCCATCACCGGCTCCGGAGGTATCCGCAATGGAGAAGAAGATTTGATAAGAGGCCGTCGGCGTACCGTTGGTAAAGATCGGAACAGTGAAAGCGGTGTATCCGGCACTGTTGCCAAAGTAATCGCTACCACCACCGACCGGGTTGTTGGATGCATCGTAGGCCGCGATCGTGATCTGAATGATGTCGTTATTCAACACATTGCCTTTGTACCAGCCGATCAGGCTGGTGTAATCCTGCGTGACCGGGAATCCGCCGCCTCCGTTGGCAACGTACAGCAAAGGAGGAACGACACTGCCGAAGAAATCAACGATTTCTCCGCGCGCCGCGGACGTGCCGGAATGAACATCCGCAGATTGGGTTACCGGAGTATAGGTCCCCGGCACATTGTTGGACAACCAACTATCCGGGTTGCCACTCGTCCAGGTTTCGAAGCCGGCATTGGGGATTTGAGCGAACAAACCGCCCGAGAAGAGACCGGCTGCAAGCAGCGTAAGGATTTTTTTCATGATGGTAGAATTGGTACGTAAAATTACCAAGCCTGCCGCATGAAACCAATGACCTCGGATATTAATTACCGGACAACGAATCGTTGTTTCGGCGTGTCATTCAGGACAAGGGTATATGTCCCGGGCTGCCATCCGAGGATATCCAGGCGGATTTCGGCAACATCCCGTTCCTGACGTACCTGTTGACGGAACACTTCCCGCCCCTCCTGGTCCAGCACGAGGAGATCGGAAGTGCTTTGCGCACTGTTCCGACCAGCCGGTGGCAGCAGGATCCGAACAACTTCCCGTGCCGGATTCGGAAATACGGTCAACACAGCCTGTTCTGACGCGAGATTTTTCGTTCCACTCGCTACCGAAAGTGCCTGCAGGTCATCAACGACAAACGATGATTGCAAATGGGCCGGGACAGTTCCGCTGCCGTCCACGATGGTCATCGCAACCATCGCAAAGGCCGCTCCACTCCCGAACACGGTAACCGGAATATTCAACAAGGTGAAATCCGCGCACGACTGGGTGATCATGACCGATCCTCCGCCTACCAGCGCGTGACCGGCGTCGTACACATAGACGTTTGCATTGAACACATCACTGGAAAACAACTGGCACTTGTACCAGCATTGCACGGCCGTGATCGGTTCGTCCAATGGAAATCCTACGCCGTTGGTTTGAGATTGTAAGAGTGGCGGCACCGCGACACTGGTGGTGCCGGCTACCACTTCTCCGCGTACCGCATAACTACCCCCGTGGGCATCAATGGTCCGGGTAAGGGGTAGCACAGGGCCATTGTTGTTCACCGACCAGCCAGCTGGTGTGCCGCCGTTCCATTCTTCAAATCCGGGATTCGGTACCGGATTTTGTGCATGAGCGGATCGGGGTCCGATTGCTGTCAGGAGCACGATTAGTATGAAAGGTAACCGCAGCGTAGTTTTCACTTCATAGGGCCTGCGGTCGGGAGAGTACCGCCTCGACCGCAACAGAAAGATAGGTCGCGTGATTACCGGAAGAATAAAAAAAAGCCCCGCACCTTACGGCGCGGAGCCCCACACTTGAGAAAAAACAAATTATCAGGGTTTCCGGGGAGGGATTACAGTACGCGGGCTTGACGCAAAACGACATCCAGGCCTGAAATATCGAGCAGCTTGCATTCGCTGGCGGAACAGGTAAGGTCGCCCGTGGTTCCGGTGAGGCGGATCTTGCTGCATCCGAATACACGGGTTTTAACCTGCAGCGCACGAACATCCAGGTTGACCGTCGCGCCTTCGTTCGCACGAATGCTCAGGATATCGGTATTGATGTGGCCGCTGGCATAGACGGACGTATTCCCTGTGACATCCAGCAAAGCCAGGTCTTTTACACGAATCTCCACGCGGGCAGGAGATTTACGTCGTCCGTTCTTATTCACTTCCGTGATGTAGAGCGTGTCATTATTTCGGTAAACCGAGACATTCCGTACCTGATACGCGGTGCCCTGTACCGCTACTTCGAAATTCTCGGAGGGTACAAGCACGACTTCCAGGTCTCCCTTGATCACGATCGCGTGATAAGGATCAGACTGTAAGGTTTCAGTGACCGGCTGCCTGGTGCCGGCAAATGCAGCACTGACTTGGAGGACAAGTGCGGCGAGGAGGGTGAACATTGTTTTCATGACGTAACGGTTTGAGGGGGTGTTGCGGGAGCAAAGATGCACCCGACAATTGCGGTCAGACCGGAAGAAATGACCGAAGCGACAGAAATGCTGGTTGAAACGAAGACATGCGATTCGAACCTTTAAATTTTCGCGAATCGAAGAATGGGTGGAAATAAAAAAAGCAAACGATAACGTTTGCTTAAGAATAGCAGCTTGCGTGGCGGATCAATGCGGCATCAGCTTATCAGCTCCCGGCAAACAACGCAAGAGTGCAGGGAGGGCTTTATCCGTCATCTGACTCGCCGCGTCCTTGCAGGCAGGCTCGTCATTATCACAAAGTCCGGAAGGCTCCTGGCAACGGGCCATTTGCTCGGTTTCGCGCTCTAAGGATTTCGCATATAAGTGCATTCCCAATCCGATCCCAAGCATCAGGATCAACATTCCACCAACAACGATGGTGAGCAGGTTCTTGAAGGTCATGGCTGAAAATTTCTTCAATGATGGCGAATTAAGTCAATTTAAATATCCGAAATCTTACCGAAACGTTAATCTTCCGCACCGAAGCGTGTTGAAAGGAGGGACGAGGGGCGAGGGGCGAGGGACGTGGGGCGAGGGACGTGGGGCGAGGGACGTGGGACGAGGGACGTGGGGCGAGGGACGTGGGGCGAGGGACGTGGGGCGAGGGACGTGGGGCGAGGGACGTGGGACGAGGGGCGTGGGACGAGGGGCGAGGTGCGAAGAGTTTAACGGGGTAATTACGTAATTTTCGGCGTTTCAGTGAACCCGAAACCTGCCTGCCTGCCGAAGCTTTAGCGAAGGCAGGAACCCGCACCCCTCCTTCACTCCCCCATCCACGCCTTGAAATCCCCTGCCTTTTCCCGGGAGACGATCACTTCTTCTTCGGTCTTGGGTCGCACGTTGACTTTCAGTTTTCCATTGAACCAGGTGTGGACTTCTTCGATACAGTAACTGTTCAGAATGAACTGTCGGTTTGCCCGGAAAAACCTGCGCGGGTCTAACTGGTGTTCGAGTTCGTCGAGGGTATAATCCAGGACGAACTTTCTGTTATCGCAGGTGCGCAGAAAGACCAGTTTGTCCTCTGTAAAGAAGTAGGCGATCGCGTCTGAACTGACGGGCATGAGGCGCTGACCGGATCGTACGAGAAAGCGTTCGCGGTATTGCGTTCCTTGCTGTTGCGCGACCAGGGTTTCGATCAGCTTGCCGATATTCTGCTGGGTCGCGCCTTCCGAGATCTGACTTTGGCGAAGCGAGCGGAATTTTTCCAGGGCCGTTCGCAACTCTTCCGGCTTCACCGGTTTCAACAGGTAATCGACACTGTTCACCTTAAACGCCTTCAGCGCAAATTCGTCATACGCAGTTGTGAAGATGACCGGGCAACGGACATCGACCCGGGAAAAGATCTCGAAGCTTTGTCCATCGGCCAGTTCGATGTCCATCAGGATCAGGTCGGGTAATCCGTTTTCCTTGAGCCAGGATACCGTACCGGCAATACTGTCCGTGATGGCCAGGCAGCACATGTTCGGCTCCAGCTCCAAGACCATCTTGTTCAGCTTTCGGGCAGCCAATTCTTCGTCTTCGACGATCAGGAGATTCAGTGATTCTTTCATGGGCAGGGAAGGCTACTTCAGGAAGCAAGGCTGACATTCTCGGCACTACCGGCGAAGGGACGATACGGCATCCGGCTGTCCATGAGCGGAATGCTCACACGGAATTCTGTTGCCGTCTCGTTGATCTGTGGCTGCGGTTGTTTCAGCAAGCGGAACTTTTCGGTGATGTTGACAAGACCGAGGCCGCTGCCGGGAACCTGTTGGATCTTGCGCTGAAGGTTATTGACCACGTGCAACCAACCGTCGGAGGTGGCGGTGATGCGAACAAGCAAGGGACGTGAAACGGAGATGACATTGTGCTTAACCGCGTTCTCGACCAGCATCTGCAGGGTAAGCGGCGGCAACAAACGCTCCCGCATCCCGTCGGGAACCTCGATCAGCAGGTCGACGCCCTGGCGGAAGCGCGTGCGGAGCAGGAAGAAATAGGCTTTGATGAAGTCCAGTTCGCTTTGCAGGGTGGTGAGCTCCCGCTCGTTGCTTTGCAGGAGATAGCGATAGACGCTCGACAGTTCCGCGATGAAACTGACGGCCTGTTCCTTGTCTTCCTCCACCAGCGAGGACAACGAGTTCAGGCTATTGAAAAGAAAGTGCGGATTGACCTGGTTCTTCAGTGAATCGAACTGGCTCTGGAGATTGGCCTGTTTGAGCAACTCCGTCTCGGCGAGCAGTCGTTGCCATTGGTGGGAAGTAGTACAGCGATTCGTAAATGCCCGTGATCACCAGCGCGTAGAACATGTTCATCCCGAATCCATAGAAGTAGTCGAAGATGCCCGAATTCATTTCGCCGTAAAACTCGATCGCGTCCTGGAACCAGACTTTGAAAATCGACAACGCTACGGTTGCCAGGGTGACGTAGATCGTCAGGCGGATGATCCGGGTGCGCATGTTCTGCAGACC
Organism: Bacteroidota bacterium; assembly: GCA_016713765.1. NCBI lineage: Bacteria > Pseudomonadati > Bacteroidota > Bacteroidia > Candidatus Pollutiaquabacterales > Candidatus Pollutiaquabacteraceae > Candidatus Pollutiaquabacter > Candidatus Pollutiaquabacter sp. The sequence continues at coordinate 665,822 of JADJON010000003.1, forward strand.
GGGAAAACGTTTCCGTACCTGCAAGACAACCCAGCGGGTGACTTCCCACGACAGGAAGACGAAAAACGTACTAAGCAGAAATATCTTCCAGAACGGAATGTTCTTCTCCTGCGAAAGGTGCAAATAGAAGAAGATGTTCAGAAAAATGTTGAGCGCGGTAATACCGCCGACCCTGAGCCAGAAGTCATTCACACGTTCCCGAACGGGTTGGGGGCCTTCATTTTCCTGCTTCATCAAGCTAAAAATAGGCAAATGATCCGGAGGGCGTCGCTTCCGTACTCCGAAACGTCGGATTCGCCCACCGAAACGGCATTACGACCGGATAGAGGGTAAAAAGAGAATTCCTAAATTGCCCTTACTTCAACCGTTTCGCGTATGTCCGAACATCATCCCCAGCCATCTCCGACTGAGGAGATCCGCAAAGAATTCCAGCTCGAGCGCATGATCCTGTTCAGCGATGCCGTGTTCGCGATCGTGATCACGCTCATGGCCATCGAGATCAAATTGCCCGAAAGCGATGGCCCGCGCACCGCGGAGCAGCTCATGCATGGCATGCACCACCTCCTGCCGATCCTGCTGGCTTACGTCGTGAGTTTCTGGTTCATCGGCATGTTGTGGTACCAGCACCTCAAGCTGTTCGGCCACCTGAAAAGTTACGACAAAGGACTGGTCTTCCGTAACCTCCTGCTGTTGTTCTGTGTCGGCCTTTTCCCCTTCAGCGTCTCCCTGCAAGTCAGCGGCTACCACGATTCCCTGATCCCGTTCACCATCTATTTCTCCGTCCTGGTCGCCTGCATGCTGGCTCAGGTCGTCCTCGTCCACTATGTTTTGGTCAGCCGTCCGCAACTGCGTATCGGATCCGACATCACCGACGACCTGCGCGAACTGAAGAATAAAAAAATAGGACTCCTCTCGCTGCTGCTCTGTTTTACTTTTAGCACGATCACGTATTACATGATCGGTGATGAAGAGCTGAAAACAATCGGTACACTCTGGTTCACCCTCATGTACCCCTTCATGCGACTGATGGGTTATCAGAAAAAGCCGAAAATGCCCAGGCATGCGGATTAACGTAACGCCAGTCGATCATATAACGATGACCCCATAGGGGTCTCATAATCCTATCCATTGGGATATATCGCAATGGAATTGCATTTCGATGACCCCGTAGGGGTCACAGTATCCCAGGGGGTCGTATAAAGGGTTCATCGGGCAAGCGGCTTGGAATTACAGCAGGACGGTCCCCCTTGAGGCGAAGCCGAAACGTTGCAGGCTAGCCCCGGGTGAGTGAGGCGCTCCCTGCGTTGAACAATGCAGGGGTGTTGATGCGCCGAGCGAACACGGGACCGGTGGTGAGAAGGAAGAAGGCGGTGCGCTGCTGATTATTCCAAATGAAGGATAGTTATTGGACAGGAGATCATCCAAGTCGGTCTACCGGAAAAAGTCCAAAACGACAAAATGGTAGAAACAAAAAACCCCGCTAGTGCGGGGTTCTTCATGGGTGTCTTCGGTTCAGGATCAAGCCTGGGCTTCGCTGCTCAGCGGGAGAACAGAGACAAAGCTCTTGTCCTTCTGGCCCTTCTTGAAAACAACGGTGCCGTCGATCAACGCGAACAGGGTGTGGTCCTTGCCGATGCCGACGTTCTGGCCCGGGAAGTGTTTGGTACCACGCTGACGCACGATGATGTTGCCGGCAATGGCCGACTGACCACCGTAGATCTTGATGCCAAGTCGTTTACTGTGTGACTCGCGACCGTTCTTGGAACTACCTACGCCTTTTTTATGTGCCATGGTATGAGGATGCTTTAGTTGTTAGGATTGAATCAGGCTTTGATGCCTTCGATTTGCAGGACGGTCAGGTCCTGACGGTGACCACTCTGCTTCTGGTAACCTTTCCGGCGCTTCTTTTTGAAGATGATGACTTTGTCGCCACGCTTGTGCGTAACGATCTTGGCCGAAACGCTGGCTCCCTTCAGAACCGGAGCGCCTACTTTCACCTTACCGTTGTCGTCGACGAGAAGAACGTCGCTGAACTCCAGCTTTTTGCCTTCTTCGCCTTCCATGCGGTTGACGACGACTTTCTGGTCCTTGGCAACCTTGAGCTGCTGGCCGGCAATGTTGACGATAGCGTACATCGTATTGATAATTAACTGTTTACAAGAATTTCCCTGAAATGCAGGGATGCAAATGTACGGAATGGTTGAGAAATGGGCAAAAAAATTAGAGTAGAAAATAGGGGCTGGTAATTAGAAACTGGTAATTAGAAACTGGTAATTAGAAACTGGTAATTAGAAACTGGTAATTAGAAACTGGTAATTAGAAGCTGGGATTGGGGAGATTCAGAGCGACTTGGGCTGAATTATTTAAATTTTGACTAATTTGTTGGGTTTTTCTTCTCCTCGTCCCTCGTCCCTCGTCCCTCGTCCCTCGTCCCTCGTCCCTCGTCCCTCGTCCCTCGTCCCTCGTCCCTCGTCCCTCGTCCCTCGTCCCTCGTCCCTCTCCTTCCCATGCCCAACCGTCTTCTCCACGAATCGAGCCCTTACCTGCTCCAACACGCCCACAACCCGGTCGACTGGTACCCCTGGGGGGAAGAAGCCTGGGAGAAAGCCCGAAAGGAGAACAAGTTGGTTCTGGTCTCGATCGGCTATTCGTCTTGTCACTGGTGCCATGTCATGGAACGACAAAGCTTCGAGCAGGAAGCAGTGGGCAAGCTGATGAACGAACATTTCGTCTGCATCAAGGTCGATCGGGAAGAACGGTCGGATGTGGACCAGGTGTACATGTCGGCGGTGCAACTCATGACCGGCGGCGGCGGCTGGCCACTCAACTGCTTTACCCTGCCCGACGGCCGTCCGATCTACGGCGGCACGTACTTCCCGCGACCTCAATGGGAAGATTTGCTGGTTCGCCTGCATCATTTTTACCTCACCGATCCCGAACGCGCCCGCACGTACGCGGATGAGCTCATGAACGGTCTCCGGCAGATGGAGCAGTTTGCAACAAAGGCCGGTCATCCGGAATTCTCCATGACCACTATCGACGAAATGATGGTGAACTGGAAGCGTCGCTTCGATCCACGCGAAGGCGGGCCGGACCGTGCACCGAAATTTCCCTTGCCCAACAACTACAGTTTCCTGCTTCGTTACCTCAGCTGCGCCCATGATCCGGAAACCGAAGCGCAGGTACACCTGACCCTCGGGAAGATGGCCATGGGCGGGATCTACGATCAGATCGGCGGCGGCTTCTCCCGCTATTCCGTAGATGCGGAATGGAAAGTCCCGCACTTTGAAAAAATGCTCTACGACAACGCCCAGTTGGTCACCCTTTATGCGGAAGCCCATCGGCGTTCGCCGAACCCGCTCTACGAAACGGTGATACGCGAATCACTGGCGTTTATCGAACGTGAACTCAGTGACCCGAACGGTGGAGGTTACGCAGCCCTCGATGCCGATTCGGAAGGCGAGGAAGGACGATTCTACACCTGGGAGCCGGAGGAACTTCGCACGGTGATCGGTCGACTGCAATTCGACCTGCCTCCGGGTATCGACCCGGTGACACTCCTCTTCGACTATTATCGCGTAGGTGCCGAAGGTCACTGGGAATTCGATCGCAACATCCTGCTTCGGAAAGAACACGACGACTCCTTCGCTGCACGGCATCAACTTTCACAGGAGACATTGCTCGCGTTTCTACGAACAGCGAAAGCAGGACTGCTACACTCCCGGGAAAAACGCGAACGACCCGGACTCGATAAAAAGATCCTGCTTTCCTGGAATGCCCTCCTCCTGGAAGCCTGGTGCGAAGCCTATCGGGCGCTCGGCGACCCGGCGTTTCTTGAAAATGCCATTCGGTTGGGAGAGCGATTACGTTCACATGCACTGGCGGATGGTCGTTTGCCCCATCTGCTGGAGAACGGGCAGAAGCCCGCCAACCCGGGGTTCCTCGACGACTATGCCTTCTTTGCACAGGGCATGATCTCCTTGTATGGCGTCACCTTCGACGAAGCGTGGCTCTGGTCGGGACGGAACGCGGTTGCGTATGCGTTGGAACATTTTTCGGATCCGGAAAGTCCGTTGCTTTGGTATACTTCCGATCTCGACCCGCCATTGGTCACGCGCAAGAAAGAGGTGCACGATAACGTGATCCCCGCTTCCAACTCCTGCATGGCCCGGGTGTTGTTTACACTCGGTCGTTACTTCGGTGAAGAGGCGTGGATGCTGCGCGCAAGACAGATGCTGTTTCAGGTCACCGGTGAAATGCCCCGGTACGGAAGCGGTTTCTCCAACTGGGCGATCTTGCTGCTCGAACAGCTCTTCCCGTCGCGCGAACTGGTCTTGGCCGGCGAACCGGAACCTAGAGCCTTGGACCATTTACGTTCCGCCTGGCATCCACACCTCCTGCTTGCCTGGGCCCGGACCGGTCAGGAACGCCTGCCCCTGTTGCAGGGACGATACCTGCCTGCCAAGACCCTCTATTATGTCTGTGAAAACGGTAGTTGTCATTTGCCTAAGGACAACTGGGCGGATGCGCTTGCGGAGATCAAGGGTTGAACCCGGGAACCCTGGATTACATTTCGCCGCCGGACCCGAACTCCGAACATCCTTCTGTTAAAACTCCCCTGCTCTCCTCGGAAAGTGAGGGGCGCGGTTGCTTTTCTTTGGATGGCCAATATTTTCCTCTTCCATGGACCGTATCCAGAAATTGCTGGTCGCCAACCGCGGCGAAATCGCTATTCGTGTATTGCGTGCAGCCTCCGAACTCGGCATTCGCACCGTCGCGGTATTCACGTACGAAGACCGTTACTCGCTCCACCGTTTAAAAGCCGACGAAGCGTATCAGATCGGACAGGACAGCGATCCGCTGAAGCCCTACCTCGATATCGAAGAGATCCTGCGTGTCGCGAAGCTGAACAAGGTACAGGCGATCCATCCCGGCTATGGTTTTCTCTCGGAGAACGTCCAGTTCGCGCGTCGTTGCCGGGAAGAAGGCATCATTTTCGTCGGCCCCGATCCGGAAGTCATGGAACAACTGGGCGACAAAGTCCGCTCGAAAGAAGTGGCACGTGCCTGTGGAGTACCGGTCATCGAAGACAACAAGGAACGACTGGAAGATATTTCGATGGCGTTGAAAGAGGCGCGGCGCATCGGCTATCCGATCATCTTCAAGGCCAGTGCCGGCGGCGGCGGACGCGGAATGCGGGTCATCCGGCAGGAGGAGGAATTGGAAAAAGCCTTCACTGAAGCGCGCCGCGAAGCAGGCAATGCCTTCGGCGACGATACCATCTTCATCGAAAAATACGTCGACGACCCGAAGCATATCGAAGTGCAGATCCTCGGCGACCGGCACGGTAACATCGTCCATCTGTTCGAACGCGACTGCAGCGTACAGCGTCGATTCCAGAAAGTGGTCGAGATCGCGCCGGCTCCGCGTCTGCGGCAGGAAACACGCGAAGCGCTCTATCGTCATGCACTCGCCATCGCGACGAAGGTCGGTTACAACAACGCCGGCACGGTGGAATTCCTGGTCGACCACGCGGAGAATGTCTTTTTCATCGAAGTGAATCCGCGCATCCAGGTCGAGCACACGGTCACCGAAGAAGTGACCGGCATCGATCTCGTCCGCAGCCAGATCCTGATCGCGGACGGACAACCCCTGCATTCCTCCATCATCGATATCCAGGGACAGGATAAGATCCGCTGCAATGGGTTCGCCATCCAGTGCCGCATCACCACGGAAGATCCGCAGAACGAATTCAAGCCCGACTACGGCACCATCATCGCTTACCGGCATGCCGGCGGCTATGGCATCCGACTCGACGAAGGCAGTTCCTACCAGGGCGTGAAAGTGTCGCCTTTCTTCGACTCCATGCTTGTGAAAGTCACGGCCAAGGGACGCACACTGAAAGGCACCGGGAAGCGTTTGTACCGTGCCCTGTCGGAATTCCGAATCCGTGGCGTGAAGACCAACATCGAGTTCCTGCAGAATGTGATCACGCATCCGGTGTTCGAAGCCGGGGAAGTGACCGTACGTTTCATTGAAAAGCACCCGGACCTTTTCCAGGTACGCGCCAAACAGGACCAGGGCACCAAGCTGCTGCGTTACCTGGCCGACGTACTGGTGAACGGCCATCCCGACGTACCGAAGCCGGACCCCAGCCGTGTGTTCCAACACGCGGTGGTTCCTTCCTGGGATCGTAGTGTAAAAGCGCAATCCGGAACCAAGCAACGCCTCGACGAATTGGGGCCGGAGAAGTTCGCCGCGTGGATGAAAGAACAAGCTGGCGTTCAATTCACCGACACCACGCTCCGGGACGCGCACCAGTCGCTGCTTGCCACCCGGGTGCGCACGCAGGACATGCTGCGCGTAGCCGAAGCCTTTGCTCAGCACCATCCGCAGCTCTTTTCGATGGAAGTCTGGGGCGGTGCGACCTTCGACGTAGCGCTCCGCTTCTTACACGAAGACCCGTGGAAGCGTTTACAATTGCTCCGTTCGGCTATTCCGAACATTCTCCTGCAAATGCTCATCCGCGGCGCCAACGCGGTCGGTTATACCTCCTACCCCGACAACCTGGTGGAGAAGTTCATCGAAAAAAGCTGGGAGAACGGCGTCGACGTCTTCCGCATCTTCGATTCGCTGAACTGGATCAAGAGCATGGAAGTAAGCATCCGGGCTGTTCGCGAACGCACCGGCGGACTGGCGGAAGCCTGTATCTGTTACACCGGCGATCTGCTGGACCCGAAGCGCAGCAAATACAACCTGCACTACTACCTCGACATGGCGCGGCGACTGGAAGATGCCGGCGCGCACGTACTCGGCATCAAGGACATGGCCGGTTTGCTGAAGCCGTACGCGGCGGAAGTGCTGGTGAAAGAACTCCGCAAAGCGGTCAGTCTGCCGATTCATTTGCATACACACGACACCTCGGGCATTCAGTCGGCGACCCTGCTGAAGGCGATCGAATCGGGCGTACACGTGGTGGACGTCGCCCTGGCGTCGCTTTCCGGGCTAACCTCCCAGCCCAACTTCAACGTACTGGCCGAAGCCCTGCGCAATACGCCACACGCGACCAATTTCAACATCGACTCCCTCAATGCCTTCTCCAACTATTGGGAGACGGTCCGTGAATATTACTATCCTTTCGAATCAGGCCTGATGGCCGGAACGGCCGAAGTGTACAAGCACGAGATTCCAGGAGGCCAGTACTCCAACCTGAAGCCGCAAGCCATCTCGCTCGGCCTGGCCGATCGGATGGATGATATCAAGAAAGCCTACGAAGAAGTGAACCTCTTGTTCGGGGACATTGTGAAGGTCACGCCTTCCTCGAAGGTGGTGGGCGATCTCGCCATGTTCATGGTCACGAACAAGCTGACCAAAGAAGACCTGTTCACCCGTGGTGAAACGCTTTCGTTCCCCGAATCGGTGAAAGGCATGTTGCGCGGCGACCTTGGTCAGCCCGACGGCGGCTGGCCGAAGGAACTGCAACGGATCGTCCTGAAAGACGAGCAGCCGTACACCGACCTTCCGAATGCCCACCTCCCGCCGGTGGATTTTGAAAAGGAATTCGAGACCTTCCAGAAGCAGTACGACAACTACCAGGGATTCTCAGACTTCCTGTCCTGGAAATTCTATCCGAAAGTATTCGACGAGTATTACCGCTTCCGGAAGCAGTACGGCGACGTGAGTTCGCTGCCGACGGTGAACTTCTTCTACGGCATGAAACCGAACGAAGAGATCCTGGTCGACATCGGCACGGGAAAAACGTTGCTCATCCGTTTGCTCTATGTAGCAGCCGAAACCGACGACAACGGCAACCGCGCCGTGTTCTTCCGGTTGAACGGACAGACGCGCAGTGTGGAAGTAAAGGACCGCAAGGCGCAGGTGAAGAAAGTCACGAATCCCAAAGCGAGCGGAGCCGACCAGATCGGCGCACCCTTGCAGGGACGGCTTTCGAAAGTCTTCGTCAAGGGCGGTGAAGCGGTGAAGAAGAACACGCCGCTCTTCACCATCGAAGCCATGAAAATGGAAACCACCATCACCGCTCCCCGCGACCTGACCGTCAAGCAAGTCAGCCTCTCGGAAGGCTCCATGGTGGAGACGGATGATTTGGTGGTGTCGGTGGGTTAATATACACCGGTCTACTTCCGGAATACTGCCAGGAATTATTGTTGTCGTTTTATCCTGTCAAAGCAGACGAAATAGTGTTGAAAAACACAGTCTTTGTTCTGCAACAGGTCTTCCTGCCATTTTGGTAAATGCTCCTTGGCTACTGGACCCAGAAATCGGCCCCAGGCTATCAGGATGGTATACGATTTCCCCGGCGGAAGAATCGAAGTCACAACACTAGAATCGCTTTTGCGGAGATTTGAGAGATAATACTCTACTTGCTCGGATGAATCTGGGGATGAAAACGTGTAATTGCAGAATTCTTTGGCCAAACTAAAACCGGCTGCATTACAGGCTGCATTATCTCGATAGGGCAGCCAATTACCATTACTATCAAATACATATAAGTCAGGGATATAATTGAACTTTCTCCAAAATTTAGCTTTAGCATCAGACGATGTCCAGAAGAGAATCCGGCTTGTATCTATGCCTATACTCTGGGCAAATGAAATTACTTCTTCCAGGGCAACCGGTTTCTCAGGGTTACGCATACCGTTCATTCTCAACAGAAGCGAATTACAGGATGACAATACGAGTACAAAAAAAAGGAAGACGGTGTTTTTCATCGTTATCTTAAATGTCCCGGAATTTACGGATTCCGGGACATCTTCTCTTACTGCTTGAAATAAATGGTGTAGCCTACCTCCGTCTTCTTCATGTCATGCTTTCCGGCCCGGATAAACAATTGCTTCTTTGCGCCTAAAGCTTTACAGATATCCGACGGGATTTGATACTCTTCGTCCGCCTGGAAAACTGATCCTGAAAATTGCTTTTCATAACCCTTCGTCAACGCTAAAGGCACGTCCATGATTACGGTGCCTTGGTCCGAAGATAGGCGCACCTCGGACAATGTCCCAAAGCCAACAGAAATTCGAAGACCACAAATTCCAAAGCCGGTGCAATCGTGGCGCGGGCGACCCCAATCGCCTTCGATGCGAATTTTCGCAAGTTGAGCGAAGGAGAAAGAAACGAGACAAGTAAACAGGAATGAGAGAATAATCGATTTTACTTTCATTTTAATTTGATTTTAGTGGTTAATGAATGATGAATGATTGTTAATTTCTGTACTAATGCAGTTCCTTAATCAACATCGGAAACGATGATGCTTCGGGCAACGAAAGGGCGGAACAAAGTAGTTCATGCCTATTTTTTGAGTTGTTGTTTTAGACTACCGATAACATATTATTTCTGATTCGCCAGATCCGTTGACGGGACTTGTGTATCAGTCATTCATGCAGTGAATTGTTGCCAGTTACTGCGATGTGCTCGACGCCTTAATTCAATTGCAAAACAAGAGTTCAATAAGCCAATGAAAGGCTTAAAATCTTACCAGTTTCAGTAAGCCATCTTTCCGCCATCTATGCACCTGCATTTATTGAACAGCCTGCTCTACTGACAGGTGCTTGTCAATAGTGTTGTCATTCAACTGCATTAATTGAACGGGGAGAAAGCCGGCGTGGCGGCACATTCGCCTGCATGAAAACATTCCCCGACACCACCCTGACCATCGTCGCGCCGGCCTGGGCGCAGGCTTGGTTGCGACAATTGGCTGCGCCCCTGACCTTCCGGATGACCGCGCCGGAAGAGATCGGGCAGCAGGAGCCGGCACTACTCCTGTTTCTTGTGCCGACGCATGCTGCCTTGTTCGAACGACAGATGCGCGAATGGACAGCACGCTGGCCCGCTTGCCGGTTCATCGGCTGGACCGCCGCGCATCGTCCCGACGATTCAGACATCTTCCGACTGCTCAATGCGGGCGTACAGGCCCTGTTACCCGAAACTTCCGACAGCGAAGACCTCTACCGGGCTTGTCGCGACGTGTTGCAGGGCGACATCCACCTCAACTGCCATGTGACGCAGGCGATGCTGCATTTCCTCCGGCGGCAGCAAATCCTGAAAACAAAAAGCGCCGACGGTCTCATGAGTCCCCGTGAATGCCGCATGGTCGAACTGCGGCGGGAAGGAAAGACCGCGGAAGAGATCGCCGATCGCCTCTGCCTGAGCCGGAAGACGGTCGATAAACTCTTCTGCGAGCTTTACAGGAAAACGGGTACCCGGAACTTTTTCGAACTGCTGAAAGAGTACGAACAACGGGCCTATCAACCCTGGGCCGGTCCCGGGAGTACGGAGCCTTTTCCGGCTACGAACTCTTTGAGATAAAACGGCTCCGAAAGTCCGAGGTGCTCGAATCGTCGGTCTTCCCAGGCCCGCAGCGCCGGTTGAGCATGATGCTGCGCGGAACACAGCACGTCCGGCAGGAAGCGGGCGTTCGGATGAGCCGATAACAAGGGGCGCGCTTTGGTCAACGCATCGCCGAGAAACCACACCGGCCCCTGCGCCAGTAACGCAGCGAAAGCCTGTTCGTCGAGCACAAGTGCTTCAGGTCCTGATTCGGGATGGCCGCTGAAGTCGTACACCTGCGTGTACACTTCCATCCGTCGGGCGTCGAGCATCGGGATGATGCGATCACCCGCCTGCACGACGGAGGTTGCGGCGAAGGCGAGCGCATCCAGCGTGGGTATCGCGATGAGGGGCTTGTCGGCAGCGAAGCAAAGTCCTTTCGCCGTGCTGATCCCGATCCGCAGACCGGTATATGAACCAGGACCTGAACTATAGCTGACCGCATCCAGGTCAGGTGCCTGTATACCGATTTCGTCGAAAAGTTCCCGGATGAAAACAGCCAGCATGGCCGCATGCGCCTGCGGCTCCAAAGTTTCCCGCAACGCCAGGAGCTTGCCGTCGCGGCTGATGGCCGCGGAACATACCGCCGTCGCGGTCTCGATGTGCAGGAGTGTGGGCATAAAAAAACCGGGTGTAAAGGTAACACCCGGTTTTGATTCGCTCAGGATCAGCGTCAGTCCTTTTTGTTGAACAACTGCTCTTTGGGTACGACTTTCACGGGATCGCCGTCCTTGAGAAACTTCGCGATCGCGCTGTAAGGGGACGAAACCACCTGGTCGCCGACTTTCAGGCCGGCTTTGATCTCGATGTAGCTGTTATCCTGAATGCCGGTTTTCACAGGTACGAGTCGAACTTTTCCGTTGTCCAGCAGAAAGACGCATTCGACACGCTTATCCGACTCATCCAACTGATCGGCCTTTTCCGCTTTCTCCGCCTTTTCATCCTTGACGGTGATCTCGGTCTCGTCCTCCATTTTATTGTCTCCGCCTTTCATACCCGTCGTGCCTCCGCCTTTCTCGGTCGTATCGCGCGTGGTGACCGATTGGATCGGTACGGATATGACATCGGAAACCCGCTTGGTCATGATATCGACCGTGGCCGACATGCCCGGATGAAAAACACTCCGTTCAGGATGCTCCGGATCGGCCATCTGTTCATACGACTCGCGCAGTACGCGCACCTTGACGGTGAAGTTGGTGACCTGATCCACGGTCAGTCCCGAGATGTTCGCGGAATTCGCCACTTCGGTTACCACACCTTTGAACTTCTTCCCCATATAGGCATCCACCTCGATGGTAGCCGTATCGCCGGTATTGACCCGAACAATGTCGTTCTCGTTCACATCGACACTGACTTCCATCTCGTTCAGATCGGCCAGCGTCATCATCTCGGTTCCGGCCATCTGGGAAGTACCCACGACCCGTTCGCCTTTCTCTACATTCAGTTTGCTGATGGTACCGTCGACCGGGGCGAAGATGGAGGTCTTGCGCAGGTTGTCCTGCGCCTCTTTCAAGGAAGCCTCCGAACTGCGTACGCTGTAATCGGCGGCGGAAACACTTTGCTCCGATGCGGAGACTTCGGCTTGTGCCACTTCGTAAGCGGATTTCACACCTTCCCATTCTTGCGGGGAGATCAGCTTCTCGTCGAATAGTTTCTTGCTGCGATCGTAGGTCTGCTTCGCTTTGTCGAATTGGGAGCGGGCCTGCACCAGGCGGGATTTGGCATTTTCGAAATTGGCTTTCGACCCGTTCAAAGCCGCTACGGAGCGATCGACATACGACTGATAGATGTCCGGTAGGATGCGGACAAGCAGTTGTCCTTTCTTCACACGGTCGCCCTCTTTCACCGGCAGTTCGACGATCTCTCCGGAAACGTCCGGGCTGATCTTGACGGATACCTCGGGCTGGATTTTTCCGCTGGCCGATACGGTTTCGGCGATGTTACGCTTTTCGGCTTTCTCCACGGCTACTTCCTTTTCCTCCGCTCCTCCTATCCATCCGGCTTTCTTGCCGACAATGGCAAAGACGATCAGGACGGCTACCGTGATCAAGAGCCATTTCATCAGGTTGGACTTTTTCTTGGCCATGTGCGAAGGGGTGATTAGAAGGACAACGGTTTGCCCTGGTAGAAGTCAAGTACTTTTAAACGAAACAGGAAATCGTATTTGTTCTGCAAGGCCGTTGCACGGGCGCGGGCCAGGTTGTTTTGCACCAGCAGGAAGTCATAGGTAGAGATCGCACCTACCTCGAAGCGTTTCCGGTTTTCCTCGAAGGAACGTTCGAGTGCCGACAAGCTGCGGTTGCCGGATTCATACCGCGACGAAGCTGCCTGGGCATCCGTTACCGCCTGCTGAACGGATTTGTAGAGTGTCTTGCGGGTCTGCTCACGGCTGATTCGGGCCTGTTCGAGTCCGATCCGGGCACGCGTAACATTGTTGCGCGCGGCCCAGCCGTTGAAGATCGGAACCGACAACGTAAAGCCGACCGATTTACCCAGGTTGTCTTCGAATTGCTTGGAGAAGGGTGTTTCCCGGGTCTGAATGACGTTGTTGGGAACAACCGAATAAACAGTATCGCCGCCGGAGGTGAATCCTGACTCCACGATCGAGGGAGGCAGGGCCAGAAAACCGGTTACTTCCTGAGCAGAACTGGAGATGTTGGTGTTGAGGTTACCGGACACGGAAAGTCGCGGATAGCGTGTGCCGCGAGCGATCGACAGTCCGCGCTCAGCGCTGAGGTAGCGATATTCCGAAGCACGGATCTCGGGCTGATTGGTCATGGCGGCGTTGAAGACGACCTCGACCGACGCGGAAGTGGCGTCCCAGGCAGGCAGCAGGACGTCGGGACGCGTGATCTGGAAATTGCTGACCGAATCCAGTTCCAGGAGTTGGGTCAAGGAAAGGCGGGATTGTGCCAGTTGCGCGCGTGCGTTCACCAGGTTGAGGTCATCGGTGGCGAACTGGGACTCCAGATCCAGGTAACCCGACTGCGCGATGGCACCGAGTTCGTACTGGCGTTTTGCCCGGTCGCGCTGCTGGCGGGACGATTCCAACTGTCCTTCGGCTACGCCGACGAGGTCTTCGTTGTACAACACCTGCAGGTAAGCCGTCGCGACGTTGAGCGCGATATCGTTCCGGATCTTATCAAGGTCCGCCCTGCTCGCCATGTAATTCAGTTTGCTTTGGCGCAGGGTGTTCATCAACTGAAAGCCTTCGAAGATGCTCATCGATGCATTCAGGTTGAAGTTATTGTTGGTGATCTGCTGATTGGCGAAGACGTTGGTGAACGGGTCGATGCTTCGGCCGAAGAAATAGCTCTGGGAAGCGGAACCATTCACCGAGGGGAATAGCGTGGCGGTGCTTTGCTGTACCTGGCTTTTGTTCTGGTCGACGCTCAATTCCGATTGCCTCACCTGCAGGTTGTGCGACAAGGCATGGTCGATACACTGCTGCAGCGTCCAGGCTTGTTGCGCACGCAGGGAAAGCCCGGTTAGGAGCAGAAAAAAGGTGAAACCGATACGTCGCATGCGGAAGGGGTAAAGGATCAGGGACGGGTCAAAGTAAGGGAATCAATTTTAACATTTGGAAGCCCTTAACGTAGATTAACGTTAAAAAAAGGCATTTCGGAATCAATCCCGGAAGCCCGTATCTGGTTCGAAGAGTTGATCCAGGGAGATCCTGAGAATATCGCCCATGCTTTTGGACTTGTTGAATTGCGGGCGGTGGTAATGATGAGCCATCTCTTCGCGCAGCTGCTCGACCTTCACCTTGAGCGAAATTTCGTCGCGGATCATCACGTCGAGCAAAGACGCCACCCGGAAGCGCGCGGTCTTGACCCGGCGGGCCATGAGTGTACGCTCTTCGAGCTGGTACTGCCGGGCGGTTTCCCGGTTGATGAACTTGACACAGAGGTTGACGTAGGGATTGTTCTCCTTGAAATATTGCGGCAGGTACAACGACTTCTTCCCTTCGTAGCATTGCTGGTCGAAGTCGATCGCGCGGAAGCGGAACTGCGTATCGTCGAAATCGGCGGTCATGTCGATGACGAAGTTGTAGGACCGCATATCGCCGAGCAGGCGTACGAAGCAGCGTTCGTTGAACTTGATGAACTCCTTGGCAAGGCGCGTCGGGTTGACGGCCTGGTCGTTCAACTGGTTCTTGATAAAGAGGTCGCCGGGAATACCGACGATGTGTTCTTCGATGAGCGTATCGGCATCGACCAGGTAGTTGATGCGGTTCGGCGAGAGGAGATCTTCCAGTTCCAATCCGTAGACGCGCGAAGCATCGGCGAGTTTGACATAGAAGTAGTCGTAGTTGTCGTTGTACTGGTTCTTGATCCGGATGCGAAAAGGCCGCGAGTTGCCGAAGGGGCAGTAGTCGATGCGGTCGACGTACAGGTGCTCCATGAGGCTGATGTTCCCTTCCACCTTCATCATGGCGTAGGTCTTCACGAGTCGCTGGTTGAGCTCCTCCATTTCCGTAGGCTGGAAATAGACCGTTTCCCAGAGCGTGTCCTTCCCGTACTTGTCGTAGAGCGGTACGCTGTAGGTATACCGGAGCAGGTCCGGATACCGGAACGGAAGTTCTTCGAGCCGGCCGAACTCTTCGAGGTACATGAACAGTTCCTCGTTGATGCGGTAGCTGAGCTTCTTCTTTGAAATGGAATTCATCCCGCTACGAAGATGCGGCAAGGGAGGCGGGGTTCACGCTGCAGGCTGCGGAGTTTTCAAACAACAGCCTGCGGATATGCCTCATCGCCGGTTTGTCAGCGGCTCGAAGCCGGAGACGTTCCAGGCCAGCCCCGATGGAGCCCCGGCACGCCATCGCCAGTCGAATATCAACGGGCAGCCGCCCGGGCGGGACGGGGCGAGAGCGGGACGGGTGGCGATGTGAAAACGTTCGGCTCCGCTCCTGTTCTTTCAAATGCGGCTCTGCGCAAACGGTCGTTGAGGGCGCGACCGATGCCTTCGTCGGGGAAAGGTTCAACGATGATGCGGTCGGGGTCGGTTTGCTCGGCGAGTCGGAGGACGTGGAACAAGTTGCGCGCGGCTTCTCCCATGCTGCCCTCGGGAGAAAGCACCCAGGATCGCTCGGGTAGTGGCCCGGTCGGTAAACAAAAAAAGATGCGTGCCAATTTCTCGCCGGGGTACTTGCCGGATCGTTCGCGGGGATCACCGATCTGCAAGGGGCAGCGTGGCGCGTAATGCCGACTCAGCATGCCGGGTGCTTCCTGCAGGCGGTGTTGGTCGATGCTGGCAGCTTCCTTCCACAGTGATGGATGGAGGCGCACAGTACCGATACGCTCCTCGATCAGTTCCAACGGTACTCCGCCGTGACGAAGCAGTACGGGTTGGGGTTCGAGAAAAGAAAGGATGGTGGATTCCAGTCCGATGGCACACGGGCCGCCGTCGAGGATGTAGTCGATGCGATCGCCGAGGCCTTCCAGCACGTGCCCGGCGCGGGTCGGGCTCATGTAACCGCTCGGGTTGGCACTCGGTGCTACGAGGGGGAAATCGAGTTGCTGCAACAATTCCAACGCAAGCGGGTGTGCGGGGAAGCGCACGGCAACGCCGGCTTGTCCGCCGTTCACCTCCGGTATAACCCGACGGGAAGCAGGGATGACAAAAGTGAGCGGACCGGGAGAAAATTCACGGGCAAGTTCTTCGGCGAGTGGTGGCAGGACCATTCCCCAGTCTGGTAAACGTTCGGGATGATCCGTATGCAGGATGAGCGGGTTGTTCGAGGGGCGTCCTTTCGCCGTGTAGATCGCGCGTACGGCTTCCGGATGGAACGCATGAGCCGCCAGGCCATACACGGTTTCAGTCGGGATCGCGACCAATTTTCCGCGCTTGAGCAGGCGGGCGGCCCGACTGATATCCGTACCCACCGAACAGGACAACGACATGCCACAAAGTTACGGGCATTTTTGAAAAATAATAGTATTACTATCTTATAATAGATTAAACCTATCATTTTCAAATTTTTCGACCAGGCCTCCTGCATGGAAGTGATCAGTACGCCAGGTTCGGGCCCAGCCAGCGTTCCATCTCCTCGAGGGAGAGGCCTTTGCGTCGCGCGTAATCGGCGACCTGATCGCGCTGAATACGACCAATGCCGAAGTAGTGCGCGTCGGGGTGTGCGAAGTAGAGACCCGACACGGCAGCGGTGGGGAACATGGCCAGGCTTTCGGTGAGTTGAATGCCGGTATTCTTCTCCACGTCGAGCAAGGACCAGAGCGTGCGTTTCTCGGTATGGTCGGGTTGCGCCGGGTAACCGGGTGCGGGACGGATGCCGCGGTAGGACTCGCCGATGAGTTCTTCGTTGCTGAGCCGCTCGTCGGAGGCGTAGCCCCAGAACTCCTTGCGCACACGCTCGTGCAGTCGTTCAGCAAAAGCTTCTGCCAGGCGATCGGCGAGTGCTTTGAGGAGGATGGCGGAATAGTCGTCGTGGTCGCGTTCGAACGCAGCGACGCGTTCGTCGATACCGAATCCTGTCGAGAGCGCGAAGGCACCAACATAGTCGGCGGGTGTCCCCGGGATCACCGGCTCGCGAACGAAATCAGCGAGCGCCAGGTTATGCTGCCCGGCCGGTTTCTTTGTCTGCTGACGCAGGGTATGAAAAGTACAGCGTGTGTGTTTTCCTTCCGGGTCGAAAACCAACACATCGTCGCCTTCGCGGGAAGCGGGGAACAGACCGATCACGGCACGGGCCTGCAGCCAGCGCTCTTCCACGATGCGTTTCAGCATCGCCTGTGCGTCGTCGAACAGTTTCTTCGCTTCCGCGCCGCGTTCCGGATCCTGCAGGATCTTCGGATACGAACCTTTCAACTCCCAGCTATGGAAGAAGGGCGTCCAGTCGATGTACGGAACCAATTCGGCCAACGGATAATCGTCGAGCACCGTCACGCCCAGCCGATGCGGTTTCGGTACCGGTTGGTCGAGGTGGTTACTGACGAAGGCATTCTCGCGCGCGAGCTGCAATTGGAGATACTTATCGGCCGCGTTCGCCTGCTTGTGTTGTTCGCGGACACGGGCATAATCGGTTCGCTGCGACTGCACGAAACCATCGCGCTGCTCCCGAGAAAGCAAGGCGCTGACAACGGGTACGCTGCGGGACGCGTCGTTCACGTGCACGACCGGTCCGGTGTAGTGTGGTTCAATGCGCACGGCGGTGTGCACGCGCGAAGTCGTAGCGCCGCCGATCAGCAGCGGCGTCTTGAAGCCTTCCCGTTCGAGTTCCTTGGCCACGTGCACCATTTCATCGAGCGAAGGGGTAATGAGTCCGCTGAGGCCGATGACGTCCACCTGCTCCTTCCTCGCGGCTTCCAGGATCTTCTCGGCCGGCACCATGACCCCCAGGTCGATGACCTGGTAGTTGTTGCAGGCCAAGACCACACCGACGATGTTCTTGCCAATGTCGTGTACATCGCCCTTGACGGTAGCCATGAGTACCTTGCCCGCGCTGCCGGGGCCGCCCTTCCCTCCCGTCTTCGCGTCAGCCTCCGCGGCCGCGTTGATGAGTGGTTGCAGATACGCGACACCCTTCTTCATCACGCGTGCGCTCTTGACGACCTGCGGGAGAAACATCTTGCCGGCACCGAACAGGTCGCCGACGATGTTCATGCCCGCCATGAGCGGACCTTCGATGAGTTGCAGCGGCTGCGGATACTTCTGGAGCGCTTCTTCCAGGTCCTGTTCGATGAAATCGACCACCCCTTTCACGAGCGCATGCGCGAGCCGGTCTTCGACAGAACCCTGTCGCCAGGCTTCTTCCTTTTCCTCCTTCTGGAGGCCCGTACCTTTCAGCGTTTCCGCGTGGGCGATCAGCCGTTCCGTCGCATCGTCGCGCCGGTCGAGCAATACGTCTTCGACCAGTTCCAACAGATCTTTCGGGATCTCGTCGTACACCTGGAGTTGCGCGGGGTTGACGATACCCATGTCCATGCCTGCCTGTATGCCGTGATAGAGGAAGGCCGCATGGATGGCTTCGCGTACACGATCGTTGCCGCGAAAGGAGAACGAAACGTTACTGACACCTCCGCTGATCTTGGCATGTGGAAGATGTCGCTTGATCCAACGGGTAGCCTCGAAGTAATCGAGCGCGTTGCGCCGGTGCTCATCCATGCCGGTGGCGACCGGGAAGATGTTCGGGTCGAAGATGATATCCTGCGGCGGGAAACCGACTTTCTCCGTAAGGATCCGGTACGCGCGTTCGCAGATCTCGATACGACGGGGTAGTGTATCCGCCTGGCCCTTCTCGTCGAAGGCCATGACGATCACCGCGGCGCCATAGCGGCGTACGAGCTTCGCCTGCCGGATGAACTCTTCTTCGCCTTCTTTCAGGGAGATCGAGTTCACGATCGACTTCCCCTGCGTGCATTGAAGGCCCGCTTCGATGACGTGCCACTTGGAGGAGTCGATCATCACCGGCAGTTTGGCGATGTCGGGTTCCGAGGCCATGAGGTGCAGGAAGCGGGTCATGGCGTCGGCCGCGTCGAGCATGCCTTCGTCCATGTTCACGTCGATCGCCTGTGCTCCGCCTTCGACCTGGTCGCGGGCGACGCTGAGCGCTTCTTCGTAGTTTCCTTCCTTGATCAGTCGCAGGAACTTGCGTGAGCCGGTGACGTTGGTGCGCTCGCCCACGTTCATGAAATTCGAATCCGGTCGCAGCACGACGGCTTCGAGCCCGCTGAGGCGCAGCCAGGGTTCTACCGAAGGAATGACGCGTGGCGGTGTTTTCTTCGCCAGCGCGGCGATGTGGCGGATATGATCGGGCGTGGTCCCGCAGCAACCACCGACGATGTTGAGGAAACCACTGCGCAGGAAGTCTTCGATCTGGTGGCCCATGTGGTCGGGCGTCTCGTCGTATTCGCCGAACTGGTTGGGCAGTCCGGCATTGGGATACGCGCTCACGAAGAAGGGCGCCTTCTGGGCGAGTTCTTCGATGTGCGGGCGCATCTCCTTAGCGCCGAGCGCGCAATTCAATCCTACACTCAGCAGATCGAGGTGCGATACGGAAATGAGAAACGCTTCCACCGTTTGTCCGCTGAGGGTTCGTCCGCTGGCATCGGTGATGGTGCCGGAAACCATGACGGGCAACTGCACGCCTTTTTCGTCGAAGACGGTTTCGATGGCGAAGAGAGCCGCCTTCGCGTTGAGCGTATCGAAAATGGTTTCGACGAGCAAAACGTCGGCACCGCCGTCGATGAGGCCGCGGGTTTGCACCGCGTACGCTTCGACCAGGTCGTGAAAGCTCACGGCCCGGAAGCCGGGATCATTCACATCCGGAGAGAGCGACGCAGTCTTGTTGGTAGGCCCGAGCGCGCCGGCAACGAAACGCGGCGTGCTGTTTGGATGGTCCGCCGCGAAACCGGCTACGGCTTCTTTCGCGAGGCGAGCGGCGGCGAGGTTGATCTCGTACGCAAGGTCCTCCATGTGGTAATCGGCCAGGGAGAGGGCTTGCGCGTTGAAGGTGTTGGTCTCGATGATGTCGGCTCCAGCCTCGAGGTATTCCCGGTGGATGGCGCGCACGATCTCCGGTCGGGTCAGACAGAGGAGGTCATTATTGCCCTTCAGCGAATGTGGAAAATCCCGGAAGCGATCGCCGCGGTAACCGCCTTCGTCGAGACGATACCGTTGGATCATGGTTCCCATGGCCCCGTCGATGACGAGGATACGTTGTTGCAGTGCAGCTTTAATCGGATGCATAATCGTTCAGGTTCCTTCCGCTCCGCGACCCCAGGAGAAAAAAAAATCCCTCCTGCGCTAGTCAGAAGGGATCGTATGGCGATTTCGATTGGGCAACGATCATTCTGACTTATCTCTCTCCACCAAATGGCGGAGTGCGAGGTGGCACCTTATTCTATTGTTTTTCAACAATTTAGAACCGGTTGCCAAGGCTTCACAGGGCGCAATCCCTCAGCCTTTCTGGATAAGCCGTCTCGTCGAAAGACGAGAGGAGGTGGAAAGAACTGGTGCAAAGATAACGAATTTGCTTTCGTCTAAAAGTGACTCGCATAAATACTTAAAAACACGAAAGCCTCCCCGAAGGAAGGCTTTCATGTGATGATCATTGGGATTAACGCTGCAACACGATCGGCTTGGTGATCGAGCCGTTCGGAGTTTCCACTTTTACGAAGTAGATACCGTTGTTGTAAGCACCCAGGTCGAGCTGGAGGCTGACGAGGTTATCGTTGTTGAGCATTTGCAACTGGCGGCCCATGCCGTCGAACAGACGAACCGTGCACTGACCCTTCATGTTCGGGAAGAACACGTTGAGCAGTCCATTGGTGGGGTTCGGGTAGAGCACCGAGCCGTTGAGTTCCGGCGCGATGGTACCGACATTGAAGTCGAGGCCGATCAGGTAGTCTTCCGTTTCACCGGAACCGAAGGTCAGGCAGGAGCTGGTAGCGTCGTTGGTATTGTTCACCAGGCGGGAACGCACACGCATGATCGCGGGGCCCTGGGTGGCGCCGCCCGGAATGGTCCAGTTCACTGTGTTGGGAGTGCCGGCGATAGAGGTCGTGCAAACCTGTACCCACTCGTCCGCAGCGAGGTCGCCGTTGGCGTTGAAGTCGATCCAGATCGAGATGATGTTGTCGTCGTTGGTGGTGACGCTGAAATCGTACGCATTGCCGCGTACCAGCTCCGCGGTAGTCGATGCTGTCACCGGCCAGTAGGTGTACGCCACACCGGTCTGCTGGTCACAACCGGAGCTGTTGTTCAGCGAGGTGCCGGTGATGGTGACGTTGTCGATCTCGGAGTTCACACCCAGACAAT
The DNA here is from genome assembly GCA_016713765.1 of Bacteroidota bacterium. Taxonomy (NCBI): domain Bacteria; kingdom Pseudomonadati; phylum Bacteroidota; class Bacteroidia; order Candidatus Pollutiaquabacterales; family Candidatus Pollutiaquabacteraceae; genus Candidatus Pollutiaquabacter; species Candidatus Pollutiaquabacter sp. The sequence goes on from JADJON010000003.1 coordinate 686,942, forward strand.
CCACGCCTCCATGGTCACCTGGGCAGGGACAGAGGTAAGCGGGCTTGTTATCGACCATGATGGAACCGGAAGGCGTGGTGCTGCCGGAGCAGGTAACCAGGCACTGGTAGTAGGTCATGGACGACTGGTTGGTGTCGAGCGAGGAGGCGGTGGCACCGGGAATATCGGTCCAGGTGCTGCCGTCCGGCGAGTTCTGCCACTGATAGGTGATGCCGATGCCGTTGTCGTTGCCGACAAGTTCGAGCAGGAAGTTCTCGTTGGCACAGACCAGCACCGAAGACGACGTGGCGTCTCCGGCCACCGGAGGCGCGGTGCAGTTCGGGTAGCTGATGACTTCGACATTGTCGAGTGCCCACCACCAGTCCCAGGAACCGGTCCAGGTGAAGCGCACTTGAAGCGCGGTCGCGGTGCCGATGAGGCTGCTGATATCGTAGCTTGAATGGACCGCCGGATTCGGGTAGCCAAGATCCACACTGTCTAACACTAAGGTCGTCCAGGTCGCGCCGCCATCGGTCGAATATTCGATGTGACGAGCGGAGCCGCCTTGTCCCGGGCCAAGGAGCGATCGGTACTGCTCGTCCACTTCGATGAAGAGCGAGATCGTAGCCGTACTGATGTCGATGCTCGGCGTGGTGAGGCTGGCGAGTTCGTCGATACCGTCGTCTGTGCTGCCCTGGTCGGAATCGAAGATGGCAAAGTTGGCATCAAAGCCGGCGCCGGTGATGGCACGGGCAAACGGATTGTTGAATTCCCAGGCGAGTGCGGGCACGTTACCCAGACTGTCGTTCGTCCAGCCTGCCGGCAGACTTTGGGAAGCAAAGTCCTCTGTAAAGAGAACCGTTTGTGCACTTGCTCCGAACGGCAGAGCCGCCAAAGCAAACGCAGCGATCGTGTTGCGTAGTTGTTTGATCATCGGTTGGTGGTTTTAGGTGTGTATCGGTTAAAAGGGATGCCTCCGGGTTGGTGCCGGGGGTTGACCGAAGTTAGATAAAAAATGTATCCGGAGAAAAGAGCGGAAGGGGCAGGCCGGTATCCGGTTTTGGTCTTTCGGGGAAAAACGGCCGAAAAAACTACTCCTCCAGTCGCTGAATCGTGGGCCGGTAAAGTTGGTGCACTTCGGTGTGCCGGCCTTTGCGGCGGGCCTTTTGCTCGGCCAGCGGGAGGTGGACTTCGTCGCGGCATTCGACGGAGCAGCATTGTTCCATCTTCGCGGCGCATTCGGAACACTGGATAAAAAGCACGTGACAGGCTTCGTTGGCGCAGTTCACGTGGGTGTCGGCGGGCTTTCCGCACTGGTGACAATGCGCGATGACATCGTCGGAGATCCGCTCGCCCATGCGTTCGTCGAAGACGAAATTCTTTCCGATGAAACGGTTCTCCAAACCCTCCGCCCTCACCTGCCGGGTGTAGTCGATGATCCCGCCGTGCAGTTGATTCACGTCTTCGAAACCATGATGCCTTAAAAAAGCGCTGGCTTTCTCACACCGTACACCGCCGGTGCAATACAACAACACTTTGCTTTGCTCCTTGCCTTTCAGGCTATCGAGTACGAGCGGCAGTTCTTCGCGGAAGGTGACGACGTCCGGACAAAGGGCGCCGGGAAAGCGGCCCACTTCGCTCTCGTAACAATTGCGCATGTCGACCACGATGGTATCGGGTTGCGCCAGTGCGTCATTCCAGGATTTCGCGTCGAGGTGACGACCGACGTTCGTCGTGTCGAATGCGTCATCATCGAGGCCGTCGGCCACGATCTTTTTCTTCACCTTGACGATCAGCTTGAGAAAAGACTTTCCGTCATCCTCCACGGCGATCTTGAACGGGATTTGTTCGAAGCCGGGGCAGGCATCGATCCAGGCACGGAATTCGTCGAGACGCGCGGCCGGTAACGACAACTGTGCATTCACTCCCTCCTTCGCCAAATAGATCCGACCACGAATCCCCATGCCCGGCCATTCGGTGAACAGCCGCTGGCGCAGCGCGGAAGGATCGTCGATGTTGACATACCGGTAAAATGACAGCGTAGTACGCGGTTGATTCTCCGCTTCCAACTGCCGGATCAGGGTGTCGCGATCGAAGGTGTTATAACCTTGCATGGGGCTGCAAAGGTACGGAACTAAAAAAGGTGTGTCAAAGACGCCTTTTTATGATAAAAATCAAATTTCTAAGATCGAATTGAGGGCGGCGCTATTTTTTCCGGGATTTCATCCAGGAGTAAATCCCGATGGCGCCCATGAGATAGGGAACGGCCATGAGGTACAGAATGCCCTGGTTCAGCCCTTTTCCGACCTTGTTGGTACCCTGCTCACGATTGGTTTCCACATTTCGCTTGCACATGGCGCATTGCGCGGACACATCGGATGACGCGAGGAGCAGAAAGATGGCGAAGAAGGGTACTGCGAGGCGTTTCATGGTTCAGAAACGATAATGGGGCGCGATCATCAGGTAGACAATCACACCAGTGAAGGTTACATACAACCAGACCGGATACGACCAGCGGACGATTTTCCGATGACGATCAACCTGGTTGGTCAATCCGCGATACAAAGATAGCAAAACGAGCGGGAGGACAATGGCCGCCAGGAGGATGTGGGTAGCAAGAATGACGAGGTATACGGGCCGCAGTGGATCATCGGCCGGAAAGCGCGTTTCTTCCACGAAGTAATGGAAGGTCACGTAAGAAGCCAGGAAAATGACCGATAAAGCCGAGGCCAGCAGGTTCAGCCGGCGATGCATCGGAATGTTGCGCTTTCGGATAAACCAGAGGGATGCCAACAAGAGGAAAAAGCAAGTGCCGTTGATGATCGCATTGAACGCCGGCAGTTGTTCGACCCAGGCCGGATGATCGGGTACTTTCGGAAGTCGACCGAGTACGGCTACCAGGGCAAAGACGACCACCGAGAATATCCCGATGATCCAATAGACCGGGCGATCGTTGGCCTTGTTGAGAGAAGTTGAATGCATGGCAGAAGTCGGTGACTGGAGAACAATCGGATCGGTCCGATGTTCGCGTGCGGCTTACTTTTCCTCGACGTACTCGTGCAGGAGCACCTTCATTTCGGCGATAAGGGTATCGACCGCGTAAGGGTCCATGCCGTCGTACAAGCCGCGAATGCGTTTCTCCTTATCGATGAGGATGAGCTGATCGGAATGGAAGAAATCTTCGGCTGTCTTACCGGAAGCCGCCGGCACGAGGTAGGATTCTCGGGCCAGGGTATAGATTGAATCCTTGTTACCGGTCAGGAACCACCAGAAGGAATTGTCGGCGTACATCTTCTCGGCGTAGGCTTTCAGGGCAGGAACCGAGTCCTGTTCGGGGTCAACGGTATAGGACACCATCCGCACGTCGTTGCTTCCCTTGAATTCCTGCTGCACTTTCCGGAAGTTTTCGTTCATCTTAGGACAGATGGTGGGACAAGTGGCGAAAAAGAAATTGGCGACGTAGATCTTGCCGGTGAGATCAGCCTGTGTAATGACCTTTCCCTCCTGATTGGTGAGGGAAAAATCGGCAATCGTATGGTAAATGGTATCGCCGTTGGCGGCAACATCGGCAGGACCTATGACGGGCAGCCGTTTCAAGTGGTTTTCCCCGCGCGAGATAATCAGCCAAAAGGCGACGGGGAAGGCAAGGATGATAAGCGGGACGGCCAGCCGCTTCCAACGGGCAGCCATGGCGGTCAGTATCCGACGGATGTACCTGCCATACTGAGCGCGGAGCCTTCGTAGAGGGCGATGAAGATCAGGTACACGATCAGGATGAACGGCAGCAACACCGACCACTGGAACGGCATCACCTCGAACTTCATGTGCATGAAGTAGCCGACGATGTAGTATGACTTAACGATCGTCAGGGCGATGAAGATGTACATCAGGATCGTCGGTGAGATCGAGGTGAACGCGATGCCGACTTCGAAGATGGTCACGCCAAGCAGGATCCAGAATACTTTCCAGATCACTTTGGTATTCAAGGCAGAGTGCGCCTTGTCTTCGCTGGCGTGGGAGATGACTTCGTGATGGATATCAGACATGGTGATGCGTATGCGGAGTTAGACGATCAGACGAGGTAGAAGAAGGTAAACACGAAGACCCAGACCAGGTCGACGAAGTGCCAGTAGAGACCTACTTTTTCGACCAGTTCATAGTCCTTTTTCTTTTCGCAGAAATTCTGGTAGACCAGCGCGAGCACGATGATGTTAAGCACCACGCCGCTGAATACGTGGAAACCGTGGAAGCCGGTGATGAAGAAGAAGAAATTGGCGAAGAGGGGTGTACGGCCGTATTCATTCTCCTTCAGGTTCGCGCCCTGGATATTGCGAACCGCCGTTGACATGAGTTCCTGGGCTTCGGCGCCTTCCACTTTCGAATGGTCGTGGAAGATCAGCGTGCCCGGTTCCAGATCATCGGTACGGGCAAAACGGCCGTCGGCGAGGATGAAAGAACCTTTTTCAGAACCGTGAATGAAGTGATACCATTCCCATGCCTGAGAGCCAAGGAACATGAAGCCACCGATAATGGTCAGCCACAACCAGCGGATCACACCGTTCTTTTTCAGACTGTGTCCGGCGTCAACGGCGAGCACCATGGTCACGGAAGACATGATCAGGATGAAGGTCATCAGACCGACGTACGCCAGAGGCACGTGCCCATGGATGAACGGGAAGTGCGTGAATACGTCGCCCGGCTTCGGCCAGATCTCCGTGAAGCGGTGACGCATATAACCATATGCGATCAGAAGACTGGAAAACGTGAAGGCGTCGGATACGAGGAAGAACCACATGAACATCTTCCCCCAGCTTACCTGGAAAGGTGAGCGACCGCCTCCCCAGACGGACTGTCCGGATTCGGCTACGGCAGCGTGATTGGCCATTTATTTCGCTGAATTATGAGTTTTCGGTGTCGTTGTACTCCGGGAAAGCCCCAAAGTTGCTTTTTTTAGCGGACGTAAAGTAAAAAGAAAAACAGGTACAGCCACAAGCCTGAAAGGAAGTGCCAGTATAGTGCGCACATCCTCACGCCATTATGCTTTTCAACCGTGTATTTCTTTCGATTTGCGCGCCAAATTACAATAAATAGGGCGATCATACCGCCCAAGAGGTGAACAATATGTAGGCCGGTAATGACATAGAGAAACGAACCGGCTACATTACCGGCGTCGCCAGCCTGTTCAAAGGTTTCCTTTCCGGAAGGGACGTAAACGATGTCGGTGGTCTTGATGTCTTTGATCCGGCCGGTGAGCGCGATACCCTGGGAGAAAAGCTCGGTCCAGGCGATGTACTGAACCAAGACGAAGCCGATACCCAGCAGGAGTGTCAGCCACAGGGCGGTGACCAGGTTTTTTTGGTTACCCTTTTCGGCCGACTTGACCGCCCATTGCATCGGCACGCTGCTGGCAAGAATGACCAGGGTACTGATGATAAACGTATTCGGGAGAGCGAACTGCACCCATTTGCCGTCTCCCATCCGCACGATGTAAGCGGAGGTCAGGCCGGCGAAGAGCATGACGATGCTGATGATGCCGAACCACATCAGTCCGCGCTGCGCTTTCACCTTATCGAATCCGGACTGTTCTGTGCTTGCCGTCATGGTAGTCATGGTATCAGACGAGTTTATCGAGCATCCAGATCAACTGCACAACCGGTAGGTAAATGAAGGATCCGAACATGAGTTTCTGTGCGTCTTTGATTTCGAGCGAACGATAGAGGCGGATTGCCTGCAGGGAAAAGTAGATTCCACAGGCTGCCAGCAGCAAGGCGGTGAACCAACCGGTGAAGTGAAATGCCAATGGCAGAAAAGCCATGGGTACCAGACCGAGCGTGTACACCATGGTCTGAAACGCTGAAGAACGATCGCGCCCGTGGGGTCCGGGCAACATGCGGAAGCCGGCCTTCAGGTAATCATCGTGCAAGACCCAGGCAATCGCCCAAAAGTGCGGGAACTGCCAGATGAACTGAAGGGCGTACAGGATGAGTGCCTCGAGTCCGATCTCACCTTTACCGGCCACCCAGCCCAGCAGGGGCGGAAAAGCTCCCGGGAACGCGCCGATCAATACCGCGAATGGAGTCACCCGCTTTGCGGGCGTGTAGATGGTCGTATAAATGACCAGACTGACCAGACTGAGAATTCCGCACAAGGCATTGATTCCCAACCACAATATCAAGACCCCCGAGACACCCATCAGAACGGAAGCAACAAGGGCTTCGGGGACGGACATCCTGCCGGCGGGTAGCGGGCGATTGGCCGTTCGGTCCATCAATTTATCCAGATCACGCTCAATGACCTGGTTGAACGCGTTGGACGACCCCGTTACCAGGAAGCCGCCGAGCATGAGCAACAATAAAGTAGACCACTGAAAGTCAGCGCCTTCCGCGATGATGTAACCCGTTGCCGCTGAGAATACTACCAGGGAAGAGAGCCGAAACTTCGTGAGCTGGATGTAATCCTGGATGCGTGCCGAGAGGGTCACGGGTTTATCCGATAAAGCGATTGATTTTTGCGCCATCCGGTAGCAGGGATGCCTTGTAAAAGGGCTGCAAGTTTAGGGAATTCCGGGAAGGGTTCCAAGGCGCGTCAGGCCTCCCGAAGGGACCAATCCGCTCTGCTCTGAGCATCCATCCCGATGGGCTCGAGAACCGTAACCCGTTCCGCTGGATCTTTTAACAAATCAAGGTAGCGGAGGTTCAGGTGCTCCCGGATGAAATTGGACTCCACACGCAGGATATTAGCGAATGAGCGGGGCGGAGTCAGCGTCTGCAGTTGCCGGATCGCGCGGCGCAATTCTTCCTGATCCTCCTGCCGAACGATGAATACATTTTCGAAGTCTTTCAGGAAGCGGGCGGCCTCCCCGTTGCCGTAGAACAAGACCGGTAATCCGGTGGCCAAATACTCGAACAATTTACTGGGCAACGCGCTCTGATAATTCTTGCCGAGACGTGCGAGGAGAATGGATGAAGTCTGATAGAACGGCAACAGACGATTCCACTTCATCTTTCCGAAAAACTGCACGTTGCGGATGTTTTCCTGCCGGATGTATTTTCGGTAGCGTTCCAATTCGATGCCATCGCCGATCAGGTTCAATTTCACGTCCGGCAAATGGCGCACCACATCGATCACAGGCCCCAGGTCCTGTCCATTGCCGATGTTACCGATGTAGGTAATGACCAACGGGTGCTCCGGCGGATAGTAGGCGATATTACTGAGTCTGCGGAATCGATCCTGCGAAAGTCCGTTGCTTACTATGCTCAGCCGGGCACGAGGAACAGCCGCCGTTCGGATCATCCACTGTTCTTCGCTGCTGTTGGTTACGGTGATGTGGTCGAATTTCCGCAGGGACCGTACGATCACGCGTTGCAAGAGGGAGCGAATGGCCCGCTGGAAGATGTTACGGTCCGGCATGTAGCACCATACGAGGTCGCGGACATCCATGATCTTCCTTCTTCCGCGACCGAAGAACGCGATAGCCGGAATGAGGAACATGAAGGGCGAAGTCGCGATCAGCCAATCGGAACGGCGCCGTGTGGCCGCAAAGGCCAGGCGAACCGAATACCAGGCTTCCACGAATGCGCGAAGGAAGAATAAGGCCTTGGGGTATTCCGGCAGCGCGATGTAGCGCACCGTCAGGTTGTCCGACAGCATCACTTCCTTCTCGGCGGGTGTGACCCCGCGTTCAGTCAGTGCATACACGATAACCTGGTGCTCGCGGGAAAGCGTGTTCGCCAACGCTTCCATGCGATGTGCCGCGGCGGTGATTTCCGGCGCAAAGTGCGGTGTGACCAGGTGGACCTTTGACATCTTTCAACTCATGGACGCCTCCCGCAATATGAAGCGGGTCTCAAGACGTCTCCGAAATTCAACTTTTACCGCAACAGCTTCCTTGAATAGTCCGAAATCAACGGCATAGTGAAATTCCGATAACTCAATTCCAACAACTCCGTGAAATTGAATCGTAACAAACTTAGTCGTTAACATTCCATTCTTCAAGACCGGACCGGTTTTTTTATCGACAAGCCAACAGGCAAATGCAGGTTCCTCCGATGAGATTTCATCTACGACCTTCAGTTCGTGGGAGTTCAACTGAACCTGGCGCTGATGACGATACGTTGAAGTCAGTTCAGCCAAAACTTCATTCACCGACACATTCATCAACTTCACCCCGGGCGATCTGCCAAGTCGAAATGCCCCGAGCAATTCTGCCGGATCATCTCCCCGCTGATGAACAGTGTTGTGAAAATACACTGAACGTTCCCGGCTTCTTTGCTCACCTGCTGCATAGGTACTTGTACCGGGGTCCACCAAAAGGGATTCTCCATGCACATTCAGCAATAGTTGTAAAGTGTCGGAATGTGCGTGTCCCGGACAATGCGCGGGCTCCATACCGGACACATCGAAGCAACATTCGAAGCTATCGTTGGTCAAACGAACCTGCGGACCTGCGACCACCGGCTGCTGCTGATCGATCCCCAACGCGCTCAGCGCCGCGCTCAGTTCGGAAAACTCGGGAAGCGGCCGTTCTACGCTGTCGTTGATTACGGGAAAAGCACCGTTCCGCCATTGCAGATAACTTAACCATCCTGCCAAGGATGCAACAACCGGTACCAGGAATCCTGCTTCCGTTTCTTTGCTGCAATTCCGCATGAGCGCAATGGTCTCGATGCAGCGGGCCAACAGGATATGCTGATACATCGGGGATTGCTCCGAATGGCTACCCGAAGGAAGCACCTGGCTTTGCCAGGCGGTTCGCAGGATGTCCAATCCACGGGAGCGATACGAGGCATTGTCCAGGATCAAGCCCGCCCAACACAGGGCGAAACCGTTTTCGAGCAAATGATTGTTGGATAAGTGCTCTTCCGTCAGCCAACGCAATCGTGCGGCTGCATCGGCAATGTATTGCATGACGATTACGTCGGCCCGGTCATGATAACCCAGCCACCAACATGCATGTTGGATCCGCAGCGACAATTCATACGGCTCCGCACGATACGTGAAACCATTCTCCGTGGCGATGAAATCCAGTAATGCTCCAAGCGCGTGTTCTTCCTTCAATCCTTCGGTACGCAACCAGGACCAACCGCGAAGTCTGATCCCAACAAGTGCTTCCCTCCTGCTCTGCTGCCAGTCCATTCCGTGGCTGAACGGTATGTCGTGCGAGTCGATCCGGAATCGCTGTCCGTCGAAGTACTCCGACTGTTGCAGCCGGAACGTAAACAACCTGCCCGGCCGACGCGTCGTTGAAACGTCCCGCCGTTTGTACCAACCGGCCTGTACGATTCGCTTCGCGACCATCAGTCGGGCTGCCGCGAGCCATTGGCTGGCACGGTAGCGGCGGAACGATCGCCAACCTGCGGTCATTGAAACGGACATGCGCACAAAATACGACCTCGGCCGTTAACCCTCAGCAATACAGATCTCGCGCGATCCGAAAAGTATCGCAATGCGCCTCGACGATGGTTCGCAGGTCGGGCGAATAGCCTCCGCCCATCGCAACTGCCACCGGGATGTTGCGGTCACGAAACGTCGAGAAGACGATTTTGTCGCGCTCCTGACAAGCTGCGCGGGTAAGTTTCAACTTCCCGAACTTATCAGTAGCCAGCACATCAACACCCGAAAGGTAACAGACAAAATCCGGCGAGAACTCCCGGAGTAGTTCCTGCAGATGATCGCGAAGTAAACCCAGGTATTCGTCGTCACCGATACCATCGCGCAACGGCACATCACGGTCACTTTGTTCCTTGTGAAAAGGATAGTTGTGCGCACCGTGCATGGAAAACGTGTAAACGCGATCATCCTGATGAAAAATCGCCGCTGTACCGTTGCCCTGGTGTACATCGAGGTCAACGATCAGGATCCGATGAGCCCTGCCCGATTGCAACAGGCAGGCAGATGCCACGGCAAAGTCATTCAGCAGACAAAACCCCTCGCCCCGATCACGAAAAGCGTGGTGCGTTCCACCGGCAACGTTCAGTCCCACGCCCGCCGAACTGGCCGCAACACAGGCGTTGATCGTTCCCTGCACGATCCGGAATTCGCGCTCAACGAGTAATGGAGATTGAGGAAACCCGATCCGGCGCTGCTCGCGCTCGTCGAGTTTTAGTCCGTTGAGTTTGTCCAGGTAAGCCGGGTCATGCACGAGTGCGGCAATTTGATCCGGACATCGATCCGGAGCGTCGAGGTCGTCCGCGGTGATTACACCTTCCAGCAATAGCTGCTGCGGTATCCAGTCATACTTCGCCATCGGGAACCGATGTCCCGATGGTAAAGGATGCGCATAGATCGGTGCGTACGAAACGTGCAACACGGTTTAGCGGACAGACAAGCGGCGATAGAGGGAGATCAAAGGCGCGAGGTGGTCCGGCTGGACAAACACCTTGCGTTCCGAATTGTTCAAGACCGCTTCCAGGGCTGTTGCCAGGGCATCGACTTTTCCCGACGGAAAGATCGTGACACCGGTCGGACGCGGCGCGACATCACTGGCAATGACGGGCACCCCGGCTGCCAGCGCTTCCCGAACCGCGAGGGCATCACCATCCGATCGGGTCGGACGCACATACACCGTGACCCAGGGTAAGATGGAAGGCAGGTGAATCTCTTCTTCGGGGTACCAGCAATCGATTCCTGCTGTCCGCAGTTGCTGCAACAGTGGCTCATAGGTTGCCCGCATGGTACCGGCAGGGTCCAGGAGCACGATACATGTTCCTTCCCGGACGGCATCCGGAAAATTCAGCGCGGCTTGCAGCAACAGGTCAAAACCGTAAATATCCCGGCCATACAACATCGATGGTCGCCCCGGAAGATGAAAGGCGCTGGAGAGCATTACATGCCGGTATCCTTGCAGGCGCGCGGCCACACCGGCGCCAACACCGGAACGCGGACGGGAAGGCAGATAAGCAGGAATCACCTGCACCCGTTCTTCCGGAATGCGTACGTCTTCCAGAGCGCCCGGGGTGACGAGCACCACCTGATGGGCAAGCCGCATCGTCCACCGCGTATCAAAGCGCTGCAACTCCCGGCTGTTGTGGTGCGTGTACACGAGCTTCTTTCCGCTCATGCGTGCCCAACATGCGATCAGCAATTTGACTGGATGCGCAAGATGTAAGTGCACGATCTCTGCTTTCCGGAAATAATGAAGTAAGGCGACGAAGCCTGTAGCACGGCGTTCTTGTCCGATGAGCACCCTTTTGCGGAAGTCGGCAATGATGAAACGGAAAGGACCCGCGCCGGCATGTGCTGCCAGGCGTTCGAGATGGGTGGACACGCCTCCGCGGGGAGGAGCGACAGGCCCGACCAGCATCACCAGGTGTTGACTGCGCTCCGGCAACAGTTCGGCCGCGAGATCTTCATAACGGATCGCGACACGATTGGCGTGAAAGTCCTTTACCGCATCTTGCAACACATTCGAAGGGATCGGTGAACGCAGCGTCTTCTTGATTGCCTGTGCCAGCGCGGCATCATCACCAACGGGAACGAGCTCACCGTAAATCCGGTCGCCTTGTCGAAGGATTTCGCCGGAACCTCCCGGACAATCGGTGCTGACGACCGGGCAACCCAAGGCCATGGCCTCGATAAGCGCTAACGGCATTCCTTCATAGTCGGAACAGAGGACGAACAAGTGACTTTTCCGGATCCAGGCGTAGGGGTTACTAACCGCGCCCGGCAAATCGACGATGTCGTCCAGACCCAGTTGCGTGACGAGACCTTTCAACCTGTTCCGTTCAGGTCCATCGCCCAGGATGATACAACGCAACTTGACCTCGTCACGAAGACGCGCAATCGCCTTGAGCAGTAAGGGAAAGTTCTTACTCTCCACCAGGCGGCCAACCGCGACGATGACGCGCGTTCCGGACCTGAAGTAAGGGTGATCGACAGCTTCGTTGCTGAGGGAAGCGAGTTCATCGGTGACGGCGGGATTCGGAATGGCGCGTATTAGCAGACCGGCCGCCGGAAATGCCTTTCGGAGACTTTCAGCCGATGCTTCGGACACAGCTGTCCAGGCTGCGATTCTTTTCCAACTGCCTTTCAACCACCGCTTCAGCAACCAACCCTTCCAGCCTTGTCGTCGCAGGTTTTCATCGAGCGAGCTCTGTTCATTCAGGATGAGCGGAACCGACTGCTTCAACCGGTTGTTCGCACGGAGGACGGCCCATTGCATATGATTCTGAACGGCCACCAGCAGGTCGGGCTGAAGTCGTTCCAGCAGGATGGTCAGTGAGGGCACTGCCCTGCGTGCACGGTCGACGGGAAGCACGTGCACAGCTACAGCGGGATTCAATTGCTCACGCAGGGTGCCATCCTCATGCAAGAGCACAAGGCTGACGCGATGTCCGCGACGTATCAGTGCATTGGCCAGGTTAAGGGTAGCGCGCTCCGCACCACCGGTACGCAGGGATCCGAGCACGAAGGTCCAATGCAACTGATTCATGCTTTGACTTCCTCCCTCCGTTCCTTATCAAAGAGTTCCCACATGCGTGTGCCCAACAGCATACCAAGACCGATGGAAAACGATTTATGATAGAAGCTGTGGTAGAAAAGGAAGATCATCGGTATCATCAATGCGAAAACAAAGATGGCGGACTTCCTCCGGTCGCCTTCGATCCGCGTGTCTACGGCCCTGGCGTACTCCCGTATCAGCAGAAAGAAGAGGATCAGCGCCGGTAAACCCCAATAGATCCACACCTGAAAGAATGCGTTGTGTGCGGCCGCCGCCACTTGCGGTGAGAACCGATCGGTAATCCCCGAAGCGACCGCCCATCCATCCCAGTAATGCCCGGATCCAACACCCGTCAGAACATAGTCGTCGAAGTTACGCAGCACCGCTCCGTAAACCCTTGTACGGGAATCCTGTTCCTGCAATTCAGAAAAACGCATGAGTGAACCGAGCCGTACCCAGACAACCTCCGGCACGACCACGATCAGGAATACCAGAAGGGTGAGTGCCGGAATCACCCAACGGCGAAGGCTGAAACCCGAACGCCACAGGAACACGAGCATGGAAGCGAAGAAGATGACAGCGCCGGTACGGCTGGCCGGAAGAAAGACACCCAGAATGGACGGGAACGTCAGCGACAGCAAGAGTACCTTTTTCCAGGTTTCCCGTTCGAAGTAAGACCAGATGATCCCGATGATGGCTCCGATGGAAGAGAAATAAGAGATATCATTGAGGTTGCCGCGCAGGTAAAACTCCTCAAAGGCCTGTAGTCGAACACGGGAAGCATCGTAAAAACCATCCGCCGAAAACTGGTGGAGGATGTTGAATGTACCGGTGATCAGGATCACCGATTGCAAAGCGCTGGCCAGGACGAAGGTGAAGAGCGCGATGTCGAATGCGACCAGGTCCCGGCAAAGTACCGCGATACAGAAAATGCCGATGGTCATGTTTAGGAATCGCGTGATGAAATCATAGGTCGGGTCCGGGTGCAGGTTCTCCATGAACAGACACGTCAGCGCGAATAAGAGGGAAACGATAAAGTATCGGCTGGACAATTGTCTGAGCAGGCTGCGCCCCCTGTAAAAACTCAGGTACGCCAGCGTGAACGCGAAGAGGAGAAACGGAGTGCTCGCCCTTCCGACAAAGGGCAGATTGGCTTCGAAGTAGATGCTGAAAACCAGCAGGAAAATCAACAAGCGGTCGAACCAGGTGGATCGAATGGATAAATCCGGTGCGGCCGCAGACTCTACAAGCATCTTGCCGCTAAGTTAGTCAAAAGCGACGGGCGTTGTTCAGACGGAAGCCACCAGGTCGAGCTTACGCCGCAGGTACGTGTAACCCAAAAGATTCAGGGCAATCAGCGCGGTTGAAGTAGCGATCGCCGCGCCGGTCATGCCGAAGGACGGAATGAGCAACCAACTCAGCGTCAACTGAACGAGAAAAGCAACCAGATTGAATAAAACAAAAATGCGGTGATGCCCGGTCATGCTCAACACACCGCCTACCATGCCGGTAGCTGCATTGACCGCCTGACCGGCGAGCAGGATCACCAAGGGCAAATAGGCATCCCGGAACGAATCGCCAAACCAACCCAACAGCATCTTTCCCGCGATTGCCAGTAACAGAATCACCGGCACGGAGATCAACAATATCTGACGGCTCGCCTGTCGCAGCATTTCCTGCAAGGCTCTTTTCTTTTCCTGTTGGAACAAGGCCGCGATACGGGGCATGTAAACAAAATCAGCGGCCGACAATCCCAGCGCTACGAGCGATGCCATGCGGGCGGCTGCTCCATAGTATCCGGCCTTGGTATGGTTGAGCAAATGTCCTACATACAGTACGTCCGCTTGTTTCAGGGCCAGGTTGAGCAGCGTCGCCACCAGGAAACTGGCGGCTACCGGCATCCAGGTCTTGCGCTCGAACTCCGGCTCAGCCTGATCAAGGCGACGATGCACGTATCGGTTGAGCCAGCGGTTGAGCACTATACTGACCAATATGCCGCAGAGGATATACAGGGCAAAGACCGCGTCGGCCGTCAGCCTTCCATACTTATAGTAATGCAGGAGTGAAGAGATCCCAAGCAAGACCGGCAACATCAGGTACACCGGAACCATGGCCAGGTTCGTACGCTGCAAGGATCGCAGTACGGCACTACCCTGATAAATGAACGCAAGGATGGGTAAAAGGAACAAGGACCAGAAGAAACCTTCCGCAAAGCTCACGGAACTTTTCTTAGCGGTAGTCAACAGGAAGATGAATGCTATCACCGCACATACAATCGCCATGATGGTGATGAAGCGAAACGAGAACTTCAAAAAGCCCTGAGCCTTGGAGAAGGACTTTGCCTTGAACAGGGAAGGCAGGAACCGCAGCGCGGCCGTATCAAATCCGAAGATGCTGACGACCAGCAAGACGTTCAACCAGGCTTGTATGACGGTAAAATCACCGAAGCCCTTCGGGCCCATGAGCCGGGCCAACAATACCTGCAAGAGGTAGATCAGGCCTAAACCTGAAACCCGCAGCAGCAGTGTATTTCGGACGTTGGGCGATATCATCAGCAATCAAACGAAGAACCCGGTCCTTACCGGATCGGGTTCGGGACGGTGAATTCGAGCGAACCGTACCTCACCATCAACGGGCGATGCCGCAGAAGTCGAGGATGATCTTACCGCTACCGGGATCAAGATTCCGGAATTCCTTGTGCGCGACGAGGTAGACAATGATATCCGCCTCTCCGACAGCCTTGAGCGTATCGGTGATCTCAAGTTCCGGGTGTTTGCGGAGATTGGGTTCCACGGCCATTACCCGGAATCGTTCCTTTTCCAGATCATGAAAGATCTCCAATGCCGGAGATTCACGAAGATCGTCGATATCGGGTTTATAGCTCAGACCCATGCAGGCTATCACCGGCGCCCGTCCGTTCTTTTTCTTGAACTCGTTCGCCTGTGAACGGATCTTCTTCAATACCCAATCCCGCTTGTTATTGTTGATCTGACGGGCGAGCCGGATGATGCGCGCATCGGATGGGAATTCAGAAACAATGAACCACGGATCGACCGCAATGCAGTGCCCCCCGACACCCGGCCCGGGGCGCAGGATCTTCACCCGTGGGTGCTTACTGGCAAGGTCGATGAGTTCATTCACATCGATCCCGGCTTTATCGCAGATGATGGAGAGCTCGTTCGCGAAGGCGATGTTCACATCGCGGTAGGCGTTCTCTACCAGTTTGCACATCTCGGCGGTCTTTGAGTTGGTCTTGTGCAAATTCCCTTTCACGAAGCGCCCATAAAACCGGACGGCCGCGTCGGTCGAAGCGGAATCGATACCACCGATCACCCGGTCGTTCTGCTGCAATTCATAAATGACACTACCCGGCAAAACACGTTCCGGGCAATAGGCGATGTGGATTTTTCCCTTGAGTTCGGGTCGATCCTTGAAAATGAGCTTTGCCATCTTCTCCGTCGTCCCGACCGGACTGGTGGATTCGATGATGAACAGGTTCCCGGCTCGCAACTGCGGCAGGATCATACGGGTTGCTTTCTCGACATAGGCGAGGTCGGGCTCGTGGTCGCCTTTGAAAGGCGTGGGTACTGCGACGAGAAACACATCGGAGCTCTTCACACTGGTACTGGCAACCAGCAAACCCTTTTGTACGGCATAATGCACAAGGCCTTCGAGGTCGGGTTCCACGATGTGGATCTTTCCTTTGTTGATCGTATCGACGACCTTTTTGTTGACATCCACCCCTTGCACCGGAATTCCCTTGCTCGCGATCAAAGCCGCGGTCGGAAGTCCGATGTACCCCAAACCCATGATTGTTACCTGCGCAGACATGCTATTCCTTCAATAGGATCCGGAGACCCCGTTTATCAAATCAATTCGTTTACTTTTTCCACGATCTTCCTGCAGGCCGTGCCGTCTCCGTAAGGATTGACAGCTTTGGCCATGCGTTCATACTCCGTTTGATTAGTGAGGAGTTTGTGCAATTCCGTTTCGATCAATTCACGGTCAGTACCCACCAGTCGGGCCGTACCCGCATCCACACCTTCCTGCCGTTCGGTGACGTTGCGCATCACCAGGACCGGTTTCCCAAGCGCCGGAGCCTCTTCCTGAAGTCCGCCCGAATCGGTCAGCACGACCGACGAACGGTTCATCAACCAGATGAAGTGCGGATAATCGAGCGGGCTGATCAGGTGAACATTCTCCAATCCTTGCAGGATCCTGTTGACCGGGTCCTGCACATTGGGATTGAGGTGTACCGGGTAAACGAATTCCACATCCGGATGGGCGATCGCGGTATTCCGGATCGCATGGCAGATCTGCTCAAAGGGTGCGCCGAAACTCTCCCGGCGGTGGCCGGTGATTAAAACCAACTTCCGGTCAAGGTTGACCCCGTTAAAGGCGGCACGAAAAAACGCTTCGCCTTTCGGTCGCAAGAGATCAAGACCCAGAAACAAAGCATCGATCACGGTATTCCCTACGTTGAAAACCTGTTGGGTGATCCCCTCCGCCGCCAGGTTCCGGTTCGATTGCTCCGTTGGTGTGAAGTGAATATCCGCCAGATGTCCCGCCATGATCCTGTTCATTTCTTCAGGATAGGGCGCATACTTATCCCCACTGCGCAGACCCGCTTCCACGTGAGCGACCTTCACCTTTTTGTAATAAGCGGCCAAGGCTCCAATGAAAGAAGTCGTGGTATCGCCTTGTACAAATACAAGGTCCGGTTTCGCATCATCGAAAACCTGTTGCAAGGCCTTCAGGCCATCGGCTGTTACGTCGAACAGGGTCTGATTCGGCCGCATGATGTTCAAGTCATAGTCGGGTCGGATCGAGAAGAATTGCAACACCTGGTCCAGCATTTCCCGGTGCTGCGCCGTCACGGCAACCTTGACGGTGAACCCGGGTCGCCATTGAAATTCACGGATCAGGGGAGCCAATTTGATGGCTTCCGGACGAGTTCCGAAGATGAATAACAGGCGTTTACCGGGTGACATGAGTAGATTCCGGACCTAAGTCCGGGACTTACCTTATACCAAAAGCAACGGTCAGGGTTGCACTATTTCAGTGCAGAATCGCTGATTTTACGCCGCAAAAGCCAGTACGGAAGCTGAGAAAAGAGCAATCCCATCAGAAGGGTAATCAGAAAGGTTTGAGATGGCGACCCGATTCCCGAAGCGAACACGGTGAAGGATAAAAAGCCCAGGTTCACCACGAACAAGGTCAGGCTGACACGCCGATGTGACCAACCGAGTTCCAGCAATCGGTAATGGATATGGTAACGATCCGGTGAAAGGGGCGACTTTCCGGCAAACACGCGCAAGGTGATTACCCGAAGCAGGTCAACGACCGGTACAATCAACAAGCCCAGGAGAATCGAAGGCAGCTGGCCGGCCGGGAGAAAATCCAGGTCAGGTGATAAAGCAAGCATCCGAATGGAAAAAACCGCGAGCAGAAGCCCAACCGGTAAAGAGCCGGCGTCCCCCATAAAGATCCTGGCGGGTTGCATGTTGAACGGAAGGAAACCAAGCAGTGCGCCGGCTAAGGACGCAGCCATCAGCG
Source organism: Bacteroidota bacterium (assembly GCA_016713765.1). NCBI lineage: Bacteria > Pseudomonadati > Bacteroidota > Bacteroidia > Candidatus Pollutiaquabacterales > Candidatus Pollutiaquabacteraceae > Candidatus Pollutiaquabacter > Candidatus Pollutiaquabacter sp. Next base: position 704,916 of record JADJON010000003.1, read on the forward strand.
CGAATAATTGATCACCTGCCAGGGAGAAGATGGCTACGAATGCAATCGAGGCCATGCCGCTCAGCAGTGCTGCTAAACCATCCGCGCCGTCGATGAAGTTAAAGGCGTTCATCACAAAAAGGACAAAGAGGACGGACAATGCAACGGACAGTCCGCCATCCAACAGATGCATCCCCAACAAGCCATTCAAGTCATGCAACCGGTAACCGGCAGGTACGACTACGATCAAGGCTGCAACACCCTGGCCGGCGAGTTTGAGCTGTGGCCCGAGCGGCAGCAGGTCATCGCGCAGTCCCATCAGGAAAACCACCAACAAGGCTGTTAGCAGGAAAAGTTGTTCAGGGACAAACCAGGGAGCAGACCAGAACAATACGGCAAGGAGAAACGAGGAGACAATGCCAAGGCCGCCCAGGAGGGGAATGGGCCGCTGATGCAGTTTTCGCTGGTCGGGCAGATCAACAAATCCACGTTGCTGCGCGATCCGGATCAGGACCGGCATGGCAGCCAGCGCAAGGACCAACGCTGTCAGGAAAGACTGAAACACGACCATTCGGGATACGAAGGTAAAGCAACGGAACCAAAGTGGATGTTAAAGTGAAAAGTACCGGACAACACTAAAAATCGAAGTAGTGCTGATCCAGGCTGGTACGCAAACCGAAGAATATCAACTGCGTTGCCTGTGTGCCGTCATCGTTGGATCGTTCCCGTTGGGTCAGTCCGGCTTCCAGCACCAATCCCGTTGCCGGGTTGATGCAATAGGACAATTTCCCGGTGAAGGCGGTGAGGTTGGTGCGCAGGCCCTGGTACATGCGGTTCCCATATTCACCCTGACGCGTTTCATAACTTTTGAAAATGTCGTTACCCAAATTACTGGTTCCGGTATCCTGTCCGGAAACCGCGTATTGGAACCGCACTTCAACTCCGAAAGAACGCCAGCGGTAATTGGCAAAAGCCAGCCACTCCGTAAAGTCAGCTCCCAACGGATGGGCCAGCGGCTGGTTCGCATGCGTGTAATCCTGAAAATTCGTTCGATGCTGGTACGTGAACGGGCGAACAAAATTGATCTCCGACTGAAATCCCAGTGCAGGAACGCCGAAAAGATCGAATCCCTTATAACCGAATTGAAGTCCCTGTTTGTTTCCCCACCAACCCTTGCCGGCCCTCACCTCGTCCAACAGGAATTCGTCGAGCAACAACTGCCCGTACACGACATGGCCCTTGTGGATATTCCAACGGACATTGAGACCCAGCAGTGCATTGTCAGGTGAATCCAGCGAATTCTCCACAGGGCGCAGGAAGAGCATCGGATTCAGGTAATGCAGTTCAAATCCGCGATATGCCGCGGGCTTCCATAAGACACCCTCAAACAAACTCAGGTTCAAACGATTCATCCGACCGACATTGACACTCAGGTAGTGGATCGTTGCGTACTTTCGAAAGTATCCCGAATTGTCGTCGTGCGGTTCCCGCATATTCTGCAAGACGGTATAATAAACGGCATAGCGGAATTTCCAAAAAGACATTTGGGCACGAAAAAACGGATAACTGTAGGCATTGTCTGACAACAACAACGAACGATACCCATCACCCAGAAAGTTCTTATCGGTAGCCAGCAGGAAATCGAAATGCTCGTTCAACCGATAACCAAGGCCGCCAACCGCCTGACTAAAATCGAATGTTTCCGATTCGAGGAATTTCACTTTTCCCTGTCCCGGCACAACCGAGTCCCGCCTTACCAGGCTGTCGACATAATTCACGAATCGCTCCTGATTCTCGTAGAAGCGCGTGTAGAAATAGAATTTGTCTTTATAGTCGCCTTGCACCATCACACCACGCGTGTTGGTGAATACATTTCGGCCCTGCTCCTGTTCCCGTCCCATTCGAAGGTTGACAATCGGATCAATGTCCAATCGAAAATCATCTTGCCGTACCTGGAATAGATGTTCTTTCCGGAGCTTGCGCCCGAACCAGGTCGATAGCCATCGCGCATCCCTACCATGATACTGCCGCAATGAATCATACGGCATGATGTTCCGAAGCTCGCATGCCATATATGGCCTGACGGAAGTATAGAACCCGGTAGTGTCAACGGAAAGGAACCCTCCGGTCAGTATAGCCCAATCCCGGTGCATGGGTGAAAAAAACTCCTGAGCCTTCAGCGGGAGCAGGCTTACATAGAGCGGGATAAAAACCAAAAGGAATCGCAGGCGCATGCTGAAAGGTAGATAAATCAACGGAAAAGTTCCTCGTGCCGGAAGACGGGTCGATCCGACCAATCGATCGTCCGGTCAGCTGTTTCGATGGATGAGAATTCGAAGTCCAGTATGTACTGCCTGAATTTCGCCGGTGCCGTGCGTAAGCCGGTATAGGACATCCACTGGCGCTTTACCGGCAATGAAGACAATACCGGCTGGTCCGGATCGAAATCGCGCGGATGGAAATAGGTCATTGTATAATCGGCACGCGCAGTAAATCGTCGGATCAGCGGATACGGCAATAACCGGAAGTATCCACCTCCGCTGAATACTAATCTACGACCTGCTATGGTTTGATACATCAGCGGAAACTCCCGGATCTGCCAACCGTCTCCCTGAACGATAAACGGCTTGCTCCATTGCGCTCCCGGAAGTCCGCCATGATTGCGGGCAGCCGGGAAGATCGATCCATCGATTTCAATTCCCGCATGAGCAAGCTCTTCGAAAAACCAGGGCGTGGCTTTCGTAACAGAGAAGCCTCCGGCCCGATAGACCGATACGTCACGACCGATGGCCTGTCGGATGCATTCCAGACACCTGCGTGTATCCTCGCGAAAACTTTTACGATCGGACTTGTACACTAACTGGTGGGCATACCCGTGCGCGGCTATATCATGTTCCGCAGCGATCCTACGGACCAGTTCCGGATATCGTTCCGCCACCCAGCCCAGCACGAACCAGGTTGAACGGACCTTCCTTTCACGCAACCAGTTCAGGATGCGCTCGGTATTCCGCTCGATGCGGGATGGGAAGGAGATCCATTGTTCCGGTCGTTCCGTTTCCGGATGGTCCAGGATGTGGTACCAGTCTTCCAGGTCGAATGTCAGTAGCCGCAACGAGGGTTTCACAAGACGTCGTAGTCCCCAAAAGTAAGAAACCACGACCGCAAGTCCGTCGGTATCCCAGAACTGGACTGAGGGATGTGGGTACGCAGGATCATATTCAGGGGTTGAGGTAAAAATCGTACCGGCACACGATAAAATCCTTCAGCGATCAGTTGATCCGCTTCTTCCGATGCAGGGACGGCTGCAGCGACAACGGTTTCGAGACCCGATGCCTGAAATCGTCCGATGGCAAAACGGAATAGCTCTGCCAGCGCCGACATCGTATCGGGCAGGCATCCGAAGTCTACCAACACGCCACTGCGCAAGCCGGACAATTCGAGTGCGCGTATGACGACGAACCCCAGCATACGTGTCCGACCAGGATCGGTGATGCGGAGAAAACGATAGTGGCGCGTCGGGCACTGTTGGTACCGCCACATTAAATAAGCCGATGTGCGGTGGGTGGTCGCCAGCTTGCTTTCATGAAAATGCCGGAAGAACGTTTCGGACAATGCCCCCGGTTCCCAATCTTCAATACAGTATTCTTTGCTCCGGTAAAGACAAGGTGACGGTAAGGCAATGGGAAGGTCGGAACCCTTCCGCTTTCTGGTACGACTTACCAATCGCCTGAGGATACCCGTCCATCGCAAGGGCATTGCCAGGAATTCGAGATTGCCCAGTGACCGGAATTCCAATCGCCCGACAAAGCCCGAATGCGATTGCCTGTTCGGAAAACCGATGGTGAATGCCAGTCCCTCCTGTTGACAGGCCGAATAGGTTGCTTCAGCGAGCCGAACAAACCAACCTTCGCCCCGATGCATCGGATCCGTCAGCGTATTGACCGATAGCGATCCCATGACAGGTGCTCCGCTGATCCAATAAGTGTGCGGCACGACCAGATACTGGGCAGCGACCCCTTGATCCGACTGTCCAAGATGCAGCAGAACAGGGCCATCCGGATTCCTGCGATATTGCCAATCAAGGTAATCCTCGCTGGTCAGTTCCTGCCCTGGATAAGTGGTCGCTGCAAGACGAAGGAGGGGCGCCAGGCTATCCCCGACTCTCCAACGAGCGATCTGATCGGCATTCATCGTCCCGCAAGTTCGAACAATTCCAAATACTGGTCCACAATCCGTTCCCAGCTATAGCGCTCCTGAGCCAGTTGCAACATTTGCAGGCGTGCAGCCTGTCGCTGTCCGGCAGATTGCTGTTCCAGTTCAATCAGCTTCGACGACAGTTCCCGGTCGCTCGAGAAGTAAATTGCTGCACCAGCCGTTGTCTCCCGGTTGAACGGATTATCATGGCAAAGACAGACTGCCGCAGCCGCCATCGCCTCCACCAGGGCCGGATTCGTTCCACCTACCGAATGTCCATGCAGGTAGGCGAAAGCGTGAAAGCGCAGGGCCGCCAATACCATCTTGTCATACACGGGGCCGATAAACAAGATCCTTTCCCGATCCGCCTGGCTTAAAAAATCATAGAGCATTTCTTTCCCGGTGGACCCTACGATGACCAGATGCTTCGGGGTACCTGAATCGGACCATGCACGCGCTATCATGGCCAGGTTATTCTCCGGCACCGGTCTGGCCACCACGAGGTAATACTCGCCAGGCACGAGCGATTCCGACAACAGCGAACGATCCGCAACAGTCACAATATCCGCTCCATACATGATCGTACGCAGCAAGCCCTTATGCTCCAACTCCTCACGCCAATAAGCGGAGACGGCCGCCGAATCTGAAACGACCGGGGCGGAACTACGACACAACAATCTCTGCGCTTTCCGAACATACCATTTCTTCAAGCTGGAAAATTTGTCCCGAAGATGCTCCAGTCCGTCGACGTGCGTGATGCGAACGCCTTCCTTCATTGGATAGAGCGAATAGAATGGCGCCCCCCCCACTCCACAGACCAATACGCGATCAAATCCCTGTCTGGAAAGTCGAAGACTTTCCAGGTAGAACAGTACGGGGTGATCCTGCTTCTGAAAGCGGGTAGGAATTCTTTTAATTCCCTGCCACCGATCATGCGCCGAACCGGAATTTCCAATCACGGTTACATCATGCCCGCGCGCATGAAGTCCGAGCGCAAGACGCTCGGCCAGCGTTTCAAAACCGCCATAGGCTGCGGGGATGCCGCGGGTACCCACGATCGCGATGCGCATCATGCCAGCAAGTTGGAAAATTCCCGCGCAATATCCTTCCAATTATGGTCGCGCACCAATCGCTTGCGACCACCCTCCGACAAGGATGAACGGAGTGAACCGTCATCCTTCAAACGCATGATGGCCTTCATGAGGGCTTGTCGATCACCTGCCGGAACGAAGAGCGCGTCCGACCCCTCCGCTGCCACCTCCCGAAATGCAGGCAGATCGGAAAGTACTACTGGTATTCCTTCACACCAGGCGCGGAGCAAGACTCCGCTCTGGTAGACACGACTGTATGGCAAGACTACAACATCGGCAGACTGGAAAAACGAACTGACCGCTTCGGGAGGAATTGAATGAAGAAAAAGTCGGGCACGCCCTTCACGCTCGAGCGCTTGCAAATCCCTGATCACAGACCCTTTCATACCAGGCCGAGTCCGTCCGGCGACCAACAACTTCACATCGGGCGGCAACGATGCCATCGCACCAATTACGGTTTCCAAACCCTTCGTCGGTTTAATCATGCCGAAAAACAGGATCGTGAACGCCTTTTCCTGACCAACCCTGAATGACTCTTTCCCGATAACAGGCGCTTCCTCACCCGGAAATTCCGCGACCTGACCGTGTGGAATGACCCTGATCTTTTCGCCCAACTTGTTGCCTGAAATACGCAACAACTCATCACGACTATATCGGTTATGGACGACCATCCGGTCCAAACCATGCTGAACGATGTTCAGCAATCGCCGATTGTTCGTGGGCCGGACAAACCCTTCAACATCGTGGACGATACCGATGAGATAAAAACCCATCCGCCGGGCTTTTCGCACCAGCCAGGCGTCGAACTGGTTGAAATGAAACAAGTGGATGATCAGCGTTCCTACGTGATCAGTCTTACACTTCCTCAAAACTTGAAGATATCTGAAATACAAGGCCGCCAAATTCCACCAACGCACTTCTCCACGCCCGAAACTATTAAATGACCGCACGCGGCTTTCATCGCTGGTGAAATTGGAATGTATATCCACTTCATTTCCGAGTTCCGCTAATCCTCGCGCCAAACCGAGATCATAGTGATCCATCCCCGCCTTCATGCCCACCGGATCCAGGATAGCAAGCCTGCCACGCGATTTCATTGCAGCCATGACGCAAGATTTCTTCCGGTTATCGATTGTACCGCCAGGATGTCCTCGGTGAACCGCTCCGTGAGCTGGCGACGATACTCCGGATCCAACTGCTCCTCTGCGTGTTTAACAGCATTGATCTTGGTAAAGCCGGCACGGATGGAATCACGCCAATGTCCAGGAATCCTATTAAGTAGCCGGTATTTCAACGGGTGCTCGAAAGTGACCAACCTGCTCAACCAGGGATACCGTGGCGACCAGGTCCCGTTCACTTCCCCGATGGCTTCAAACGGAAACTCCGGATCGACTCCCAGGAATCTACAAAGCCCTTGCATCACCAGCAGCGGATCCTTCCGCAGGTCTTCATAAAAAATAATGTGTACATGCAGGAATTGATCCCGGTAAGCTTGCAAAGCCGCAGCATAATAGGAACGTTCCAGGTAGAGATAGTCAAAACTGAATCCTTCTCTTTTCCGGATCGGTTCCGCCGCTACCGCTTCAGCGAAACTCAACTCCTCCCGGCCATCCCGCAAGCGCCAGCGATACTGTGAATAGGCCCGATCGACCGGTTGACGCAACAGGATAACGATTCGCAATCGTTTCGGATCAGGATGATACCGCTGAATGTTCTCCAGGGTCTGCTTGTAAAGGAACAGGTAGGGTGTGGAAAGATCTCCCGCCAATTGATTGGGCTTTCGGTCCTTGAAGAGTTTTTCATAAGATTCGGAGTCCGTCACGGCAAACGAGAACTTTCCCCGCTTGTATTCAGTTGTCATTCCTGCAAAAGCGAAAAAACAGGGCTCCTTGACACGGGGTAAGAAAATTTCCGGATGTTGTCGCAAATAACGATCAATGGCGGTAGTACCGGCTCGCGCAGCTCCCACGAGAAGAAAGTCCGGATAATGCTTCTTGCTCATCCGACTACGGCTCGCTCGTTCGCAGTGAAATAGTAGAACCGGAAATAATACAGCAGGCAAACAAGGAACATGATGCTGCTCGAGTCCCGGATATTCACGGCAGAGAAGAACATCGACAGGAAAAAGAACAACAACATGTATTCACAGGTTTTGAAGAATACGTCGTTGGACCGGATCTGCTTTGCCAGGGTATACGAGTAGGCGTAGGGCAGGTAAAGGAGCGTAGTACCGATCACACCGAACACGAAAATATTGCCCAGCAAGCCGATATCGACCGGATAGAAATAACCCAGGATGTCATGCCAGCCTCCATTCCATTGATTGCTGATGAATCCGTTACCCAACAGCGGGTTCTTACTGATATAATCGAGGGCAATGTTCATCTCCATAAAACGGACCGCGGAGCTGGCTTCGTCCGGCGACTCTCCGATGAATACGTTGAAGACATTCTTATACAGTACCTGGTATTTGTCAAAAAGCGAGGTATAGCCCAAGCTGAAAAAGATCGCGACCACAACCAGCGCAAAGCCCCCATACAATACGGTGTTCCGGAATTTCTCGCGGAGAGAAAAATTCCGGACGAAAAAGATCAGGAGCGTGATGGCCAGTACCGCCAGCGTCGTCCTCGACTGCAGGTACCAAATCAGGTAGAACAGGATCAACAGGACAACGATGTAATACCGGCTGCGTTTTTCCAGGGAGATCTTGAACAAGGAGTAAAACAGGAGCATGATCACCAGCGCAAACTGAAACCGGTAACGATAACCCCGTATCGGGCTATAAGCCACAAATTCCGCATCGAGGAATTTCACCGGGTTGACGAACAGGAAGAAAAAATAGAACACCGCCAACAGGACCAGGGACAACACGACAAATGTCCGTTCCACCTGCCGGATATGGATCATCCCCCGGTTCATCATTGAAATCAGCAACACGCCCGAGATCGACAACAAGACGGATCGCTGCGCCATGATGCCGAAGTAATACGGCTGGCCGAAAACAACCCGACCCTGATAGGCCGCAAAGAAATTGACCAGAATGAAGATCCACATCAATACATCCAGCCAGGTCAGGCGGGAGGCGCGCAGATCAACATAAACACTACCAATATAATAAAGTGTCAGGCTGATGATCGCGACGGAAGAAAGCGTCTGATGAAGGGTTTCGAGCGGCAACGTAGCGAAGACCCGAAATGTCGACGTGAAGACCAGGAACAGCAGGAGATAGGCGATTCCCGGCGGAAGCCGCCGTCCGCTCATCGCAACCGGTTCGAGACGGTTCATCAACATGCGTCGAAGTTACAAAGGAAATAGCAGCGGGCTTCAGAACCGGACCCCGGACCAGAATCCGAACTCCTTGTAGACTGCATAGACGCAAAGGCTGTTCCAGACCAGTGTGCCGACGATCTGAGCGATACATGCTCCGATCACCCCGTATGCCGGGATCAGGAACAGGCAGGAGCCGATATTGATAACCGCAGAGACGATGGAAATATTCCGCAAAGCAGCCTGCCGGCCGGTCATGTTCAGGAGTTGCGATGGTAATCCGACCAGTACCACGACAAACTGACCCGCCAATAGCAGATAAAGTGGAAGTTCATGTCCGGCAAAGTCTTTCCCGAAAATGGAGAGCAGGGTTGCAGGGAATATGGCCAGTATCAGGAAGATCGGCAACGAACTCAGGAAGATCATCCTCGCCGCTGATCGTGTGGTTTGACGGAGGGCTTGTCGGTCGCTGGAGGACCAAGCCTCCACAAACCGGGGAAGCGCGATACTGTTGATGTCCAGGATCGTGATATTCGTAAAAACGGAGATACGCACAAGTGCGTTGTAGATCCCGACTTCCGCTTCGGGCACATGGGAAGCCAGGATCAAGGTGCCCGCCCAGGACATCAGCAATTGCATGATCGTGGTGGTGAACATTGGACCGGCGGTGGCGCGCAATTGCTGACCGCTCACCTCATGCCGGGTGGCACTTTGAAAGAACCTGCTACCCCGGAGCCAGATCAGGCAGGATGCCAGGCCGACCAGCGTGATGCATACGAACTGTATATACACAGGGATGAATCGGCCGGTAGCGACCGTCATCATCAGAAACAACAGCAGCGTCGCAGCAGTGGATACCGCGGCGGTTTGGAAAAAGGTGTAGGATCCGATGTGCTTCAACCCACGCACCGCCTCCGAATGCAACAGCAAGAGAACGAGCGGAAGGGTGCACCATGCGTTGATCCGAAGGACAGGAGCAAGATCCGGCTTGTGAAACAGTTGGTCGGCCATCGGCTCTGCAAGTAACCAGAGCAGCACGGCGATCCCCAACGAAATCGGAACGACATGGCGCATCGCCGTCACATAGACCCCTTTGATGGAATCGAATTGCTGCCGGGTTGCAAAACCGGTAATGAAGCGCATCAACGCGACATCCATGCCGAGTTTTCCGAAAACCGACGCGAGACTGAGAATCGCAACACAGATCGAAACCACACCCAACGCATCGGCACCATAGAATCGAGCGGTGATCCAGGTGACCAGGAAGCCCGTTGACACTCCCAATCCTCGGATCAGTAGAGAAATGAAACTGGAATGGAGCAGTTCACGGTGAGCAGGATCCTGACGGTATCGCTGCCATAGATCCGATATCCTATCGCGCGATGAACCAGCCATTACCGAGATCAGGTTTATTGTATGGGAAAATGGCATACCCCGGATAAGACCGGACATCTTTGCCCGCAGCCAGCAGGATCGCGTGGCCCGCGGCGACATCCCACTCCATCGTACGCCCAAACCGCGGGTAGATATCCGCCTTGCCTTCCGCTACCAGGCAAAACTTGAGTGAACTACCGGCGGAAACCAGCGCAGCTGAACCGAACTCCTGTTTTAGCTCTTCAATGAACCGGTCGGTTTCCGGCGTACGATGAGAGCGACTGGCAACCACCCGAATACCGCCTGTGACAGATGCAGGCTGGGAAGCCACTCTGAAATCGCCGAGTCGATGGAGCGAATTCCTGTTGATCCGGGATGCATCCTGAATAAGATGGAACGCATGCCCCGCCACATCGCCCGCATACAACACATCGATCACAGGAGCATAGATGACGCCGGCGACGGGCCGGTCATTTTCCATCAACGCGATATTGACCGTGAACTCACCGGTGCGCGCGATATACTCTTTGGTTCCGTCCAATGGATCAACGAGCCAATAGCGGCTCCACGATTTCCGGGTAGCATATGGGATCTCCTTCCCTTCCTCGCTCAGGATTGGTAAACCGGTTTCAACCAAAGCCTGTTGAATGACTGCGTGAGCAGCCTTATCCGCGGCGGTGACGGGACTGCGATCATCTTTCAACTCTACCTGGATGTCGCCGGAATATAAGCGCATGATCGAGCGCCCGGCTTCAATGGAAGCAGTGATCGCGGTGATCAGTAGGTCGGAAATTGCCGTCACGAACTGGATGTGCTAAACGTTGGTTTCAAAGGATCATGGCCGCTCCGACCGTTTCGTTCGTGTGTTCGTCGATCAGGATCAGGCTACCTGTCAACCGGTTCCGACGATAACTGTCGTACGAAAGCGGCACCGTGGTCCGCAGTTGTACCCGACCGATATCATTCATGCCAAATGTCCGCTCCTGTTCCAGCCGCCGCAAGGTCGTGATGTCGATCTTATACCGGATGTCTTTTACGATACACCGTGCTTCCCGAGTAGTGTGCATCAACACATACCGTCCGCCGGCCTGCATCGGTCGTTCGTGCAGCCAACAGAGCATTACATCGAGATCCTGGCCGCTCTGCGGAACGTTATTCTCCCGAACGATCATATCACCCCGGCTGATGTCGATATCATCTTCCAGCCGGATACTGACCGACATCGGGGCAAAGGCTTCCTGCACCTGCCCTTCGTAGGTATCGATTGATGCAATTCTGGAAGTGAATCCGGACGGTAAGACCATCACACGGTCTCCTTCCCGGAAAACACCAGCCGCCAACCGACCGGCATAACCCCGGTAGTCATGAAAATCATCCTGCTGAGGTCGGATGACATATTGAACCGGGAACCGGCAATCGACATGGTTGATATCTCCGCTGATGTGGACGTTTTCCAAATGATACAGGAGCGTGGAACCTTCGTACCAGGGCATCCTGTTCGATCGTTCCACGACATTATCGCCTTTCAAAGCACTGATGGGAACAAATTGCACGTCCTGAATATCGAGCCGCGAAGAAAAATCGCGAAAAGCCTCTACGATGCGGTCGTAGGTCTCCTGGTTGTAGTCGACCAGGTCCATCTTATTGACACATACGATCATGTGCGGAATGCGCAACAGCGAGGCTATGAATGCGTGGCGGCAGGTTTGTTCCAATATTCCTTTCCGCGCGTCGATCAGGATGAGGGCAAGATTGGCGGTGGACGCACCGGTGACCATGTTCCGGGTATACTGCCGGTGCCCCGGGGTATCCGCGATGATGAACTTCCGCTTAGCGGTGGCGAAATAACGATACGCCACGTCGATGGTGATCCCCTGCTCGCGCTCCGCTTTTAACCCGTCGGTAAAAAGCGACAGGTCCACATAATCGAATCCTCGCTGTTTGCTGGTTGATTCGATCGCAGCCAGTTGATCGTCGAAGATGTTTCTGGTGTCCAGTAACAATCGGCCAATGAGCGTACTCTTTCCGTCATCTACACTGCCTGCAGTCGTAAACCGCAACAACTCCGATTCGCCTCGATTAGCCATAGCTGAAGACTGAACTTACTGATTAAAAATAACCCGCCCGCTTACGATCCTCCATAGCCGACTCGGAACGCTGGTCATCAATGCGTGTACCACGTTCCGTCAGCCGGGAGGCGGAGATCTCGTCAATGATCTCGCGCACACTGTTGGCGCCTGAGACCACCGCGCCCGTGCAACTCATATCCCCGACGGTCCGGAACCGCACTTCCTGTTCTTCGATCTTTTCCTCCGGGCTGAGTGGAATAAAATCCGCCCAGGCATAGATGTTCCCGCTTCGTTGGAAGACTTTACGACGATGACTGAAATAGATGGACGGAACCGACAATTGCTCACGCTCGATGTACATCCAGATATCCAACTCCGTCCAGTTACTCAGCGGGAAGACCCTGAAATGCTCCCCGGGAAGATGCCTGCCATTGTACAGATTCCACAATTCCGGTCGCTGGTTCTTGGGATCCCATTGCCCGAATTCATCGCGGTGGGAAAAAAAACGCTCCTTAGCCCGCGCCTTCTCCTCGTCCCGTCTGGCCCCTCCGATGGCAGCGTCGATCCGCATCTCCTGTATGGCATCGAGCAAGGTGACCGTTTGCAGCACATTCCGGCTGGCATTCAAACCCTTCTCTTCCACTGCTCGTCCGCGGTCAATCGAATCCTGAACATATCGCACTTCCAATTGAAACTGCATGTCCCTCGCCCATTTGTCACGGAAGGAGATCGTCTCTGGAAAATTGTGTCCGGTATCTATGTGCAAGAGCGAAAACGGGACCCGTGCAGGAAAAAAAGCCTTTCGTGCCAGATAGGACGCCACAATGGAATCCTTACCCCCACTGAAGAGCAGAACCGCCCGGGAAAACTGCGCGGCCGTTTCCCGAAGCACGCCGATGCTCTCCGCTTCCAGTTCCTGGAGGTGACTTAATTTATAACTGAACATACCAGCGTCGACGACAGGTTATCCCGGTAAAGATAAGGCTTCCTGAGCAGTCCGGCATTTCGAAATTGGATCCGTCTCTTTCCGACCAAGCTCGTCACCGCAACCTCAAACGGTCTTTGTGATGATCGGTATCAGGTAACGTAATAATTGATCAGCCGATTCTCCCGGCGATTGCTGTCCGGTTGGAACCCGGAGCTCAGGATGCAAGGGTTCCTCGTAAGGAGAATCGATTCCGGTCATGTCGGATATCGTTCCTTCCCGCGCCTTTCTGTATAACCCCTTCGGGTCACGTTGTTCACAAATTGCAAGGCCCGCATCCAGGTAAATCTCTGAAAACGCACCAGCGGGAAACAACTGCCGAACCTGGTCACGATCACGCCGAAACGGAGAAACGAATGTCGTGATGACTACCAGCCCGGATTCCCACAGCAACCGACAAACCGCTCCCGCACGGCGAATATTCTCTGTTCGGTCAGCAGGGCTGAATCCAAGGTCCTTACAGAGCCCCCCGCGTAAATGGTCGCCATCCAGGATGAAGGTCTTGAAGCCGGCAGCATATAGTGCCTGCTCTACCCGATCCGCCAAGGTGGATTTACCCGAACCGCTAAGGCCTGTAAGCCAAAACACGTGGGCGCGCTGTTGCAACAGTTTTTCCCGTTGCTCCCGCTCAATACGGAAAGCGAATGGATGCAGGTCGCTCATCAAACTTCCGCCAGCGCTTTATTGACCGATCGGATGCCAGGTCGTCTTCACTTCCTGTAAGTCCATGATCCGGTAAGGGCCTTGGGCCGTTTCAGCGGTCCAATCGCCATGATAGAAGAATGGCCGCTTCACATTGAGGGCCGCATGCTCCTGAATGGTCTTTCTGAATCCGGCATCGTCGCCGCAATACACAACAGCGTTCACGTCCATGTGATTGGAAAAATGCGCCACAAGCTCCGCCACTTGCCCGGTCAGGATGTTGACTACACCTCCCGGAAGGTCGGAGGTATGCAACACTTCGGAGAAAGTGATCGCTGTCAGCGGATGCGCTTCGGAACTCAGCACGATCACGGTATTGCCACCTACGATCGCAGGTGCGATAACCGAAACAAGTCCGAGCAGCCCATGTGCCGCGGGGGCGATCATGCTGACAACACCGGTCGGTTCCGGCATCGAAAAATTGAAATGGGACGATTCCACCGGATTCACCGCGCTGAAGACCTGCTGGTACTTATCACTCCAGCCGGCATAATAGATCAACCGGTCCACCGCCGCGGAAACTTCCGCGCCGGCAGCGGCAGGACTGAGCCCTTCCGTTCCCAACTCCTCGATGAATTGTGCACGCCGGCCTTCCAGCATCTCGGCGATGCGGTACAAGATCTGTCCTTTATTGTACGCTGAACGCGCCGCCCATCCGGGTTGCGCCTTGCGCGCGGCAACGACGGCGTCGCGAAAATCCTTCCGGGAAGCTCGACAGATGTTGGCGATGGCCTTTCCCGAGGCGTCCGTGAAAATATCGTAGCGTCCGGATTCTGTCCGAGGGAATTTCCCGTCGATGTAGAGTTTATAGGTTTTCATCACCCCGATGCGTCCCGCTCCGGCAGCCTGCCCGTTGCCGACAGCCTGCTGACCAGTCAGGGTGGAAGATTTCTCGTTTGCCATTGTTTCGATTCTTAACTACTGTTAGCGGATCAGGCGTTGATCTTTACATAAGGATGCAAGCCGTGCAGGCCTCCTTCACGGCCCATGCCGCTTTCTTTGTAACCGCCGAATGGCGAGGTGGGATCGAATTTATTGTAGGTATTCGCCCACACCACCCCGGCACGCAATTGACCGGTGATCTTGAAGATGCGTGAACCTTTGTCTGTCCAAACACCACCACTCAATCCATACGGAATGTTGTTGGCTTTCTCAATGACTTCTTCAATGGTTCGGAAAGTCTGCACAGCGAGCACAGGACCGAAGATCTCTTCTTGCACGATTCGAGATGACTGCGACACATCGGTGAACAAGGCAGGACGGCACCAATAGCCCTTTGACGGAACCGCGCAGGAAGATTGATACAGGGTGCCGCCTTCGTTCACTCCGATCTTGAGGAACTGACGGATCTTTTCCAGCTGGGGTTTGGAGTTGATGGCACCTATGTCGGTATTCTTATCCAGCGGATCGCCGACAACCAGCGTCTCCATGCGATCCTTTAGTTTACGGATCACCTTGTCGGCAACGGATTCCTGCACGAACAGGCGCGACCCGGCGCAACAGACGTGACCCTGGTTGAAGAAGATCCCGTTGATGATCCCTTCCACCGCCTGATCGATCGCGGCATCCTCGAAGATGATATTGGCCGCTTTGCCGCCCAACTCCAGCGTATATTTCTTATCGGTCCCGGCCAACGCGCGCTGGATGATCTTACCGACATCGGTCGAACCCGTGAAGGCCACTTTATCGACTCCCGGATGATTGACGATGGCCGCGCCGGTAGCTCCGGCACCGGTGATAATATTGACAACGCCGGGGGGAAGGTCAGCCTCCTGTATGATTTCAGCCAGTTTCAGGGCGGTTAGCGGCGTGGTCTCTGCCGGCTTGATCACTACCGTATTTCCGGCGGCAAGCGCAGGCGCGATCTTCCAGGCCGCCATCAGGAGCGGGAAGTTCCACGGAATGATTTGACCGGCAACTCCCAGGGAGCCCGCACGAGCGCCCGGCATCGCGTAATCCAGCTTATCCGCCCAGCCGGCGTAATAGAAAAAGTGCGCAGCCGCTAATGGAACATCGATATCGCGTGATTCACGGATCGGTTTACCGCCGTCCATACTCTCAATCACCGCCAGTTCCCTTGCACGCTCCTGCATGATGCGCGCGATGCGAAAGATGTACTTACCCCGCTCGCGCGCCGGGAGCTTGCTCCAAACCTGCTCGTAGGATTTCCTGGCGGCCTTTACGGCAATATCCACATCTTCCGTTCCCGCTTCAGCGACGGAAGCTAATTTTGCTTCCGTGGCCGGGTTGATCGTATCAAAATACTTCCCGCTCTTCGGGGCAACGAATTTTCCGTTTATGAAGAGATCGTACTGCTTTTGCAGGCGGATATGATCCTTGCTTTCCGGCGCGGCGGCATAATCCCATCCTCCGTTGAACTTCAGACCTGCGATTGGTTTTTTCTTTGCCATCTGTTGAATGCCTGTGAACGGTTGCGGCCAGGCTGCCGTTCCCCTGATTAGTCTTTGGAAAAATAATCGATGCTCTGATACACGCCAGTCTGCTCTTTCAGAATCTGCATGAGCAGATCGTTGGCCAGAGCGCTTGCTCCGAAACGGAACAGATCGGCGTTCAACCAATCCTGTCCAAGCGTTTCACGCACCATGACCAGGTATTGCAAGGCCAGCTTGGACGTGGCGATTCCACCTGCCGGCTTCATCCCGATCTTCACTCCCGTGTTGTAATAGTGGTCGCGAATGGCTTCCAGCATGACCAGTGTAACCGGCAAGGTGGCGGCCGGCTGGATCTTACCCGTACTGGTCTTGATAAAATCCGCTCCGGCCTGAATGGCGAGATCACTCGCCCGGCGCACGTTGTCCAAGGTGCTCAACTCGCCCGTTTCCAGGATCACCTTCAGGTGAGCCTTTCCACAGGCTTCCTTTACCGCAGCGATCTCATCGAATACAAAACCGTATTCACCACGGAGGAAATGTCCGCGCGAAATGACCATGTCGATCTCATCCGCACCTTCGTCGACTGCCCAACGGGTCTCTTCGAGTTTCACTTTACGGGTAGACATTCCACTGGGGAACGCTGTGGCTACCGCGGCAACTTTGACCTTCGAGCCCTGTAGCGTCTCTTTCGCGACTCGTACGAGGTTGGGATAGACACAAACAGCGGCAACGGAGGGTATGCCAGGAACCGCATCGTGCGGATGCATCGCCTTGATACACAGTTGACGGACCTTTCCAGGCGTATCCCGGGCTTCCAGGGTCGTCAGGTCAAGCATGCTCATGGCAATCTTGAGTGCCGACAACTTCGACTCTTTCTTGATACTCCGTTTGCCCAGCCGGGAGATCCGCTCTTCCACGCCAACCTGATCGACGGGCGGACTGTCCCATGCTCCGAATACGGCAGCACGACGTTCTTCTCTCATCATGAAAAGTTATTCCTACGAAGGTAGGAAATTACGGGAAAAATGAAGGAATGGGAAAGACCTCTCTGGCTATTGCAAAAGCCGACTGATCAGAATGCGAAATAGAAGCCGCCTTGAAGAACAGCATTGTACTGGCCGCGGTCCCAATAGTTGTAATTGTAGGATCCTTCAAATGTCCTGACCGGCGTGATCGAATGATTGTACCGGATATTGAAGAGTACCTTTTCGCCTAAGGGATAATCCATTCCCAGTATCCAGGACAATTCGTACTTACGGAAAGGGGGTGTTCCCAGGATCTCCCCGAGTTCATTGTCCTCCTGTGAGAATAACATCGATCCATACGTCGCTCCGGCCTCAAATGTCCATTTCTTGCCCGGTTTGACACGCAACAACACCGGCACCTCAGCGTAATGCAACCGCATCCGGTAGTAGGTATTGTCGTCCTTGTTGAGTGGTTTCCGGCTTCCTTTCTGAATGAACTGGATTTCCAGTTGCAATGCCACCTGTTCACTCAGATCCCGTCGCACGAACATGCCGGCCGCGAATCCTGCTTTATCGAATCCCGACAGACGATCACCTGAAACCTGGGAAGCACATAGCACCGCCTTGATTCCTGCTCTGAAATCCTGCGCGTTAACGGACAGGTTACAGGAGAGCAGGAACAACGTGATCCCGGCGATACAACATGCATTTCTCATTCGATGAGGGCGCGCTCGGCTACTTGCAGGACTTCGTAGGTATCGGCATTATAAATAAAGGCGATCGCATAGCAGTGAGCGGCGACCTGCCCCGCAGGCAATGTTGCGCTATAACCGCGCAGCACTTTGTCGCCGGCAGCGACAGTCCCTTCGTAGATCTTTTCACCGAACTCCGAGTTCAGGGAACTGCGCAAGACGTGACGATGCAGGAAACTGGGATCGTATTCCGGCGTACGGGGAGGATACCAGACCTGCCAGTCGACAAGACTATCCTCTGTGATGACAACCTGCAATTTATAGGTGGCATTCAGCGCGGCGACATTCTCCGATTGCACCGCAACTTTCACTTCGCGGGAAGCGTCCACGAATTCCGTTTGGATACGCAACCGGAACGGCGTGCTCTCCAGCAATCTGTTCTCGATCAAGCCCCGCCATTGGTTCGGGAACTTCACCTGCTGGTTGGTCGGATACCCGATCCGGTCAACGAGTCCGTTCGGGTTACCGGCATTGGAATTTCCAAACTTGGTGTCCCAGGCATCGCCAACGGCTGTACGAAAATCAGTCTCCAGGGCACCGGCGGGTTGACTTCCGGAACAGGCCAATCCCTGCGGACAAGGATCAGCAAAGAATCCCGCATGCACCGCCATGGCCACCAGGCGATCGCCGAACAACGGTTTGAGGGTGTCGTTCAGTTTGAGTCCGGCATACGGGCAATTGCCACATAGGATGCCGGTGTAATCTTCTATGAGCACATGCTTTTCAGGTGTGGTGTTGTCTGCCGGAAACTCAAGGGTGTCTCCGTTGATGACCACCGCATCATCGCTCAGGTAAGTCACACCGACAGCCGTTTGCTCGCGGTAAGGGGCATCGATTTTGTCGCATGCGCTGAGACTGATCAGGGCCAACAACAGAACTCCACAGGAAGCGGATAAGAGGAAACGATAGTTCTTCATGCGTCAGAAGCTACTGGTAACAGATAAGGTAAAACCATTGGCGGCGGGCACATTCCGGCAGACACCGCCCACGCACAGGATACCCGGGCGTTGGCGTCCGTACCCGACTACCACACGATTGGAACCGCGTGTATAACCGAATTGCCCGGTGATGTAATGAAAGCGTTCGTTGGAATCGTCGTTGCCGTAATTCCACTGGTCAAATGCCGCCACAAACCAATGCGGTGCCACGGTATATTCCGCTAACAGCACAGCCCAGCTCTTCGTATTCTGTTCGGTGTACATGTGCTGGAGCTCTGTCCGGAAATTCTTCTTCGGACTGATACGGTAAAAGACTTCGGCGATCCCGATGTGGCTGTAAATATGGCCGAAGCCGGTTCGCCCTTCGATGACATCGCGGTTGTAATTTTGATAGAGGTAGGTGAGCACCAGTCGGACTTCCTTGCTAAGCTTCCGGTTCAATTCGATGTTGAAGTCTTCAAAATAGACTTCCTTACCCAACGCAAAAAAATCCGATGTATAGCCAAGATCCGCCTGCTCAGGATCGGTGATCGCCTTCTTTTCGATGGATTGAGCGCGGGAATAATTAAGGTTGATGTCCGTGCCGTACTTACCCCCAAGGCCACCGGGCTTCAGCTTGTAGAACAATTCTCCCTGGAAACCAAATTCACCGTTCGGCTGGGTGGCGTAAGGATAAAACGCGGCCATCAGGTAGGTATGGTTTTTCGTCAGGGCGGGAAGATAGTTGACGAGTAAACTGTTCACCGTGGCATAGCGGTCGCTTCGGAACGACATGTTGTCGATGCGCTTGGCACCCAGGACGAATCCGAATCCTTTCTTCGTATAGGACGCATTCAACAAAAGCGCCTGACCTTCCTTAAAGATGAAGCCGTTGCTGGCGGAAGGGTCATTGGCTTTATAGGCATACTCGGCACTGGCCGACCATCCGCCATTCGTAAATGAAACGCGTCCGGAACCCGAACCGACATTCTCCGGCAAGCGGAATGTGGGATCCTCATCCGACTGATACTTGCTAACGTAATTGCCGCCAATGATCCACTGGGTTTTTGCTGCGGCTCGCGACTCGAAGGATTCGTTCACCACCCACTCTACATCACCACCACGCACGATGCCCTGGCCCAAATTGAAAAAGTCGCGTTGCTTACCGATCACTCCTTTGAAATAGACGCCCTTCGCAGGATTATACATGAAACGAAATCCGTCGATGGCGTTGTCGTAGCCCAGTCCCCGCTCCTCATAGGCACGAAGCAGGATGCCGCTACCGAACTGTTCGTAGAAGGTGCCGGCGGTGATATCCAGTTCATTGTTCTTGTAACGGAGGAACCGGTACGGAATACCGCTTCCTTTGTAGCGTTTGTCGAAACCGAGAATCGGGTTCTGATACGATTCATAACGCAGGCCGGCCGAAAAATTGTCTTTCTCGTAGGTAAAGTTGGCGAAACCGTTGAACAACATCTGCTCCGGTACGTCCGGTGCACCGATCAGGCTGTCCTCAAAATAATACTGCGCGTCCAACTGAACATTACCGTGAATAGGCAGGTTGGGTAACCCCTGGGCTTTGCTCGCGCCGGCCAGGGCGAACAAACCCAACAGACATAGAATACGCTTCACTGGAGGTGGATTAGGTGTGGAATGGTCAGCCCGAAGGTACCGTATACAAGTTTATGGAAAAAGGCCGGCGGCAGGATGGTTCGAAATACGGCAATAAAAAAAGCCGCGGTTGCGGCTTTTCAAACGAGCTGGATAGCCCGGTCACTTCTTTTCGTCGAGGGGCTGGCCAGCGGCCACTTTCTTGACAACTTCATACAATTCCAACTCATTCCCTTCGGCAAAACCGACGTGTTGCCAAACGATCTCTCCCTTTCCGTTCAGGACAAATGTGTGCGGCGGCATGTTCACGTTCAATGCCCGGGCGAGATCCTTGTTGGGGTCGACGTAATTCTCATAGTTCCATCCACGGCCATTCACGAATGGCGCCACGCGCGTCATGGTACGCTGATCATCCATGGAAACGGCGATCAGTTTCACACCGGTTTCCTTTTGCCAGTCGGCGTACAGATCATGAATGGTCGTCAACTCCTCGATGCACGGCTTACACCAGGTTGCCCAGAAATCGATGATGATGGGCTTCCCGTCGTTTGCGATCGTTTCGGTATTCACCGTCTCACCACTGAGGGTCTTGACATTGACTTTGGGCAATGGCCGAACGGTGGCCGGCTGGTCCTGCGCAAAACCGGTAAAAGCGGTCAAGAACAGAAGGACAACTACTAGGCTTTTTTTCATTTTTTCGATCCGATAAGTGATAGAGGCCGGATGGCAATTTTTTCAATTTCTGGAGCCCTCCAGCAAATTCCAGTCCGAAATAAGGCAAACGCGGTCGGATTCCCTATGCCGGTTTATCACAGATTTGTTAAAAAGCTGGAATTCAAAGCGAAATCAGCCCAATGCCGTTGGATTTTTCCCAAAATTTTACTTGCTTTGGTGAACTGCTATAAAAGCTAACCAACCAAACACCAACTGCGAAATGAAAAAACTGTTACTAAGTCTTGTCGCGTTGTTTGCCCTCGGTACCGCCACTGTGAACGCACAGATGGCCGCCGGTAACATCGCACCCGATTTCACCGGTACCGATATCAACGGTAACACCTGGAACCTGTATTCCCTGCTCGATCAGGGTAAGACCGTTTACATCGACGTATCCGCCACCTGGTGCGGCCCTTGCTGGAATTACCACAACGGTCATGCGCTGGAAGACCTCTATGCTGCGCACGGCCCGACCGGTACCACATCACAGGATGTAATGGTCTTCTTCGTTGAAGGGGACGCTTCTACCACCCTGGCCGACCTGCAAGGAACCGGCGGTAATACCCAGGGCGACTGGGTGACCGGCACTCCTTATCCGATCATTGACGACGCCACCATCGGTGACGCACTTCAGATCAGCTACTTCCCGACGATCTACATCATTTGCCCGGATCGTATCATCAAGGAAGTCGGACAGTTGACCGCTACCGCTTTGTATGCGCAACGTAACTCGAACTGCTCCTTCGCAACCTCAACCGACGATGCCGGCATCACGAACTCCTTCACCGCACTCAACGGAACCCTGGCGACCTGCGACGTGGTTGACCTCGACTACCGCCTGTGCAACTACGGTACTTCCCCGCTGACCAGCGCCACGATCGATCTCACCGTGAATGGAACGGTTCAACAGTCTTACAACTGGACCGGTAGTCTGAACACCTACAACTCCGAAGTGCTGACCTTCTCTGGTGTAACCGGAACCCCGGGCACCACCAATGCGATCACCTTCACCGTTTCGAACCCGAACGGAAATACCGACGGCAACTCGGCCAACAACTCCCGCAACGCATCCTTCATTACTTACCCGCTTGTCGGCGGCCCGGCTGTGAACGAAGCGTATGCAGCAACGGCGTTCCCTCCTTCAGGCTGGTACCTGCTCAACGGTGGCAGCTCGCCTACATGGACCCGCAGCACCGCAGGCCTCAACGGCGCAGGTTCGGCGAAGATGGACTTTTACAACTCGCCCAGCGGTGACCAGGACATTCTGCAACTTCCGGCCATGGACCTCAGCGGCCTCAGCGACGCTGTCCTGACGTTCGACCTTGCACATGCCCTTTACGGATCGTCCAACGACAACCTGAAGATCAAGATCAGCACCAACTGCGGTACCACCTGGACCACCCTCTACAACAAGACCGGCGCTGCCCTTTCTACGACCGCGGCCAGCACTGCCGCCTTCACGCCTTCGAATGCCGCTCAGTGGCGTAACGAAATCGTGAGCCTGAGCAACTACATCGGCAACGACAACGTGTTCATCAAGTTCGAAGCCAACTCGAACTACGGTAACAACGCCTATGTCGACAATGTGAACGTCTCCTTCAACACCGCCGTTGGTACAGTGACCAAGACCATCTCTTTCGAAGTTTACCCGAACCCGGCTTCCAGCGTGGCTTCGGTCGACTTCACGCTCGACAGCAAGGACGATGTGACCGTGGAGGTATTCTCCAAGGTGGGCACGCTTGTTTACAGCAACACTGCCGCCAGCCTGAACGCCGGCGACCACTCCTTCAGCATTCCGGTAGAAGGCTTCGCGAAAGGCCTTTACATGGTGAACATCCGCACCTCCGCCGGCTCCGTGATGAAGAAGCTCGTAGTGGAATAATTCTTGCTTAGATCAACGGAGCCGGATATCCGGCTCCGTTGATTTCTTAAAAACACTACCCCGAATGAAAAAACTGCTACTTCTCGCCTCCTGTTTCCTGCTGATCACCGGAATTTCCGGAACTCGGGCACAATCACTGCAGATCACTGCCGATGAGTTGGACCTGACCGGGCCTGCGAATCTGACCATGACATCGCACATCGCGATCTCCAATATTGGCAGCGGAACAGTCTCGCTTGTTATCGAGCGAATCACGAATGACCTGGCGACCGGCCACTCTTCTTATTTCTGCTGGGGCGCGTTGTGCTACCCTCCTACTACCAACGTTTCTCAGCAATTCATGGTCAACCCGGGTGAAGGGGACACCATGAAGGCCTACCTGAACCCCACCGGAGATGTCGGCACCAGTCACGTGACCTATCGTGTGTACGATGCCGACAATCCAACCGACAGCGCTTCCTTCACGATTACGTACAATGCCACGACCGTTGGCGTAGAAGAATTGTCGCTCGACAAGATGCTGTCTCCAGCCACACCCAATCCGGCCGACCAGTATACGCGCCTGAACTACAACGTCAATTCACTGAACAGTAAGATCGTCATCACGAATCTGCTGGGCGGAGTTGTACGCGAGATCCCGTTGACCGACAAGAAGAACACCCTCTTGATGCCGACCAGCGACCTGCGTGCGGGCATCTACCTGTATTCCCTCATCGTTGACAATCGAACGATCGGTTCGCGTAAACTGATTGTAACCCATCGTTAACCTTCTGGAATTCCTGGTTAAAAGCCGGCACCAACAGTGCCGGCTTTTTTTATGCTCCAACCGCGGCCGACGGTTTAGGTTGGGATGGATAGTCGGGATTGATACCTTTGCTGGTTCCCACTGAAACCGAAGGGAAATATGCCAAGCAAAAAACTCAACCAGGAAGCGTTGGATTACCACGCGATGGGACGCCCGGGAAAGATCGAAGTAATCCCGAGCAAACCCTACAGCACCCAACGCGACCTCTCCCTCGCCTATTCGCCCGGAGTAGCAGAACCGTGCCTGCGCATCGCCGATCAACCCGAGGATGTATACAAGTACACCGCCAAAGGAAACCTGGTCGCGGTGATCTCTAATGGCACGGCTGTGCTGGGTCTCGGAAACATCAGACCCGAAGCAGCCAAGCCGGTCATGGAAGGAAAAGGGCTGCTCTTTAAGATATTCGCCGACATCGATGTCTTCGATATCGAGATCAACGAGACCGACATCGACCGTTTTGTTCAAACGGTAAAGGCCATTGCACCGACCTTTGGTGGCATCAACCTCGAAGACATCAAAGCGCCTGAATGCTTCGCGATTGAACAGCGTCTGAAAAAAGAGCTGAACATCCCGATCATGCACGATGACCAGCATGGCACCGCCATCATTTCCGGCGCCGCGCTGTTGAACGCACTCGAACTGGCCAGAAAAAAGATCGAGGATATCCGGATCGTGGTGAGCGGTGCCGGCGCCTCCGCGATCTCCTGCGCCAAACTTTACCTCTCACTCGGGGCCCGGAAGGAGAACATCATCATGTTCGATTCCACCGGCGCAATTCACAGCGATCGCACCGATCTCGACGAGAATAAAATATTCTTCGCCAACAAGACTTCGGTACGCACCCTCGATGAAGCCATGAAAGGAGCGGACGTCTTTTTGGGGCTGTCCAAGGGTAACATCGTCAGCCAGGACATGGTCCGTTCCATGGCGAAGAATGCGATCGTCTTTGCACTGGCCAATCCGGATCCGGAGATCACCTATCCGGAAGCACTTGCGGCACGGGAAGATATCATCATCGCCACCGGAAGATCCGATTATCCGAACCAGGTGAACAACGTTCTCGGATTCCCTTACATCTTCCGCGGCGCACTGGATGTCAGGGCCACCCAGATCAACGAAGCGATGAAACTCGCTGCTGTACGCGCCATCGCGGAGCTCGCCAAAGATCCGGTTCCGGAGATCGTTAACCTGGCTTACAACCAGAAGAATATCGTGTTCGGCAAGGATTACATCATTCCAAAACCGCTGGACCCCCGTCTCATCACGACCGTTGCACCGGCTGTCGCTCGCGCAGCCATCGAAAGCGGTGTCGCGCAGGCGCCGATCGCGAACTGGAACCACTATGTCGAGAACCTGCAGAAACGACTGGGGCTCGACAACAAGCTGATCCGCGTCGTTACCAGTAAGGCCCGCCAGAATCCCCAGCGCGTGGTCTTCGCGGAAGCCGACAACTACAAGATCCTCAAAGCCGCTCAGATCGTACGCGATGAAGGGATCGCCAAGCCCATCCTCCTTGGCAACCAGGAGCGCATCCGTGCCTTGCTGGAAGAGAATAAGCTGGACTTGGGCGACACGCCGATCATTGACCCGCGCCGGGAGGAAGAGAAGCGTCACGAATTCGGTGAGATCTTTTTCCGCAAACGCAAGCGCCGCGGCTTCACGCTGTATGAGGCGAAGAAGATCATGAACGAGCGCAACTACTACGGCGCCATGATGGTGGAGACCGGCGAAGCGGACGCGCTCATTTCGGGTCTCACGCGAAAATACAGTGACACGATCCGTCCGGCCTTGCAGATCATCGGCACCCAGGAGGACGTGAAAAAGGTAGCTGGCATGTACATCATGATGACCAAGAAGGGTCCGTTCTTCTTTGCCGATACCACCATCAACGTGGATCCCACGGCGGAAGACCTGGCAGAGATCACGGTCCTCACAGCCTGGGCAGTCCAGCAGTTCAACGTCAAGCCGCGGATCGCCTTACTTTCCTTCTCCAACTTCGGCGCGCACGACGACCCGCATGCGAAGAAAGTGCGTGACGCGGTGGCGATCCTTCATCAGAAATATCCCGGTATGCTCGTCGATGGCGAGATGCAGGCCAATTTCGCCCTGAATCCCCATCTGCTTTCCGACAATTTCCCGTTCTGCGAATTCGCGGATCAGGGTGCCAATACGCTCATCTTCCCAAGCCTAGATGCCGGCAATATCGCCTATAAGCTCCTGCAGGAAATGGGCGGCGCTGAAGCCATCGGCCCGGTCCTGCTCGGCATGAAGAAACCCGTTCACATCCTCCAGTTGGGAAGTTCTGTACGCGAAATCGTGAACATGGTCACCATTGCCGTGGTCGATGCGCAATCGAGAAAGTCGACCCGCTGAGTAACCGCATCCGCTGAAAGCTCCGTCGTCAAGCACCGACGGAGCTTTTCATTTTCAGCACAGGTTCTCCGCCACGATTGCACAAGCAATAAAGCTACCTTCGTGACGTTGATTCATTGAACGATCCACACTTGCCATGATGCGTCTGCTTTCTGTTTTCGGATTACTGTTGTTGATGGTAATTCCATCTTCCCATGCACAAGAAATGTGGGGCATCAGCAACAGCAACTACGCCGGGAATATGGGAATATTCCTCAACCCGTCGACGATCGTACACGCCCCTTATCGGTATGAGCTTAATCTGATCGCATTCGATGCATTCGCGGAGAATAATTATTTCTTTTCACCGCGTGACCGGCATTTCGTTCCCCGGACGCTATTCGGAGGCGACGTAAAGGAACGGGCCTTTCTCCCGGAAACCGCAGCCGGTTACTACGACGGGTTTTCGCACTTGCTGGTCATCGGCCCCTCGTACATCCGCAACCACGGCGACCATGCCTGGGGAATCCATACAGCCCTGCGGGCTTCTGCCAGTGCGCAGAACTTTCCGGAGCCGCTCGCCCGTTTGCTCTACGAACGTTACGGCTACGCGCCCTATGCCGGCCGGAAGTTCGAATCGGAGAAAACACTGCGCAGCGACATAGTCTCCTGGTATGAACTGGGAGGTACGTATGGCCGTGTCGTATTCGATAGTGAAAAGCACATGCTGAAATGGGCGGTAAGCGGCAACCTGTTGATCGGCACCAACGCTTTGCACCTGCAAGCTGATCCGATAGCGTATTCCGTTGCGGATACCGGTACGGTCATCGCCACCGATCTCGACGCACGGCTTCGTTATGCGCTCGATCCCGAAGGTTCGACGCTGGGCAATCTCCTCGCCCCACGCGGCGCCGGACTTGGTACAACGATCGGCGTCACTTATTTCAAGCCCTTTTATCGTGGCGGCTTTGATTGTAACCGAAGCAATGACCGGGTAAAAAAATACAAGTACCGGATCGGAGCATCCCTTATCGATATCGGACACATCCGCTGGTTCCGACAGACAACCCAGGTCGACATCAACGCGCAGGGTAACAGAGCCTGGACCCAACTGGATTCGTTGCGGTTTTCCTCCATGCAGGCGGTACAAAACAGTGCCGTGAACGCCCTGGGGGGTACGATTTCCGATGCTGGTTTCGGTTCCTGGTTACCGACCGCCCTGAGTGTTCAAGCGGATTATTCCATCCTGCCAACCGTGTACGCCAATCTGAGTTGGGTGAACCGGATACGATTCGCTCCCAACCAGGCCGTACGCGGAAATCAGGTAACGCTTTCAGCGCGGTATGAAACACGCAACTTCGAAGCGAACATCAACTCGAATCTTTACGAGTACGAACGCATTCACCTCGGCCTCGGCTTGCGCTATCGTTTTCTGGTTATCGGGACCGATCGCTTACCGGAACTCCTGGGCCTCAACAATACCCGAAGTTTCGATCTGTATTTCGGCTTGAAGTTCCAATCCTGTACACAGCTCTTCAAGCGCAGTGAACCCGACTGTCCCGGTGTCTTCAGTCTGCGCTGAGGTCGGAAACGAATCCGTACTTTGTGGCAACCGCTGTAGAGGGGAACTCTTCTGCCTGGCGAACTTCCGAATCCTACCATGTACCACCACCTGCAGGGCCGACTGATTGAAAAGAATCCCGCGTATATCGTAATCGAATGTGCCGGGGTCGGTTATTTCGTCAATATATCGGTTCACACCTATTCAAAAATAGGTGATAATGAGAACTTTAAGATTCTTACATACCTTCAAATAACCGAAGACCAGCATGCGTTATACGGCTTCGCCGAAGAGGAAGAACGGCGATTGTTCCGGCTTCTGATCACCGTTTCAGGGGTAGGGTGCAATACGGCCAGGATGATGCTGTCGTCCATGAATCCGGGAGAAATCGAGTCCTGTATCCTGCAGGATGATGCCCCCAGGCTCAAAGCGATCAAAGGGATCGGTGAAAAAACCGCTCAACGCATTATTCTGGAATTGAAGAGTAAACTGCGGAAAGACGTCAACGCACCGTCTGTTTCCGTTGCTTCCTTCAAAGTCAAGGATGAGGCGCTGACCGCCCTTCTGACCCTGGGATTTCCACGTGCCAGCGTCGAGAAAACACTCGACAGTCTGGTTCGACAACAACCCGCGGCAGGTGTGGAAGACCTTATTCGGTTGGCCTTGAAAAACCTGTAATTTCAGGCCTTCGAATAGTTGAAAAGCGCTATTTTAGGGGCTGCTAACCACACCACCATTGCGCGACCACAACTTTTATAAGTTGCTGTCGCCCAGATCATTATTTTAACCTTGAAGAATATAAGGCGATACGCTTTCGGCATTGGCACCGCCTTGTCCTTTATCACCTTCGTCTGGGCTGCTGACCGGCCTGCCCGATTCGCGGACTTTAGTGAGAGAACAACTGATACGGAGGAAAGTTTATCTCCCCCTGACAGTGGTGATGGCGACCTGCACTATCCGCTTCAGGACCGCTTTTCCGATCCGTACAATTCTCCGGTCGATCACAATCCACTGCTGCTCGGGGATCCGTCGAACATCAAGACCAATGTCGAGTACGACACGGATGAGAACAAATACATCATCAACGAAAGCATCGGTTCCATGTTCTATCGAAATCCGTCGTACATGGATTTCGACGAGTTCGTAGAACAGGAATTCCGAAAGTCGACCGGCGACTATTTCCGTCAGCGCGCTTCTGAAGAGGACAAACTGAGCAAGAAAGCCTTCGCGCCAAAGATCACGATCAATTCGCAGGTGTTCGACCGCATCTTCGGCGGTAATACCATCGATATCCGCCCGCAAGGTTCGGCCGAACTCAGTTTCGCGCTCAACACGAACCGGAACCAAAACCCCGCCCTTCCCGAGCGACAGCGGAAAGTGACTACGTTCAACTTCAACGAACGGATCCAAATGAACGTGATCGCCAACATCGGCGATAAGATGAAGCTTTCCACCAACTACAACACGGAAGCGACCTTCGACTTCGAGAACCGGATGAAGATCGAGTACACCGGTTACGAGGACGATATCATCAAGAAGATCGAAGCCGGTAACGTTACTTTCCCGATCAATAGCCAGCTGATCCAGGGCTCCCAGAGCCTCTTCGGTATCAAGACCCAGTTGCAGTTCGGACGCTTGATGGTGACCAGCGTGTATTCGCAGCAGCGCGGTCAGGCGCGTACCATCGATGTTCAGGGCGGCGCGCAGACGACCAACTTCGACATCCGCGCCGACCAATACGAATCCAACCGCCACTTCTTCCTCGCCCAGTATTTCCGTAACAATTACGATCGTGCCTTGCGCGACCTGAATCGACTGCAGACCAACATTATCATCACACGGATCGAAGTTTGGGTCACCTCGCGTACGTTCGTCGCCTCCCAGAACCTGCAGAACCGAAACATCGTCGCGTTCGCCGACCTTGGTGAAAACAATCCGGATACGACGCAGTCGTTCATTCCGGATTTTGTACCCGGCTTTGACATCGCCGAACCTTCGGATTCCTCGAACGGTCTGTACCCGACCTTAGGCACCGCCAATCTCACCGCGCTCCGACAAGTCTCGAATTCCTCCTCCATCCTGGACCCGTTGGGGATTCCGTTCAACTTCAGCAGGAACAAGAACTTTGAAACGGTTGAAAACGCCCGACTCCTTCAACCCAACGAATACACCCTGAATTCCCGACTCGGCTACATCTCACTCAACACCACCCTTGAACCCAACCAGGTTCTTGCCGTCGCATTCGAATACACGGCGAACGGTATGGTACACCGGGTGGGTGAACTGACCGCAAACAATACGGGTACGACGGGTACGGAAGCCTTGTTCGTCAAGCTTATCCGCAGCACCAACTTCACCCCGAAGACCTACACCTGGGACCTGATGATGAAGAACGTCTATTCACTCGGCGGCTTCAATATCTCGCAGGAAAAATTCCGACTGGATGTATTGTATCAGGATGATCGCATCGGCGGATTCGTGAACTTCATTTCCGAAGGCTGTTCCGACGTCAAAGGACTTCCGCTGTTGCGCGTCCTGAACCTGGACGACCTTAACCCGAACGGCGACCCGCAACCCGATGGCGTATTCGACTTCGTCGACGGATTGACCATCAACCGGCAAACGGGTCGCATCATCTTCCCCGTCCTCGAACCGTTCGGCAGTTCTTTGCGAGCCAAGTTCTGCGGCGATTCCCTGTTGGCGGATTACTATTGCTACGATCCGCTCTACGATTCGACGAAAGTCGCCGCCCAGCAGATTCCGGAAAAGAACAAGTTCAGTCTGCGTGGTACGTACCAATCCTCTTCGGGCTCGGACATTCCGTTGAACGCCATCAACATTCCGCAAGGATCGGTGAAGGTTACCGCCGGCGGTGTGCCGCTGCGGGAAAACGTGGATTATACGGTCGACTACACGCTCGGTCGGGTGAAGATCATCAACGACGGACTGCTCAAATCGAATACGCCGATCCGGGTGTCGCTCGAAAGCCAGTCGCTATTCAATCTGCAGCAAAAGACCTACATCGGTAACCGATTCGACTACACCTTCAACAAGGACTTCCAGGTAGGCGCAACTGTCCTCCACTTGAACGAGCGTCCGCTCACCCAGAAGGTGAACATCTACGACGAACCGATTTCGAACACCGTTGTTGGTGTCGACGGAACCTATCGGACCGATTCGCGCTTCCTCACCCGCCTGCTGGATAAGCTGCCCTTCTACAACACGAAAGAAACCTCGACGCTGACTTTCAGCGGCGAAGTAGCGAAGCTGTTCCCGGGTCACAACAAGGCCATCGGCCAGAACGGTGTCTCCTATCTCGACGACTTCGAAGGCGCCATCACTCCGCTTGACCTGCGGGTTCCCGGCAACTGGTACCTCGCCAGCGCTCCGCAGGGGCAAGTGCAACCGGGAATGTTCCCGGAAGCGCAATACAACGACAGCCTCGTTTACGGTTACAACCGCGCGAAGGTCGCCTGGTATTATGTCGACCCGCTGTTCCAGCGCGACCAGCCCGGTATTACGCCTGCCGACATCGACGACGACGACCAGAGCAACAACTTTGTACGGGAGATTCCGCAGCGCGAGATCTTCCCGAACGTTTCGCAGCCTACCGGTCCGCAGGTCATCACCTGCATGAACTTAGCCTATTACCCCACCGAACGCGGCCCCTACAATTACGACGTCGACAGTGTCCCGGGGCTTTCCGCTGGTATCGATACCGACGGCCGACTGCGCGACCCTGCTTCACGTTGGGGTGGAATCATGCGTCGTCTGGAAACCACCGACTTCGAAGCGAGCAACATCGAGTTCATCCAGTTCTGGATGATGGATCCCTTCGCAACCGGTACAGAGAACGACGGTTCGGGCGGTGAACTCTATTTCAACCTCGGCAACCTGTCCGAAGACATCCTGCGCGACGGACATAAATCTTTCGAAAACGGTCTGCCCGCTCCGACGAACAACTACACGACGGAGAATTCAGCCTGGGGCCGTTATCCTGTCGTTCAAACGGTCGTCAACGCGTTCGACAACGATCCGGCCAGTCGCGCGTCCCAGGACATCGGCCTCGACGGTCTTACCACGACGGACGAACGGAATTTCTTCCAGACGAGCTACATTGACCGTGTTGCAGCGCGTTACGGAACCGGATCGGTCGCCTACCAGCTCGCGGTGCAGGACCCGTCCAGCGACGACTACGCCTACTTCCTCAACCCGGATTACAGTACCACGAACACAGCGCCGCTCGACCGCTACAAACGATTCAACGGACACGAGGGTAACTCGCCGGCCAATGGAACCATTGACGGTGTCCAATCCACCGCGACCACGCTTCCTGACATGGAAGACGTGAACCGCGATAACAACATGGAGATTGGCGAGAACTACTTCCAGTACAAAGTCCTGCTCAAGCCGGCGAACATGGTGGTAGGTCAGAACTACATCACCGACATGATCGAATCGCCGGTGCGCTACGCGAACAACACCACCGGCACCGTGAAGTGGTACCAGTTCAAGGTTCCAGTACGCAGCCCCGATCAGGTCATCGGAACGGTCGACGTACAGAACATCCGCTTCATCCGGATGTTCATGAAAGGCTTCCAGACACCGGTTGTCGCCCGCTTCGCCCGTCTGGAACTCCTCCGCGGCGAATGGCGCCCCTACATTTATTCGCTGCTCAACACCGGCGAATACGCGCCCACACCGGAAGTTCCCGGAGACACCAAGTTTGATGTCGGCGTCGTCAGCATCGAAGAAAACGGCAGCCGCATTCCGGTCCCGTACGTGCTGCCTCCCGGTATCGATCGGGAGCGGGATGTATCGGCCACGCAGTTGGCTACGATCAACGAAGCCTCGCTCTCCATGCGCGTTTGCGAACTTTCCGACGGCGACGGACGTGCCGCTTATCGTAACACCCAATTCGATCTCCGCTCTTATAAAAAGCTCCGGATGTTCGTTCACGCGGAATCCCGCGGCGCATCCGATGGGTTGCAAAACGGCGACCTGCACATGTTCGTCCGACTCGGAACCGACCTGAGCGACAACTACTACGAATACGATATTCCGCTCGTCGTAACGCCCTGGGGAGCTACCGCGCGTGATCAGGTTTGGCCGGAAGCGAACAACATGGAGATCGAGTTGAACAAGCTCGTGCAGGCAAAACTCGCCCGCAACAACGCGATGCAGGTAAACGGAACGGTAACCCTTCGCACCCCTTTCGCCGTTCAGGATGGTGACCGTACGATCACCATCAAGGGATCTCCGAATCTCAGCAACGTGCGTTCACTGATGATCGGTGTCCGCAACCCGAAAGACCCCTCGGGGACCGGGCCGAAATTGTGCGCGGAAGTCTGGGTGAACGAATTGCGCTTGTCCGACTTCGACGAGAACGGCGGCTGGGCAGCCACCGCACGCATCAATGCGAAGCTGGCCGATCTCGGAAACATGACCATCGTCGGAAACCACAGTGCGGCGGGCTGGGGAAGCATTGAAAAGAAAGTGAGTGAACGCGACCGTCAGGATAAAACCGCTTACGACTTCTCGACCAACATCGAGCTCGGAAAATTCCTGCCGGAAAAATCGGGTGTCAAGGTTCCGATGTACTTCGGTTACTCGGAGCAATTCATCAAGCCCCAATTCAATCCGCTGGACCCCGACGTTCCGCTCAACCAGGCAATCGACGCGATCCCGAACGCCGAAGGACGCGATTCGTTGCGGAAGCAGACGATCGATTATACGCAACGGAAGAGCCTCAACTTCACGAACGTCCGCAAGACCAAGACGGGAGCCGCTCCCAAGACCAGGATCTACGATGTAGAGAACCTGAACTTCACCTACGCCTACACCGAAATCTACCAGCGTAATTACAACATCGCGTATAGTCTGTACAAGACCCATTCCGGCCTGATCGGGTACAACTACAACAAGACCGGTAAACCGATCCAGCCGTTCGAGAAAGTCCCTGGCAAGCTGATCAACTCGAAGTGGATGAAGCCGGTGAAGGAGTTCAACTTCAACCCGCTTCCGTCCAGCCTGACCTTCAGCACCGCCCTGGACCGTACGTATTCGGAAACCCAACTCCGGAACAACAGCGGATTGCTCTTCAGCATCGATCCGTTGTTCATCAAGACCTTCATCATGCAGCGCCGCTATGGCCTGAACTGGGACCTCACCCGTTCGCTGAAACTCGATTTCAACGCCGATGCAAACGCGATCATCGATGAGCCTCCGGGAAAACTCGATACCCGCGAGGAACGGGATTCGGTTCGGACCAACCTGATGCGCCTGGGTCGTCTGCAACGGTACAACCACACCTCGAACCTGACCTACAACCTTCCGTTCAACAAGATCCCGGCGACCGATTGGGTTTCGGGTAATGTGCGCTACGGCGCAACTTACAATTGGCAGACCTCGCCACTGTATCGCGACAGCGTGACCAACGAGATCGTTCCCAACCCGTTCGCCAACACGATCCAGAACTCGCAGACGATCGCGTACAACGCCAACCTGACCTTTACCACGCTGTACAACAAAGTGCCCTTCCTGAAGAAGATCAACCAGGGTGCTCAGCGACCAGCGGCCGACCGACAGCCGAAACCGAAAATCAAGAGCCCGACCGACAGCCTGAACAAGGCTCCGAAGGACAGTCTGCGGGAGAAAAAGTCACCGCTTGAACCGGTGTTCCGCGGATTGGCCAACCTGCTCATGAGCGTCAAGTCGGGTAACATCACCTATACCGAGACCAACGGTACGCTGCTGCCGGGTTTCCGCGGCAAGCCTGATTACCTGGGCATGGACTTCAATTATGCCGGGAACTCGAACGCTCCCGGATGGGGTTTCCTCTTCGGCAGCCAGCGCGACATCCGACCCGACGGGATACGGAACAACTGGTTCACCTTCGATACGACACTCAGTTCGTTCTTTACCCGAACGCAACTGCAGAACCTGACCGCCCGACTGACTGTCGAACCCGTGAAGAGCTTCCGGATCGAACTGACCGGCAACCGCAACTACACACTTAACCGAACCGAAAACTTCCGTTACGGATCGGACGGCCAATTCCGCAGTTACAGTCCGGTGGAGAACGGCAACTTCTCGATCTCGTACCTGACGTGGAATACCCATTTTATCAAGGACGCCAACGACTATTCGAATAAGAACTTCGATGACTTCCGCGCGTATCGTTCCCAGATGTCGGGGCTACTCGCTGCTGAAAACAGCAACTACGTATCCGGCAGCGATACCATTTCCGGTTTCAAGAACGGTTATGGTCCCGCGCAACAGGAGGTGGTCGCCTACGCTTTCCTGGCAGCTTATACCGGTCGGAAGCCATCGGATCGGTTCATTGATCGCTTCCCGAAGATCCCGCGCCCGAACTGGCGTATCACCTACGACGGCTTGTCGAAGCTGAAGTTCTTCCAGAAATTCCTGCAGTCCTTCTCGCTTTCTCACGGCTACCGCTCGATCTACAGCATCAACTCCTTTAACCAGAATCTGCTATACAGCGAGGCCGGCGGAGATCCTTTCAAACGTGATACGGTTGGCAACTTCATCCCGCGCTACGACATGCAACAGATCACGATCGCGGAACAATTGGCGCCGCTGATCGGCATCGACATGACCTGGAAGAACAGCCTGCAGACTCGCTTTGAGATCAAGCGCGACCGCACCCTGACTCTTGCCTTCTCCAACATCCAGGTCACGGAAGTTCGCGGTACGGAGTACACCCTCGGACTGGGCTATAAATTCAAGCGGGTGACGCTTCCGTTCCGGACCGGCAACGGCCGGCAAAAACTCAGCAACGACCTGAATGTGCGTGCGGATTTCAACTGGCGGGAGAATACCACCATCCTGCGCAAGGTGATCGAGAACACGAACCAGCCGAGCGCGGGCAGCACCGTGCTGAGCATGAAGTTCAACGTGGATTATCCCGTCAACGACCGGTTTAACGTTCGGGCCTTTTACGAGTACAGTTCGAACAATCCGTTCGTCTCCTCCACCTTCCCGACCTCGACCACCTTCGCCGGATTCGCGATCCGGTTCACCCTCGCCCAGTAAGGACGGCCGGTCCCGGGCCATCCCGGATTCCGAAAAAGTACGTACGTTTGGGGCCATGAATTTCCCGGACAATCTGAAGTACACCAAGGACCACGAATGGGTCCGCGTAGATGGAAACATCGCCACCATCGGCATTACGGATTTCGCTCAAAGTGAACTGGGCGATATCGTGTATGTAGACATCAATACGGTCGGCGACACACTGGACAAGGAAGCGGTCTTCGGTACCGTTGAAGCCGTGAAGACCGTATCGGATCTTTTCATGCCGGTCAGCGGCAAGGTGCTCGAAATGAATCCCGGCCTGGATGGCAGTCCCGAAAAAGTGAACAAGGATCCTTACGGCGATGGTTGGATGATCCGCGTCGAAATGACCAACGCATCCGAAGCTGCCGGTCTGATGTCCGCAGCCGACTACAAATCCAGCATCGGCGCCTGATCCGGCATGAAGCTGAAAGCCCTTGCGCCCGCGCTGGTGTGGGCTTTCATCGTACTGGTCCTTTGCGGGATCCCGGGCAGCCGACTCCCTGAACTGAGTTTTTGGCAATGGCTTCGGCCCGATAAGATCGTACACCTCGTACTTTTCGGTACGCAGTCGTACCTGTTGCTGGTTGGTTTTACAGGTATCCCTGTCACCAGCCGCTGGCATCAACAGGCCGGCTGGCGCGCGGTCACGATCAGCATCCTTTATGGAGCCCTCCTAGAATGGCTCCAGGCCCACGTTTTCATTCAGCGCTCCGGAGATGTCCGGGATGCGATCGCCAATGCTCTCGGCGCCATCCTGGGCTGGTGGCTCTTTCCAGGTTCCACCAGCGCCTGCTTCGGCGATTGCGGCGGGAGGCCTGATGCCGCGCCATCCGATTGCTTATCTTTAACCTGGTACGCTTACGCATGAACAATGCGGGACTCCAATCGTTCTAACTCCCATGACCTCCGCCAGAAAAATCGTTGTTGCGGTCACCGGTGCCAGTGGCGCGATCTACGCCAAGGTACTCTTCGACAAACTGACACGTCTGCATGATCAAATCGGGGAAGTCGGGGTAGTCTTTTCCGACAATGCACAGGATGTCTGGAAATTCGAATTGGGGAATGAATCCTACCGTGAATTGCCATTCAAAACATATGGCAAGAGCGACTTCATGGCCCCCTTTGCTTCCGGCTCCGCCCGCTTCGATACCATGATCATTTGCCCATGTTCGATGGGGACACTGGCCCGGATTGCTGCGGGTACCAGCAACGACCTCATCACGCGGGCAGCCGATGTTATCCTGAAGGAACGCCGGAGACTGATCCTCGTTCCCAGGGATACCCCCTACAGCCTGATCCACATCCGGAATATGCAAACCGTAACGGAAGCAGGTGCGATCGTTTGTCCCGCAAGTCCCAGCTTCTACTCCCGACCTGCTGATTTCGAAGCGCTTGCGGCTACGGTAGTGGACCGCGTCATCGACCTGGCCGGTCTGCAACAATCTTCCTACCGCTGGAACGAGTCCTGAGCGGGCCTCCAACAAGTTCCGTGCAACAGCCTGTTTTTCAACCGATCCTGTTGAAATCCGGTAATTAGAATAAAATTGGCTTTCACACGTTTCCTTCAAGGGTAAGGTTTTACGTTAAATCGCTTGACACTAATTCGGCTTACGGCTAAATTCACGTCACCTTAACGGATCAACATGTTCGAATACACGAAGCAGATTCTAACCAAGGTTAGTTTCGACCGGAACCTCTTCCGGAAGGAGTTGGTGAAAGCTCTTCAATTGCTGAAGAAGGAAGAACGAAGAATGTTGAAGATATGGTGCGTGGCCTCTTTCGCCGCGTATTCCGATATCATTCTGGAAGTTTACCGGAAGGTTTACTGAGGAACACCAGGTTCCGCATCAGTCCACGGTAGCCCGTACGCTTTACTGCTGAATTTCTAAAGACCCGACGGAAGACATCTTCCGTCATTTCCTCCCATTCCTTCCGGTTCATTGTTTTCAATTCCTCGGAAAGACTAAAAGCCTGTTCATTATGCGGCTTGGAGAACCGGTTCCAGGGACAGACATCCTGGCAAACATCACAACCGAAGACCCAGTCGTCGAATCGACCTTTCATATCTTCCGGTAAGGCGTCTTTCAATTCAATGGTAAAGTAGGAGATGCAACGACTACCGTCGACCACATAGGGCTCCACGATAGCGCCGGTCGGACAGGCTTCCATGCAGCGGTTGCAGGTGCCGCAATAGTCGCGCATCGGCGCATCGGCTTGTAACGGAAGATCGATGATCAATTCAGCAATGAAGAAAAAGGATCCCTGCTGACGGGTGATCAGGTTACTGTTCTTCCCAACCCAACCCAAACCGCTCTTCTTTGCCCAGGCACGTTCCAGCACCGGCGCTGAATCGACGAATACCCGTCCATTGACTTCTCCAACCTGCGCCCGAACCGCGTCGAGTAGTTCGCGCAGCTTATCCTTGATCACGAAGTGATAATCGGTGCCGAAAGCATAGGCCGATAATTTCGGCGCATCGGGATCCGTGGGGCGCTCCGGCGGGTAGTAATTGTACAACAGGGATACGACCGACTGCGCGCCGGGTACCAACAGGCGGGGATCCAGGCGCTCGTCGAAGTAGCGCTCCATGTAACCCATTTTTCCGTGCCGGTTGCCTGTCAGCCATTGCTCCAGGCGGGGCGCTTCTTCATCCAGGAATCCGGCCGTTGAAATGCCACAATGGTGGAACCCCAGTCGCCTGGCCGATTCCTTAACAACCTGTGTAGCTTGTTCCCGGTTTGTCACGCCGAAAAATACTAAACAAGGGGACTTGACACGCACGATTCAATTATATATCTTTGTGATATCAAATTAATATCAATGGAAACTGAAAAATCCCTCCGCCCCCTTTCCGGTTACGTCTTGTTACTCATCAGCCTGCTGGCGCTGGCCGGATCCGTCTATGCTTTCATACTCCAGTTGCCGGTGGTCGGCGGTGTACTGCTGCTGACATCGGTTTTCCTGATGTGCGGCTTCATGGTGGTCAATCCGAACGAATCGCGGGTGCTGACCCTCTTCGGCGATTACAAAGGCACCGTCAAAGCGAATGGTTTCTTCTGGGTGAACCCGTTCATGACCAGCAAGAAGGTATCACTTCGCGCCCGCAACCTCAACGGACAAGCCCTCAAGGTGAACGATAAGATCGGTAACCCGATCGAAATCGCAGCCGTCATCGTCTGGCAAGTCGAGGACACCTGCAAGGCGGTCTTCGATGTCGACGATTACCAGACGTATGTCTCCATCCAGAGCGAGGCCGCGGTACGTCACCTCGCCGGCACTTGTCCCTACGACAACTTCGAGGACAATGATGCCGTCGTGACCCTCCGCGGATCAGCCGAGAAAGTACACGACATGCTGGTGACCGAACTGAATGAGCGACTTTCACTCGCCGGTATCCGGGTATCGGATGCCCGCATCAGCCACCTGGCGTACGCACCCGAGATTGCCGGTGCGATGCTGCAACGACAGCAAGCCACCGCCGTGGTCGCCGCCCGGCAGCAGATCGTGGAAGGCGCCGTGGGCATGGTACAGATGGCCCTGGAACGTTTGTCGCAGCACGATATCGTCGAACTCGACGAAGAACGAAAAGCGGCGATGGTCTCCAACCTGTTGGTTGTCTTGTGCGGCGATAAGAATGTGAGCCCGGTGGTCAACGCGGGGACGCTCCACAATTGATGTTATCGGCTTTGGTCCAATCACTCCTGAATGGCTAACGAGAAAAAAGCGTTCATCCTGCGGGTCAGTCCGGACTTGCTCAAAGCTCTTGAGAAGTGGGCCGGCGATGAATTCCGCAGCGTGAACGGCCAGGTCGAATACCTACTGCACAAAGCGCTGGCTGAGAGTGGACGGCTGCGAAAAAAACAGGATGGTAAGAGCGGAAAAAAAGATGGCGACCACTAAAAGTTAGAACAACTCTCCCGGACGTTTTTGTGAGGCACCGAGATGCAGATAAGCCTTCTCGGTGGCTTCCCGTCCGCGCGGGGTTCGTTTGAGGTAACCTTCCTGAATCAA
Source organism: Bacteroidota bacterium (assembly GCA_016713765.1). NCBI lineage: Bacteria > Pseudomonadati > Bacteroidota > Bacteroidia > Candidatus Pollutiaquabacterales > Candidatus Pollutiaquabacteraceae > Candidatus Pollutiaquabacter > Candidatus Pollutiaquabacter sp. The sequence goes on from JADJON010000003.1 coordinate 744,619, forward strand.
AAAAGGTTCGTACACTTCCTCGATGGTACCGGCTTCTTCGCCGACGGCCGTAGCAATGGTACTGAGGCCGACAGGACCGCCTTTGAACTTTTCTACGATCGCGGCAAGTATCCGGTTGTCCATCTCGTCCAGCCCGTGTTGATCCACGTTCAGCGCGGACAACGCCAGGTGAGCAATCTCGAGCGTAATGGTTCCGTTTCCTTTGATCTGCGCGAAGTCGCGGACGCGACGCAGCAACGCGTTGGCGATACGCGGGGTGCCGCGACTCCGTCGGGCGATCTCGTGCGCGGCGTCTTCCTGCATCGGCGCGCGCAAGATATCGGCACTGCGTTGCAAGATGCGTTGAAGCAAAGAGGCCGGATAATATTCCAGTCGGGATGTTATTCCGAAGCGGGCACGCAGCGGCGCGGTCAATAGTCCCGAACGCGTCGTAGCGCCGATCAGGGTGAAGGGATTGAGTTTGATCTGCACCGCCCGGGCATTGGGACCGGTCTCGATCATGATGTCGATCCGGTAGTCCTCCATGGCGCTGTAGAGATACTCCTCCACTACCGGACTTAGACGGTGGATCTCGTCGATGAACAGGACATCGTTCGGCTCGAGGTTGGTCAGCAATCCGGCCAGGTCGCCGGGCTTGTCCAATACCGGGCCCGAGGTGGTACGGATATTTACACCCAGTTCGTTTGCCAGAATATAGGCAAGGGTCGTCTTCCCGAGACCGGGAGGACCGTGTAAGAGCACATGATCCAAGGCTTCGTCTCGCAATCGCGCCGCCTCAACGAAGACTCTGAGGTTGTCCAGGATCGCGGCCTGCCCGGTAAATTCCTCGAAGCCCTGTGGCCGCAATGCTTTCTCGATCTCCTGCTCGGTAGTCGAGAGCTGGTCTTTGTTCGGGTCGAGGTTCGGGTTGGACATGACGTTCCAAAGGTACGGACTCTGATGGCTGGCAGCTCAGCTCATCGTTCCCATTCTTCCACAGGCGTGGGGCGCTTTTTTCTGAAAATCCCGTTGGGAAACAGGCTCTTGTAGATCTCGTCGATGAAGATCTTGACTCCGGCGGAAAAGGCCGGGGCGCTGAAGTCCTCCCGAAGTTCCCTGGATGAATAGGCCGTGAACCGGTAACCGGCGTTGGCGGTCAATCCGAACCATCGTACGATGTTGAACTGCCCGGTGAGTTCCGGCTGGAGGATGAAAAGAAATTCATCCGGCGTGGAAACCCGTCGGTTCGTGTCGAGCCGGCTATTATACTCGTAATGCGCCCCGCCGATACCGGCCTGGAACGGAATCGCGGAGAATTGCCAGGGATACTTCGAATAGAAAATATACTCTCCACTGAAGGTCAGGAACGTGGTCTTCAGTTGACCGTTGGTGATGTAGGAGATGTCCCCCTCCCGGATGGAAACCGCGCTCACCACGGCGTTGCCGTCGAGGGTCAACAGACCCATCCCGAAGCGCAGGCGATGATTATAGTTCAACCCCATCCGAAAACCGGAAAAGTTGGCAAAGTCGCTACTGACAAAACTATTGAAGGAGGTAAGTTGGAAAAAGAATTTGGGGCGCTGATGCAAACTGTAACGGAGCGTATCGACCCATGCCGGCTGTGCGTGCAGACTTTTCCGAGAAGCGACCAACGAGAGCAACAGGAAACAAAAGAAGAAACCCGCAGACCCCAGTGGTCGACGGGTTTTTTGTTTCAAGCGGAAGCTTTGCTGTTGGTGCATGCGAGGATGCGTCGTCGATCAACCGCCAGCTCCCTTTTCCAGCGCTTCCATGATGATCAGTTTTTTCCCGACCAGTTCCTTGCCTTGCAATTCATCCATCGCCTTCATGGCATCCTGACTATTCTTGAATTCCACAAATCCGAAACCGCGGGATTCCCAGGTGATCTTATCGTACACGATCTTGGTGCTGACGATCTCGCCGAATTGCTTGAAGATGGCTTCCAGTAACGCTTCGTTTACGGACTCCTCGATGTTTTTGACGAATAACTTCATTGCCCTAAAGGTACCAATAATCCAATGGTTTATTCCGTGTAAAAGAGATCAAATTTGCCTTCGGTCACCGACAGGTTACCCGAAAGCGGGCTCCGCAAGGTCACCGTGAAGGTGCCTTTGATCTGGTTCGTCGACGTATTGTTGGAGGTGATGACGAGCGTGCCCGGATTATCGTTGGTCGATTCCCAACCGTCGCCATTGAGGTAGATCATGTGATTGACATCCTCCGTGATCTGATAGGTTCCCGGCATGACGCTGTCCAGTTCCAACGTCAGGGATGAACCATTGCCATTCAACCCATTGATCGTCATGACAACGGCGAGATCTCCGAAACAACTCTGATCGGAGCACCATTCCTGATTGGCTATTTTCGCGGAAAGTTTGTTGGGAAGAAGGCTCGTACAACCGGTAGCAGCCGGCGGATTGGTTGTTGATGAATCGTCGTCTTTCTTGTCACACGCGACCAGGAATCCGATCATCATGGTGCGGCAAATATCCGGGCATGCTGCCAACAGCAAAGAGTTTTTCAGGTATGTTAAGCTAAGCCAAAGTTATATGGATAAAGAAACCGAAAAGGTATTTGAAAAGTTAGAGTTTAGAAATGTTGCTGTTAGCTAAAACCTCAGCTAATTAGAGACACAGATTGCACAGATTAACACAAATTATTTTTATTAAATTAAATTGGTTACATCTAACATTATTAGCGATAATCTGTGAAATCTGTGTCAAGTATTTTTTATTATAATTGTAAACAAATTCCTAGCATTATTAAAAATTTAAACTATGTATAAAGCTAAATTATTGTTTACAGCACTAACCCTCTCATGTGTAAGCGTTAGCGCGCAAACTGTTACCGAAAAAGTAAATACAATTTTGTATGAGAAGAAGACACCCGATGAACAACTCAAAGCACTTAAACCATATGCCTGTAACTTTTATAAATCTATTGAGGATTATTATAACGATAAACCTGTTGAAGGCAAAAGGGTTAAACCTCGTAGCTACACCGTTGATATTGCAGGTGTAAAAATTGAATCGTGGGCAAACGGAAAGGCTGAAAAAATAAAAGTATCTGAATTAGCGGGGCAATACCTTACTAACGAGCAAGGCTTTTTGAACCGTGTTGAAGGAAAAAATTTTTACGTTTTAGCTATTGATGGCCCCTTTTGCTATTACATAAAAGTAGGCGACCATGATGGCGTTGCAGGAGAGCCCACCTATGAACAGGTTAAAAACGGTAAAACAGAAGCTAACTTTTCTTTTGGGTTAGGGCAAGATAATTCTATTGATGAGTATTACTCCCTGACCAACAAAGGTGAGTTAAAAGACTGGAGCAATAAAGATTTTGAAAAACTCTTGGAAGAAAACGGCTTAATGGAACAGTATAAAAAAGAAGGCAACCCTAAAAGAGAAATGCGCGATACCGTTGATGCATACAAAAGTAAGGTGATGAACAAAAAAATAAAATATATAAGATTGCTTAACGAAAAGATGAGTAAAAAGTAACCTGAAATTTTAATTTTTAAAAAACTACTGCACGTTTATTTTGCAGTAGTTTTTTTTATGCCTTTTTTGGCAAAAAATTAAAGCACTTTTTTGCTGTTTTATGTGTTATTAGGCAATAAACTACCTGTTTAAAAGCCAATAAAAATATTATAAATCAATCTTTTAGAAAACGAATATTACTATCCGTTCGGGATGATTATGCCCGCAAGGGATTTTAGCAGCAGCGGGTATAGGTACGGGTTTAATAAGGGGTCAGAAAAGGATAATGAAATTGCTGGAAACGGTAATTTTTATACAACACATTTTCGTGAATATAACTCCCGTTTAGGTATCTGGATGACGGTTGACCCTAAGGATGATTTGCAGCCATGGCAATCACCTTACTGTGCAATGAACGGAAATCCAGTATTATTCTCTGATCCTAATGGAGATATAGTTCCAATTATATTTGTTATATGGGCTGTGGCTGAAGTAGCCATGACAGCTTATGATGCATATGATACCTACAAGACTGTTTCAGATCCCAAATCGACACCTGCTCAAAAAACCGCTGCAGTCGCTGGATTTACTGGCGGGTTGCTTCTACCTGGTGGAGGATATGGTGTTGCTGCAAAACAGACCGTTAAAGTAGTAGAAAAGAAGATTCTAAAAGAAACAGCAGAGACAATCAGCGAGCAAGCAGCAAAAAATATTGAGAGATTAGCAGCAATTAAAAAGTCTAATTTTGTAAAATCAGCCGATGGTGCATGGAGTGCTAATTCTTACAGAAAGAATCTTCAAAAGTATACCGGAAAATTGGCAGATGGGTTTGATGCTCATCATACATTACCTAAGTCAGCAGAATTTGCAGCTTATTTTAAGAAGGCTGGCCTTGATGTTAATGATCCCGTGAATATGGTTTGGAGAGAGGCTAAGGAACACAGTACTACAGCGATTGGGCAAGCAAAATCAAAGGAACATCTTAAACTATGGAAGGATTTTATGTCTGGCAATCCTAAAGCAACGAAAGAACAAATACTTAAACAAAGGGATGTTATTGAACAAAAAATTTGGGGAAACGCGAAAGGTAATACGCCAACTCAATAACTATATTTGCAAAATATGGAAAAAAAGTTTTATAGGTTTAGAGCAGAGGATAAAAAAGGCTCTGTAAGAATTAAGTCTAAAGTTGATTATGATACTTTAGATATTCTCAGGAAAGATTCTCCACTTATTGAGAACAACCAATTCTTTATTGCAAACGGGACGAAGTTTTTTGATATTGTCCAGTTTGATGATAGTTTAAATTTTGCAATATCAAAAAAAATGAAGAATTTGTTGGATTCAAATAATATTACTGGTTGGAGGTGCTTTCCAATTGTTATCGAAAATTCTAAAGAAGAGTATTTTGGATTTCAAAACACAGGAATAGCAGGTCCGATAACCAACTTGGAGGCTGTGAATAATTATGAGACCGAGTTTAGGGAATTTGACATTACTACTTGGGATGGGTCTGATATTTTTAATTTGGATGGAAGTTTGTTCAACGTATGTACAGAAAGGGTAATTGATTTATTACAAAAGGAAAGAGTTAGTAATTTAGAGATAGCATATCTGTAATTTTCCTGTAAGTATCCCCAAAAACCGGACAATTTAAAAGTAGAGAAAAAAGCTCTAATTTTAATTTGTAATGAAAAAAAGCAAATTCACCGAAACACAAATTATCACCATGCTCAAGGAGCATGAGAGTGGTAAAAAGACGACAGACATATGTCTTTTTTATGAGGATTTATGAAGGATGTGTTGTTTGATTTTTGCAAACAAATAGGGAGCCACAATGATTAGTATTGAACTGGTAAGCGAAGTTGATAAAAATGGAATTGAACTTTGTGATTTATCTTTTGACATAGCTACAAACCAAATTAAGCTTAACAGTAAATTAATGTAAGAACTTCTTAATCTTTGTTTTGTAAATAACGTAATAAAATAAAATAGAATTAAATAAAATAAAAAAAACATAATAGTTTTGTATGTAATTATCCATACAACAAACTGAACGTTTTCAATAAATAAATTAGCTAATGAAAAATCAAAAAGAAAAGAATTGCCACTATAGCAAATTATCAAAATTACAAGTATCTCAATTAAACCCTGAAGAATCCAATATTTACAACCTTCTATTAATACATTAAAAATATTTTTCATTTCACTTACTAATTACAGTAATGTAGGCAAAATTAGATAGTTCTTTTTAGGCCTTGTTGTTTCTATTGGCATCTAATATCTCTACCAAAACCCAACAGTAGTCCATTTTATTTTTCAATTTTAGCACAATCTTAAGCAATTTTATTATTCCCATCCTAAAACCGTTTGGAATCCACCTCCTATAAAGTTTAGCCAACTATTTCTGTTTATTGTTTATCAATTACAACCATCTCCTGTACATTCTTCTGAATTTTTAGAATCACTAAAATTAACTTGGGTTGCTGGAGTTTCAGTAGAGCTATTCCCAGTAATACTATACTGATGTTCCATAGGTGGAAATAATGAACCTGGTCCCTCTCCGGATTGAGTTGGTGTTCTATTAAATAGAAGATATGAATTTCCGCTTTTCTCATCAGTTATCCATAATTCGTAAGCAGGAAATCCATCAGTAGTCCCTTGTATTTTATAATCGAAAGTTTGATTTCCGGATTTATCAAGAACTGGGCTGCCATCTGAATTTACATTTGGAGTAATTGTAACTGCGAGATAATAATCTATTGAAGGAGCGCCTGGCGCCAATTTATTAGAAGCATTAACGGTCAAATAAACTGTTGTTGATGTTCCACTTTCTAAAGCCGGTTTATCATAAGTTGGAGTGGGTCCAGCTTCTCCAAGGGAAGAGGTCTGGGTAACTGTCGTTCCGTCAGAGGCTAGCCCAGTACTCGAACTTGCTGTATTATTCAGTTTTGTAGCCGTTTTATTTTCAAAATCAACTTTAACTTTTTGTTCTGTTCGATAAGCTGTTGAATTTACTGAATAAAAATTTCTATTATCTCCAGCAAAATACTTTGTAGGATTACAAGGGATATAAGGAGAAATACATGGAATATATTGAGGGTTGTATACTTTCTCCATTGGTATAAAAGCTCTTGCCGTAACAATATATTTTTCTAAACCTTCTAAATCAATAGCCCGAATTACATCATTTTCTGCAAATGCATAAGGGCTATTCCAAGCATATGACTTTGCAAACGGATCGATACTTAGGAATTTTCCTAATCTAGGGTCATAAATCCTAAATTTAAAAATATAGCTATTCCCCACACCCTTCACCTCATCATCTTTCTCCTCACTATTAAACCCGTACCTATACCCGCTGCTGCTAAAATCCCTTGCGGGCATAATCATCCCGAACGGATAGTAATCTTGTGCGTTAACAATGTTGGCAATGTAGTAGTCGGCAATGCCATTGGCGGTGCTGTTTGAGCCATCGTCAACGGGTATTTTAAAGTCGAGAACTACAGCCTGTACATTACCTAAGTGGTTGCTGATTTCGTACTGGCGCTTACCAAGCAGGTTACTAATATTAGTTGGTGCAGGTGTACCATTTGTACCTAACATATCTACCAAAGTAACGTCCATTCCCAGCCTGCTTGAGCCATATATATGCCGCTCCATGAGGGTAAACGCAGGCTCATTGGTGTCTCAGACCCCTATTCTTCGGACAATTTTTTGGTTTAATTCTGTGTAGTGTTGTTGGTTGACCTGCTCGCCCGTTAAGTGAAGATAGGCCGCCGAACTGCCCCTGTCAAGGCTCAGGCCGGGCGGCAAATGATTCACCTCTAATCCGGCGGTATTTGCCGGCCTTGACAGGAGCAGCTCGTCTGCCTCTTTCAGTTGCTTAACGGTCGCTCCGGTCATACCCTGCGCCCATTTCCTGCTCGGAGTGATGTTTCCAATGCTGCCATGACGGCGCAGGTAGTTGTACCACCACATGTATTTTCCCAAGTGGATCTTGGCCTCGTAGTAACTTTCGAATTCATAGCGGTCGATCAGTTCCCGCTGCAAGATGCTGTGGAATGACTCGATGTAGGAGTTTTCCTCCGGGGTCGATACGTGCGTAAACTCCTGATTGGCCTCCAACTGACGGAGGTACTCACGGACCTTATGAGCGATGAACTGTGATCCGTTGTCGTTACGGATGGTTACACTCTTAAGGTTGTGCATCAGATGCAGTTTTCGCATCAGCCGGATTACGTCGTGTTGGCGCAGGTTGGGCTGGAAGGTCCAGATCAGGATGAAGCGGCTGTAAACATCAAGAATGGAGAGCAGATAATACCAACGTCCATCACCCTGCACCCAAACATACTTTATGTCCAGACAGATGTGCTCCATCGGTCGGCGTGTATGGATCCGCCGGAACTTTACGAACTGACGCTTGCCCCGGGTCTTGATCTTGCTTCCCAACAGCAGGGCGTGTTCCTTCATCAACCGGTAGACCTTTTTGTGGTTGATCCGGTAGCCCAACTCTTTGAGCCCGACGGCGGTTTGATGGTAGCCATAAGCAGTATAGGGCCCCTGCAGGATGCCCTTGATCTCCTCCACGACGGATTCGTTGCTCACCGGCTGTCCGTTCCGCAAGGTCGATAGGCTGGGCAACACGCCGCGTTTACCACAGGAAGGTCTGTAGTAGAAGCTGCTGCGGGCCAGATTCAGCCAACTAGCAAGCGAGCTCCCAGGAACAGTTGTGCAGTAGTGCTTCATCAGCTCGATCTTCGTTGAGACGGGAGTGGAGTTTTTTTTAAAAGCTCAGTCTTCACCTCCAGCTCCAACGCCTGGCGTGCAACCAAACGCTTGAGCCGTTCGTTCTCCTCCCGCAACTGAACCAGTTCAGGATCCAAAGGCTTACGCCCAGGTTTGCTACTCACCGTGGAGCCTGTGGCCAGATATTTCCGTTTCCACCTACTCAGCAGATTCGGCGATAAGTTGTACTTACGGCAGGTTTCCATGAACCCTGTCCGTTCTGCTTCCTGCAGAATACTCATCCGGTCTTCTGCCGAAAATGTTCGCTTGGTTTTTGTCATCGTTTCCCTAAATTTACTATACAAATTGTTCTCTACAATTTGTCCAGGTATTTAGGGGGCTAAGACAATAATCAACACCCTGTACCTGGTTTTGTCCCAGTTCTATGCGCGCTAAGGGACCATGGTCATAATAATCGTAACGGGCATCTTTAGTCCAAACTATATTGTCTTTACTTGTTTTAACTTCTGTAATGCGGTTATCGGCATCGTAAGTATAAGCATGTATAAACTGGTCGTGCAAATCCTTTTGGTAAGTAACCTTGTTTACCTTTCCGCTTATAAGATCATACTCATAATCAAGTCTCTTATATTGTTCGTTAGGGTCTGTTGCACTTAGTTTTTTATTATCCTGTACAAGAGAGTTAACATTGCCATGTATGTCATAATCGTAATGTGTGGCATGTTCGTAGGAGAGATCGTTAGGTTCACCTGGAGGAATGCTTGTGGTAAGTCTGTCAAACCAATCTTCGTATGTTATAGAAGCAACACGTTTACGCATTGTTTCCTCACTTTGGGTAAGAACTGCTAAAGGAACAATAGAATTTGGTGTATCATAAAATGTTCTTACAACCTCGCGTTTGGTTTTGTAATCGTTTACTGTAGTTGAGTTGGTGTTGTCAAACCATTCAATGAAATCTAAATATCTATCATCATCAATCAATTTGGGATTGTAAACACCGCCCAATGTTGAACCAAATATGCTTTGGAAATGTGGGGGCTCAACAATCAATCCGTATGGGTTCTCAATTTTTTCACCCACCTCCTTAATGCGACCAAGTTCATCGTATAAAGTGTAGCTGTATCTTGGTCTAGTGTTACCAGGCACACCGTTACCATTAAATTGCTTGGTGTTTTGCGAAAGAATTAATCGTCCTAATTTATCATACCAAAAACGTGTTGAATAAAGTCCGCTTTCGCTATGGTATAATTGAGCATATAAAGCATAGCTGCTGCATGCTGAGTTGCTACCACCAATAAACCCATCTAGCCTGCTTGGGAAGTTTACAGTTGTAAGATTGATGTTTGCAGAAGTTGTTGTGCAGACATTATTAGCTTTAGTGGGTAAATCGCATGTTACCTCAAACTGAACAACGCTTGGCGGTGCTGAAACCGGTATTGGTCCTCCATAGTTGGCATATCCTGATGCAGATTTTGTTCTCCAAGAAACTCCAGTGGAACCAACAATGTATCCTACCTTATCATCAACAAAAGTTACATCAGTTAAAATTGCCGATGTCAAATTAGGCATGTTGGTAGTCTGGTATTGGTGATTAATATTTTGATTTGCAGTAGTTAAATCGCCATAAACAACAGTACTACCCTCACCCACACCAACAAAATGCATGTTATCAAAAATATGTATGGCATTAACATCTTTGGTTGTTGCATTTGATGGTAACGTAAATGGGAATTGACCAGCTAACGTAGGAACAGTTGCAATTGTTGTAAAGGTAACTGGGTTTATATTTGAGTTAACAACAGAAGATCCATACCATGTATTTCCATTATCATTCGTTTTGTAGTAAGTAATTCGTTTTAAAGCACCAACCAATGTGCTGCCTATAATCAAGCCTCGTCCGTTCTTAAAGTCTATGTCCTTTAAAATAATATTAGGATAACTTGCATTTGAATAATATGTGCCAAATAAATTACCGTTTATACGACCCATAAATGACATTGCACCACCAACCATGGCTTTATTGTTTGTAATCATGTGTACTGTTTTTGCAGAAAGCAAAGTAGTACCGTTGTAAACAGGGGGGATTACGTTCCAAGATAATGATGAATTGGTGGTTGAACGGTAAATACCAGATTCGCCAACAACATATCCGTTAGGTGCATCATAAAAATTAACATCGTTAAGTTTAGACAGAAACAGATTATTAACCTTCATTGAATAGCCAGTTCCATATAAATACATCTGCCCGCCTGAGGCTGCAATATAGGTATCTGTGGTAGTTGGTTTTAAGGTAACGCCTTTATAGTTTAAACCTGAATTTATTGTTCCGTGTTGAGTAATAACAGGATTTACAACAGTTAAATCGCTACTTGTCTGTTGGATTCCTCCATTGCCTACCCACACCGCATTACCATTAGCATCAGACTTTAGGTCGTTTATGGATGACATAGAACCCGGCAGAGTAAATTCGCTTGATGTAACTACATTACCAACAGTTGAAACAATCTTGTTTAGTTTTCCATTATCGGATCCATACATCCAGAAAGTTGTTCCTGATTTAGTATAAAGGTTGGTAGGGTTTATGTTGAAGGTATGATCGTTTTCAAGTTCTAAAGTAGCAATAGAGGCTACGTTAGTAACATCGGCATTAGAAGATGAAATCATAGTTCCATTATCACCTACAGCTAAAATATTAGATGTATTCCTTGCCTCTATATCTCTTAGTGGCAAAAGCTTTACTGTCAATAAATTTGTAGATGAAATTGTAGTAGTAATAGTATTATAGGTATGAATGGCTCTTCTTAATTTTCCGCTAACAGTACCGAGTTGTACATTTCGGTTTGTACCATACGAGGAAGGGGAGCATTTTTTTCATAGGTTGCGAAATTAATAAGGGATTGTTTTCGTTTAAAGCCTTACCATGAATCATACCACTTCTACCGTCTTCCAAACGGATTTCGCCTTTACCCTGCACCGTCAGCTCAATCTGTTGGCGGATGAAATCCGCGCGTATCCTTCCGACACCGCCCTATGGATCGTCCCGGCCGGTATTACCAATTCAGGCGGAAATCTATGCCTGCACCTGATCGGTAATCTGCGCCATTTCATCGGTCACCTGCTGGGTGGAGGAGACTACGCCCGTGACCGGGAATACGAGTTCAATGCGAAAGACCTGACGCGCGCGCAACTGCTCGACCTCATCAACACCTGTCAGCATGAATTTGATACCGGCCTGGCTAACATTGAGACCAACCGGCTCGGGGAGATCGCCCCTGCAAAGGCGGCCGGTCATGAGGTGACCGTTCGCCAGTTGATGTTCCATCTGCTGGCGCACTTTGCCTATCATCTCGGCCAGATCAACTACCACCGTCGCTTCGGAATGAACGGCAAAATCGCCTGAAAATCGGGTTTACGCCGATTCCGTATCTTGCAAACTGTCTACTCCCCCGGTTTGTGAACGACGAATCTTTGGTATTAATTCCTACTTACAACGAGAAGGAGAACATCGAACGGATGGTCCGCAAGGTCTTTTCCCTTCCCCACCCGTTCCACCTGCTCATCATCGATGACGGCTCTCCGGATGGAACAGCCGACATCGTCAGAAAGCTACAGTCCGAATTCCAGGGTCGTCTGTTTTTGGAAGAGCGGAAAGGAAAGCTCGGTCTGGGCACAGCCTACATTCATGGATTCAAATGGGCATTGGCAAGGAGTTATCAGTACATCTTCGAGATGGATTGCGATTTCTCACACAATCCCGACGACCTCATACGACTGTATCAGGCCTGTGCTGTGGAAGGGGCCGACGTCGCGATCGGCTCACGCTATATCCGGGGTGCCAACGTCGTGAACTGGCCGCTCGGACGGGTCATCATGTCCTACTACGCTTCCGTTTACGTGCGGATCATTACCGGCATCCGGATCATGGATACTACGGCCGGATTTATCTGCTATCGTCGACGCGTGCTGGAAACGATTGAACTCGACCGTATCCGTTTCATCGGATACGCGTTTCAGATTGAAATGAAATTCACCGCATGGAAGCACGGCTTCCGCATTGTTGAAGTTCCCATCATTTTCACCGACCGTACCGAAGGCACGAGCAAAATGAGCAAGGGCATCTTCAAAGAAGCCATACTCGGCGTGATGCAGATGCGATGGAAGAGTTTTTTCCGTAAGTACCAAAAAGTAAAGAACTGATCCATGTTGCCCTCGTACCTCATCCGTAATGCACGCATCGTGAACGAAGGTCGCATCACGGAAGGCGATGTCAGGATCCGAAATGGCAGGATCGATGCGATCGGCACCCTAACGGCTTCCAGTCAGGACCGGGTGATCGATGCACGCGGCCATTACCTCCTTCCCGGCGCCATCGACGACCAGGTACATTTTCGTGAACCCGGACTCACGCACAAAGGCGATCTTCATACCGAGTCAGTGGCCGCCGTTGCCGGTGGCATTACCTCGTATATGGAAATGCCCAACACGCAACCTCCGGCATTGACCCGCGACCTGTTGGAGGACAAATACCGGCGTGCGCACGAGGTGTCCCTGGCCAATTACTCGTTCTACATGGGCACTTCGAACGACAACCTCGAGGAAGTTCTGCGAACGGACAATCGCACGGTCTGCGGAGTGAAGATCTTTATGGGCTCCTCCACCGGCAACCTGCTGGTGGACGAACCCAATACACTCGAGGCCATCTTCGCACGTTCGGAATCTCTCATTGCGACGCATTGTGAAGACGAAGCGACCATCCGTGCCAACCTGGAAGCTGCCCGAATTCGATATGGAGAACAGGTTCCGATCCGGGAACATGCAGACATCCGCAGCGAAACCGCCTGCTATTTGTCCAGTTCCTTCGCTACCGGGCTCGCGAAAAAACACGGCACCCGCTTGCACGTGCTGCACATCAGCACGGCCAAGGAGTTGGAACTCTTCAGCAACGAGCTGCCGCGCACGCAGAAAAAGATCACGGCTGAAGCCTGTCTTCATCACCTCTGGTTTTCCGAAACCGATTATGACCGCCTCGGAACTCGCATCAAGTGGAACCCCTCCATCAAGCGTGCTGAAGACCGCGACGCGATTCTAAAAGCCGTACTCGACGGACGGATCGACGTGGTCGCCACGGATCACGCCCCGCATACTGTGGAAGAAAAAATGCGCGACTACTTTCAGGCGCCTTCCGGCGGACCTTTGGTACAACACCTGCTGCCGGCACTTTTCGAATTCGTGAAACGCGGAACGATGAGGGTAGAAGACGTCGTGGACCGCAGCAGTCATGCCGTAGCCGACCTGTTCCGCATCGTGGACCGTGGTTATATACGCGAAGGTTATTGGGCAGACCTCGTACTCGTTGACCCGGATCAAGCCTGGACGGTACGAAAAGAAAATATCCTCTATAAATGCGGCTGGAGTCCGTTCGAAGGAGAACGCTTCAGCAGCCGGGTTACCCACACCTGGGTGAATGGCCACCTGGCTTACGAGCAGGGGCGTTTCGACGAAACCCGTAAGGGGCAACGACTCAACTTCGACCGGTGACGCGTTTCGGATTCTGGCTGATAAGCATCACGTTCTTCTTCTCCGCATGTTCACGGAAAGAGACCCCGTTGCCGGAAGGCATCCTGGACCGAAAAGCATTGGTACCCGTTCTGGTGGATGTACACCTGGCGCAAGCATCCGTCGCCATCCTGCGAACCGCCGATACTACTGCCCATGCCATGGGCGATTACATGGATTTCATTCTCCGGCAACACGGATTGGATACCGCGACCTATGCACGCACCATCCGTTATTACGGTGAGCATCCGGATTTGCTCTCTGAGCTTTACGATGATGTCATTGACGAACTGAGCAGGATCCAAGGGGAAGCACAGCAGAAAAACGACTGACCCGCCACCGGTGTCAGTCTAGCGTATTGAATCCAGAAAGATCCTGCAATTTTCCAGTACCGATTCCCTGACCGGAATGAAATCCATTCCGAGCACTTTTCGCGCTTTGTCATTCCGGTAAACCCACTGCTTACCGCTGCTGCGTGCCGTCTCCCGGGTTACCAGTGGTTTTCGCCCCGTGATGCTGGAGAAAAGCGATTCCCACCGCCATGCCAATCCGGCCATCCAGGGTTTAACCGGGATACGTGGCGCCTCTTTGCCAAATCCTTCACTCATCCACGATAACAGTTCTTTATACCCGACGTTTTCTGACGAAAGCAGAAAACGTTCACCTGTGATGCGTTGATCCCAGCAGCGTAGTAGCGCACTGCTGACATCCCGAACGTCGACGAAGCCCGTCGATCCCAACGGGTAGAGACGCAGGCCTTCGTATACACGCCTGAACAAAGCGGAACTTCCGAAATTCCAATCACCCGGGCCCAATACAATGGTCGGATTCACCATGCAGGCGTTGAGTCCTTCCTCCATTCCTCTCCAAACCTCCCGTTCGCCTCCGTACTTGCTGATGGCGTATGCGGTATTGTAACGCGATGTCTTCCAGAATGTGTTTTCATCGACCGGCACCCCTTCATCCGTCCTGCCAAGTGCAGCTACTGAGCTGACGTACCCCAACCACTCCACGCCCAACTCGAGGCAGGCATTCACGAGGTCCGCCGTCACGTCCTTGTTGACACGCAAAAGCAGATCACGGTCGGATGGGGCAAAGGAAACCAGGGCCGCGGCATGAAAGACGAAACGAATCCCCGAAAGCGCTTCGTTGATATCATATAGGTCAAGCAGATCGCCTTCGAACCAGTCTACTCCTTCCAGCAGGGATTCCTGCCCCCGGAACATGCGGTTAACCACACCCATGGAAGAAGTCGGCCTCCTGAAAGCCCGGACTGAATGGCCACGCATACGGAGATCCAGCAGCAGGCGAGCGCCCACCAGGCCGGTTGACCCGGTCAGCAGGATATCCGGTTTGGCGCTTCCGTTCATGGCCTGCGAAGATGGGAATAGTTTTGAAAAAGGAGGGTAGCCATAACGTAGATGACGGCTATCTTTGACGCCAAATCCGATCTATGAAAAAGGACTTTGTCGAGGAACTGAAGTGGCGGGGCATGTTGCAGGATATGATCCCCGGGACCGATGAACTTTTAAGAAAGCAGATGGTCCGCGGGTATATCGGATTCGACCCGACCGCTGATTCCCTGGGTGTCGGCAACATGGTGCAGATCATGACCTTGCTGCACTTCCAGCAAGCCGGGCATCAACCCATCGCCCTCATCGGAGGCGCTACGGGTATGGTCGGCGATCCTTCCGGCAAATCGCAGGAACGCAATCTTCTGGATGAAGCACAATTGCAGCACAACCTGCAGCGGCAGAAGGCACAATTGGAGAAATTCCTTGATTTCGATTGTGGCGCGAACTCAGCGCGCATCGTCAATAATTACGACTGGTTCCGCGAATTCTCCTTCCTCGATTTTATCCGGGATGTGGGAAAGCACATCACGATCAATTATATGCTGGCAAAGGATTCGGTTCAAAAGCGCCTTGAGACCGGCATGTCGTTTACGGAGTTCTCCTACCAGTTGGTCCAGGGCTACGACTTCTATCACCTGTGGAAAAACGAAGGAGTCCTGTTACAAATGGGCGGCTCCGACCAATGGGGCAACATCGTGACCGGTACGGAGCTGATCCGCCGCAAGTCATCGGGAGAAGCTTTCGCGTTGACCACTCCGCTGATCAAGAAATCGGACGGAACAAAATTCGGCAAGACGGAAGGCGGAAATGTCTGGTTGGATCCCAAGCGGACCTCTCCGTACAAATTCTACCAGTTCTGGTTGAACGCTTCCGATTCCGACGCATCGAATTACATCCGCATTTTCACGCTCCGTTCCAAGGAAGAGATAACCGCAATCGAAGAGGAACACGCCAAGGCTCCACACCTTCGGTTTTTGCAAAAAGAACTCAGCGCCGATATTACCGCGCGTGTTCACTCAAAGGCGGACCTGGACGCAGCTATCGAGGCCTCCGAGATCCTGTTTGGCAAAGGGACCGCCGATGCCCTGAAAGCATTATCGGAGGACGACCTGTTGGCGGTATTCGAAGGGGTGCCACAGATGAGGATCGCGCGCACGGAACTGGAAAATGGAATTCCCGTGATCGACCTGCTGGCCGACAAGACCGGGATTTTTCCGTCGCGCGGTGAAACGCGCAAGATGTTGCAGGGTGGCGGAGTCTCCATCAACAAACAAAAAGTGGAAGACATCGAGCGGGTCGCCGGAAAGGATGACCTGCTGAACAACCGCTATCTCCTCATTCAGAAAGGCAAGAAGAATTATTACCTGATCATCGCCGATTAAGGCTGATCCTGCTGATCATCGGATTGATCGCGCTTGTTCATTCTCCCTAAGAAAATCATCAGCCCAACGACCACTGCGGCCGCGAAAATGAAATTGAACATCAGGCTCATGTAATTCTCGCGGCTCAGGTGGCCCATGCGTTTTTGCATGATCCAACCGGCGAGGAGGCTGCCGATGGTGACGGAAATGATGACAATGAAAATTCGGCGGCGGTTGGAAATCATACGCTGAGTATAGGCGGCAAAGGTAGGAAGTTTCCGAGAGTAGCCCGGCTATAACACCAGGAGGTTGCAGCCACGAATATCCGCATGGTCGAAGCGACCCAGCACTTCAAAACTGCCTGCTCCGGCAATTCGACCGAGGTCGCCGGTCTCCAGGAAAGAACATGAATACAGGTTGGCCAGGTCGATCACGTTGATGCCCCCGCTACCGCTGTTCCTTGTCTCGAACGGATCATTGGGATCCCGAATCACGATGCGCATCCAGGGTGGCGTTCTGAACAAACCTTCCCCGCTCGAGTAGGCTTGCGACAACAACTCCGTCATGCCGTATTCGGAATGGATCCGACTTACACCGAAGGCCGGGCACAGGCGTTGGTGCACTTCGGCTCGTACCAGTTCTTTCCGGCGGCCCTTCATACCGCCTGTTTCCATCACAATCAGTTCGGGCCAATTCAGTTGGAATCGTTCCGCGAAATCGAGCAGGGCGAAGGTGACACCGAGTAGAAGCGTGGGCTGAGCCTGCTCACGCAACCGCAGCAGGGCATCGTGCAGATGGTCGAACTTGTCTAAGAAAAACCCTGAATCAGGATGGGCGGATGCCCGGATCAAATGATCCGTCATGTAGACAAGGGAGGAATCATTCCGCTCCAGGTAGGACGGCAACAAGGCCAGGATGCAGTACTTTTTCGGATCACCGTAAAACAACCGGAAGCACTCCAAAAACGATCGCTCATAGAGTTTCCGATCAAGCACGTGATGCAGACTACCCGACAGACCGGTCGTGCCGCTGCTGTGGAAAAGTACGGCGTCCGGCGACGGACCGGTCACGACACGATGGGTGCGGAAGAAGTCGATGGGAAGGAAGGGTACCTGGCGCAGTTCGCGAAGGTCGGCCGGATCGCGCTGGAGTTGTCGCAGGTATTCCCGATAAACAGGGTTCTCCGATGCCTGATACCGGAATACCTCCATCGCGACCGATTCAAACTCCTGTTCGTTGCGGATGGAAAATACCTGATCAGCGAACGAGCGGTTCATGCTGATGTCTCCTGATTCGCCGGAGGGTAATCGAGCGTATAATGAAGCCCTACGCTTTCCGGTCTAGCCATGGCCGCTTTGACGATCAGATAACCGATCGTTATCATGTTGCGAAGCTCGCACAACATCGGACTCAGCACCGTGCGTTCGTAGAGGGCTTCTGTTTCCCCATAAAGAATGCGTAATCGGTCCAAGGCTCGTTTAAGGCGAACGTTTGACCGGACAATGCCCACATAACTGCTCATCACTTCCTGCAATTCACGGCGGTTGTGGGTGATCAATACCAACTCGTTCGGCTGGGTGGTACCTTCCGCGTTCCAATCGGGTACGCGCTCTTCGAAGCGGATACCGTCGATCACCTCTTTCGCATGCAGCCAGGATCGATGCGCATAGACCAAGGCTTCGAGCAGGGAGTTGGATGCCAATCGGTTCCCGCCGTGTAGTCCGGTACAGGCACATTCACCGGCCGCATAGAGGTTTTGAATACTGGAACGGCCATGCTCGTCGACCAAAATCCCACCGCAGATATAGTGGGCGGCCGGCACCACCGGTATCATCGCTTTACGAATGTCGATGCCGAGCGATTCGCACTTCGAGAGGATATTGGGGAAATGAGAACGAAAATCCTCCAGGTCCAGATGACGGCAATCCAGAAAAACGAAATCCTCCCCGGTGATCTTCATCTCGTTGTCGATGGCCCGCGCCACAATATCGCGGGGAGCAAGTGAGCCACGTTCATCGTACCGTTTCATGAATTCCTCTCCAGCCTCGTTGCGCAATACCGCGCCGTGCCCCCGTACCGCTTCGGATATCAGGAAAGACGGATGCTCACCGGGATTGTACAAGGCTGTCGGGTGAAACTGAATGAACTCCATGTCCTTCACCTTCCCCTTGGCGCGATACACCATGGCGATACCGTCGCCGGTCGCGATGATGGGGTTGGTCGTTGCCTTGTAAACCTGTCCGGCGCCTCCGGTAGCGACCAACGTAATGCGGGAGAGTACGGTCTCGATCTCGCGTGTCTGGGTGTTCAACACATAAGCGCCATAGCAGGCTACACCGGGCATACTGCGACGGACTTCTTCACCCAGGTGATGCTGGGTGATCAGGTCGACCGCGAAGTAATGCGAGTGGATCTCAATGTTCGGATGTTTGCGAACCTGCTCAAGCAAGGCCCGTTCGATCTCGTTCCCGGTCGCGTCCTTGAAGTGGAGCACCCGGTGTTCGCTATGACCACCTTCCCGCGCGAGGTCGTAGTCGCCCTGCGCATTACGATCGAAACGTGTCCCCCACTCGATGATCTCGCGGATCCGCTCGGCACCTTCGGTGACCACCATGCGGACCACGTCCTCCCTGCACAGTCCGGCACCTGCGATGAGGGTATCCCGGATGTGCTTTTCGAATGTATCCGGCGCATGCATGACACCGGCGATTCCTCCCTGGGCGTATTTGGTGTTGGATTCATCGGCTCGCGCCTTGGTCATAATCATGACCTTGCCCTTTTCCGCCGCTTTCAGGGCGAAGGTGAGCCCGGCAATGCCGGAACCCAGAACGAGGAAATCGGTTTCCTTGCGCATAATGCCGTTTCAGGCGATAAAAATACAAAATGCCCCGGCCTGCCTGAACTTTCCTCCTCCGGTAAGGGTTCTTACCTTTGCATTATCATGATAGCGCCGAAGAAAGTCTGGACCGTTTACGCCGAATCGACCCCGAACCCTGCGACGATGAAATTCGTCGCCAGCCAGTTTCTCCTGCTGGAAGGGCACGTTGAATACACCGATCCGGCACAGGCAGGCAACTGCCCGCTCGCGCGCCGGCTGTTTGAATTTTCCGGAATAACCGGGGTGTTTATCATGAGCAACTTCGTGACGATCACCAAGCGCGAAGGAATCGAGTGGTTTGAATTCATGCCGATCCTGCGGGAGTTTATCAAAAGCTACCTGGAATCGGGAGACCCGGTCTTTACGGGACCCGCTAACCAGATGGCCGATGCTTCGATCGGACGCACCACGGTCGGAAACGAACTGGAAGACCGTATCATCGCAACACTGGATGAATACGTTAAGCCGGCCCTCGAACAGGACGGCGGAGCGATCCAGTTCAAATCGTTCGAAGACGGAAAAGTCACCGTGATCCTTCAAGGCGCATGTTCGGGTTGCCCCTCCTCTACCATGACGCTGAAATCGGGAATCGAGCAATTGCTGCGCACCATGATTCCCGAAGTAAAGGAAGTCGTCGCGGAAGCCAACTGATCACTCCCGCAGCCGGGATTCGCTGAGCCGTTCATAATGAACTCCGGAAGGGGTGGAATGCGTCCTCCACAGTCCGATCCGATCAACCTTTAATGCTGCCGGAAGTTCATCCGGAAGTACCACTTCCGACCGAACATCATGACCGCCCCGTATCCTCGCCAGCGTTATATGTGGTACGGGTTGCTGAATCGAATTCCCCGTATTCTGAAAGGTTGCCAAAGCAAGTCGCAGCCGGTCGTGCAGCTTCAGGAAATCAACTGATTGTTCGAACGCCAGCCAGATCATCGACGGGTGTGCCGCCTTCCCTCTGAATTCGAAAATCCGCGGAGATAAGGTGAAAGCCGGTAATTCGAGCGCGATCCTTTCCACGTTCGAAAGAATAACGGGAGTCAATTCCGCTTGAACAGGACCGATAAAGTATGCGGTCAGATGAAGATTGGACCGAAGTGTCGGGCGGACACCGGCTACGCCGGCAAGGTGATCCAGAAAAGGCAATATGGCATGCTCTAGTTCCGCAGGTAACGGAACCGCGACAAACAACCGGTGTTGGGGATCAGAGTCCAAGCAACGAACGCATCGGATCGCCTCCGCCGAAGAGCATCCGGATCGGATCTTCCAACTGTTGTTTCACCTTCACCAGGAACCCAACCGATTCACGGCCGTCAATGATGCGGTGATCGTACGACAGCGCCACGTACATGACCGGTCGGATCTCCACCTTGCCCTGAACCGCCACCGGTCGTTCCACAATGTTATGCATGCCCAGAATGGCACTTTGCGGCGGGTTGATGATCGGTGTCGAGAGCATTGAGCCGAAGACTCCGCCATTCGTGATCGTGAACGTTCCCCCGGTCATCTCTTCCAGTGATAACTTGCCTTCGCGTGCACGGCCGGCCAGTTCGAGGATGGTACTTTCGATCTCGGCGAGCGAGCGTGATTCCGCATTCCGGATGACGGGGACCATCAAGCCTTTGGGAGCACTCACGGCTATACCGATATCGCAGTAATCGTTGTAAACCAACTCGCTTCCGTCGATACGGGCATTCACCGCCGGGAACGCGGCAAGGGCTTCACAGACCGCTTTGGTGAAGAAGGACATGAATCCCAGGTTGACGCCGTGAGTTTCTTTGAACGTATCCTTGTACTGCTTCCGGATCGCCATGATGGCACTCATGTCGACTTCGTTGAAGGTGGTCAACATGGCGGTCTCTTGCTTGACTGCGACAAGACGTTCCGCTACCCGCTTGCGCAGCATCGACATTTTCTCTCTGCGTTCCTCTCTGCTGCCGGGCTTCCGCGACGGGGCAGGTGTTGCAGCCATCGCATCAGCTTTGGTGATCCTTCCTCCGGGGCCACTGCCATTCACCTGGGCGGCTTGCACGCCTTTTTCCCGAAGAATCTTATCGGCTGCAGGAGAAGGGATGCCTGCTGCAGCGGCTTTAGCCGGTTTAGCGGCAGGAGTTGTTGCAGGAACCGCTGCAACTGCCGGAGCAGCTTTGGGTTCCGCCTTCGGTTTGGCGGCGGGAGCTGCTACGGACGAATCGATGGAACAAACGACCTTTCCGACCGGAACGGTCTCGCCTTCCGCTACCAGGATCCGGATCTGACCGGAGGCTTCGGCATTCAGCGTCAGGGTCGCTTTGTCTGAATCAATCTCGCAGATCTCCTCGTCCTTCTCGACATAGTCGCCATCCTTTTTCAGCCAGCGGGCGATTTGAACTTCCGTGATCGATTCGCCGGGGCTCGGCACTTTCATTTCTACAACAGCCATGATTATTCGGAGTAGTAAGGGTAAAAATCAATGGGCGACCAGGTCGCGTGCGAAGGCACGGTTGATCAGCTCGCGCTGCTCGCGTTCGTGCGTTCGGTGCGAACCGGTAGCCGGGCTTGCACTTTCTTCCCGGGCAATGACCTTGAACGGAATATCGCGTAAGACGCGGAGGATATACGACCAGGCACCCATGTTGACCGGTTCTTCCTGTAGCCAGATCCAGTCCGTCGCATTAGCGTATTTCTTGCGCACAGCTTCGATCTGCTTGAGCGGAAGCGGATACAACTGTTCCAAGCGCACGATCGCGACATCGTTCACCTGGTCCTTTTCTTTTTGCTCGAGCAGCTCGTAATACACTTTGCCACTGCAGAAGACGACACGAGCGACTTCGTTCGGCTTGGCCGTGGTGTCGTCCATGACCTCCTGGAAACCGCCGGTAGAAAGCTCGGCGATATCGGAAACACAACGTGGATGACGCAACAGGCTCTTCGGCGTGAAAACGATCAGCGGTTTGCGGAACGGACGATGCATCTGCCGGCGCAACAAGTGAAAGAAGTTGGCGGGAGTCGTACAATTCGCCACCTGGATGTTGTTCTCCGCGCACAGGTTCAGGAATCGCTCGAGTCGGGCGCTGGAGTGCTCGGCGCCCTGCCCTTCATAGCCGTGCGGCAACAGCAGCGTGATGCCGTTCATCCGGTTCCATTTATCCTCCGCGCTGCTGAGGTACTGGTCGATGATGATTTGCGCACCATTCATGAAATCGCCGAACTGCGCTTCCCAGATCACCAGCGAAAAAGGAGACGCAAGCGCGTAGCCGTACTCAAAACCCAGCACCGCGTATTCCGATAGAAGTGAATTGTAGATATGGAATGGTGCCTGTTCTTTTCCAATGTTCGCCAACGGAACATACTGGGCCTCGGAATCTTCGACACGCACGACGGCATGTCGGTGGGAGAAAGTACCCCGCTCAACATCCTGACCACTGAACCTCACCGGATGACCTTCTGACAACAGGGTTCCGTATGCCAACAGTTCAGCCATGGCCCAATCGAAGCGGCCTGATTCGACCATTTTTGCGCGCTCGGCAAACAAGCGCTCGGTCTTGTTGAAGAATTTATTGCCTTCCGGCAAACGTGTGATTGCAGCACCGATCGCTTTGAGTTTCCGGATATCGACTCCCGTATCCGGTGAACGGTCAAAGTCTTTCGGTGTCGCAAGGCGTAATCCTTTCCAGGAGCCTTCGAGGTAGGGAGATACCTTCTTGTTCTTTGCCTGCTTGGCCGTATCGAGGCTCTTTTGAAGCGATGCTTTGAACGACTTTTCCATCTCCCGGGCCAGATCAGCTTCCACAGCTCCCAACGACATCAGCTTATCGTTATAGACTTCACGCGGGTTCGGATGCGCGGCGATGGCTTTGTAGAGCAAGGGCTGGGTGAACCGGGGTTCATCGCCTTCGTTGTGGCCATACTTCCGGTAGCCAAGAATATCGATGAATACATCGCGGTGGAACTTCTGTCGGAATTCCATCGCCAGTTCAATCGTGTAGACCAGCGCCTCCACATCGTCAGCGTTGACGTGAAATACGGGCGACAAGGTGACCTTAGCCACATCGGTACAATAGGTACTGGAACGCGCGTCCAGGTAGTTGGTCGTGAATCCGATCTGGTTGTTGATCACCAGGTGAATCGTGCCGCCGGTGCGGTAACCGCGCAGCAGCGACATCTGGATGACTTCATAGACGACTCCCTGCGCAGCCACGGCAGCGTCGCCGTGAATGAGGATCGGCGCGATCTGACTCTCGTGTCCGCCCGGGGTATTGTCGATCTTGGAACGCACGATACCCTGGACAACCGGATCAACCGCTTCGAGATGGGAAGGATTCGGTGCGACACTTAAGTGTACAGACTTGCCGGACGGCGTCGTCACATCGGAAGAATAGCCGAGGTGATACTTCACATCACCCGCATAGCCCTCTTCGTCGTACTCGAGTCCTTCGAACTCCGTGAAGATCTCTTCGTACGTTTTGCCCAGGATATTCGCCAACACATTGAGGCGCCCGCGGTGGGCCATCCCGATCACAAATTCCCGGATACCAAGATCGGCACCCGAACTGATGACCGAGTCGAGCGCCGGGATGAGCGTTTCACATCCTTCGAGTGAAAAACGCTTTTGTCCGACGAACTTGGTATGAATGAAATTCTCAAAGGCAACTGCCTCGTTGAGTTTTTCCAGGATTCGCCGCTTCCGCTCGATGCTGAAGGCGGGGGTATTCTTCCGGCCTTCCATCCGCTGCTCCAGCCACTCGACGATCTCCGGATTCCGGATGTATTTGTATTCGGCACCAATGGAAGCGCAGTACGTCTGGTGCAGGTGCTGCACGATATCGCGCAGCCGGGCCTTCCCGATACCGATGAGTGAACCGGCCTGGAACTCCTGATCAAGATCCTCCTCGCCAAGTCCAAAATTGACCAGGTCAAGGGTCGGGGTATATTTCCGACGTTCCCGAACCGGGTTCGTATCCGTAAACAAGTGGCCCCGGGTCCGGTAACCATTGATCAGGTTAATGACGTTGAATTCCTTTCGCAGGTGCTTCGGCACCACGCTTCCGCCGGCATCCAGATCATAGTTGGTACGTGCGAACTCAAACCCGGAGAGAAAATTACGCCAGCCGGCATCGAGGCTATCGGGCTGCTGGAGAAATTGCCGGTAAAGTTCCTCCGCCTGGTTGACATCCAGGTTGGAGAGGAAGGAGAATCGATCCATGGGAGGGGTTATTCCGGTACACTAAACAAACGCGAAGGTACGAAGTTCCCTGCGCGCTGGTTCCGGACTGCGCCCTTTACGTGTCCCGGCCCTGCGGGTTACCGCTCATGAATTGCGGATTTCATAGCGTTCATGGTCCGATCGCCCGCTCTTGCGATGACGGCGATATTGGCTGGTGAAGTAGAATATGACCGGAACACCTATCATCGTCGGCCACAACCATTGAAGAACGGTTGGCATCCAGGAGAATCCCAGATTAACGGCTGAAAATGCGGATACCGCGGCTATGTAACCACCCATCATACCGGTTATATGATTCACCAGCCACTGCTTTTTGTTCTCGACCGGCCGCTGGAAGAAATGAAGATCCTGCCGGGTGTAAGAAAGGCCTATTAATCCAAAGACAATGGATATGTAACCGAACGCATCGGGCAGGAGGGTGATGCCCAGGATCAATAGGCCTACTGCAAAGAGTGCATTCAGACCGGAAATGACCCAGTCGATCAACGGTATCTCGGACCGGCTGCGCACTTTCTTTCTATAAACTGCCCGGTAACCCGAAAAAGCCATATAGAAGCTGAAGACAGCCACCAGCGTCAGGAACCAATTCTGCTTATATGGTGCCATGACCAGGGCAGAAGCCGCAGCTCCGGTCATACTCCAAAAAAACACCTTACCCCACTGGCGATGAGCATTGCCTCCTTTTTTTACTGCCAGCGCGACCGGGGCAACAAAGAACCCGGTGAAGCCGGTTATCACATGGACAACCAGCATTATTTTCATGAGTGTTTCCATTGTTTCCATTGGTTTGATTCGGGCACAAGGATACACCCATACTAAGTGAAAAGATTAAAATTTGGGCCAAAATGCAAGTTTAGGGACGATTGGCAGGGCTGGAGACCGTTTGTATACCCGACTGGGATGTTTGGCAACCGGATCAAGACCTCCGAAAGTAACGGTGCAATTCGGGACCTGCCTTTCTGGACACCGGTATGCCATCTTCCAGGCCTTCAAAATGTGCCCGATAACCCTGCGAGTTGCCGGTGATGCGTCGGACTGATCGGAGATTGACGAGATAAGAACGATGACACCGCACGATGGAAGTACCACTTAACTGCTGTTCCAACATCCGAAGACTTCCCCGCAGCAACTGGCGCCGCAGCTGTTTCCCTTCCCGATAACAAACCGAGGAATAATTGTCTGCGGATTCGATAAACAACAGATCGTCCAGCTTCAGGCTCAGGCTCTCTTTCCCATTTTCCGCGGTTAACACGATTGTTTCACCAGTCGCAGGTACGGCTTGATCGTGCAGTTCCTGATCCAAGGACTTCGCTTCAGCTTCATGGAAGCGGAGATTCCGGGTATACCGGAGAAGCGTGAACATGGAAGCCACGACCGCTCCGACCGATAAGGTGCTGATCTGGAAGAAGAGGAATCCTTCCGGTCCGACGTGTTTGCCAAGAACCTTTGCGGTGTAAAAGGTATTCCCAAGTCCGATGCCGGTGATCAGGATGGTATAGAACAGGATGTTCTTGCCAATGGTCCATCCGGATTCCTGAAACCAGGCCGGAATCAAGATGGGAACCACCACGACCAGTAGTCCTGCTACCAGGAAGGTAACAAGTCCGTAACCGGCTATGAACAGATCGAGCGACTCCACTTCCACCCGGTCGATACCAAAAGGCCGGAAGACCCAGAGGAATAGGAAAACGATGACGGCACTGATCGAGACGAATCGCAGTCGCTTCAGCGGGTTCTCTTCGCGCGGGTAGGGCTGGTTCAACAACCGGAACATCCAACGAAAATAGAAAGCGGAAGCAGCAATCGCTACTTCCGCCGCATGAAGTTAATTACACGCTGATCACCAACCGAGCACCCAGGCAAAAATCAAGGGAGCAACGATGGTCGCATCACTTTCCACGATGAACTTGGGAGTATCGATCCCCAGTTTACCCCAGGTGATCTTCTCGTTCGGGACAGCGCCTGAATAGGAACCAAAGCTGGTCGTTGAATCGCTGATCTGACAGAAGTAGCTCCACAGGGGCACGTCGTGCCATTCCAGATCCTGGTACATCATGGGCACCACGCAAATCGGAAAATCACCGGCAATTCCGCCTCCTATCTGGAAAAAGCCGACGCCTTTGCCCGAGGAGTTCTTGCGGTACCAGTCCGACAGCCATACCATGTACTCGATGCCGCTCTTCATGGTCGACGCCTTCAGCTCGTTCTTGATCACGTACGAAGCGAAGATATTGCCCATTGTCGAGTCTTCCCATCCGGGAACTACGATCGGGATATTCTTCTGAGCGGCGGCCAGCATCCAGGAATCACGCGGATCGATCTCATAGTATTGTTCAAGCGCGCCGGAGAGCAGCAGCTTATACATATACTCGTGCGGAAAATAACGCTCACCCTTGTCCTCGGCGCTCTTCCACACTTCGTGGATGTGCTTTTGTAAACGACGAAATGCTTCCTCTTCCGGAATGCAGGTATCGGTCACCCGGTTGAAATGGTTTTCGAGCAGGTCCCACTCATCCTGCGGCGTCAGGTCACGATAATTGGGTACACGCTTATAGGAATGATGGGCCACCAGGTTCATCAGGTCTTCTTCCAGGTTGGCCCCGGTACACGAGATGATGTCCACCTTGCCCTGTCGGATCATTTCAGCAAGTGATTTGCCTAGTTCTGCCGTCGACATGGCGCCGGCGAGTGTAACCATCATTTTACCGCCTTCGAGCAGGTGTTTTTCATACCCCTTGGCAGCATCCACCATGGCGGCGGCATTGAAATGGAGATAGTGTTTCTCCATGAACTGGGAGATCGGTCCGCGATTCATTTTTCTATTGGTAATTAGGATAGGGAACGAATGGAAAGGACAAGCATCAATCGATCTGCTTGAGCAACACCAGGTAGGTCGGGAAGTGATCGGAATACCCGCCCGCATACCGGTCGAAGTCATACGTTCGCTTCGGGTAGCCTTTCCAACGGCCGTCGGTCTGCATCATCCAGGGTTTTGAGAAAATATGCCATTCCCGGTAGAACCAACCGCTTTGATGCTGGTCGAGGAAACCGTACGAAATCATGATCTGATCAAACAGATTCCAACTGTCATTATAAGCCAGCGTGCCGATGCCTTCCTTATACGGTTTGACCCAGGGATTGAACATTCCGCCCGGTTGAACCTCTGATTTTTCGCCCTTTGAGCCGATCACTTTGGCTACACTCGGGCTCACCGGATCGTCGTTGAGGTCACCCATGACGACGATCTTTGCCTTGGGATCGATCGCTGTGATGGAATCCATCTTCTGCCTTACAATGCCAGCAGCCTTCGCCCTTCCCGGAGCACTGGCCTCTTCCCCGCCTCTGCGCGACGGCCAGTGATTCACAAAAATGTGCAGGGGTTCCCCATTGAAATTTCCCTTTACGTAAAGGATGTCTCGCGTATAACGGATGGAACCATCCGGATCATGCAGTTCGACAAAAAGCGGTTCGCTGTGTTCCGGGTTGAAATATTTCGGGTTGTACAACAATCCTACATCCACCCCGCGAAGGTCCGGTGAATCATAGTGAACGATCTTGAGGTTTCGTTCCTTAAGTTTGGGCTGACTGATCAGATCCTGCAACACCCGGTCGTTCTCGATCTCGGCACATCCCAGGATCGCCCAGCCGTCGGGCGATTTGTCTGTACCGACCTGGGACAACACTTCTGAGAGTTTTCCGAGTTTATCCTGGTAAACTTCCGATGTGTAATGCTTGTTTCCTCCCGGAAGGAATTCTTCATCGCTCTTGTTCGGATCGTCGATCGTATCGTACAGGTTCTCGAGGTTGTAAAAGGCGATGATCGACACCTTATACTGATGCGATTGTGCGCATGCGATACTCGTCCAGGAAAGGAGGATCGCGCTGATGAGGAGTTTGTTGATTTTCATCTTTTAAGGGCCGGCAAACTTACAAAAACCAAACCGCGGTTCCGTTAAACTAAGCTGAAGATTAAAATTGGCCGGTTTAACCTTGAAAACGCCATTATTCTTGTAAATAATCAAGAATTAACCTAACCATTTGAACCCTCGCGGCTTAATTCGTTAGCTTTGCCGCCCCTCCGCCGGAGATTCCGGTAAAAGGCTATAATCAAACCCTATGAAACGAAGGATACTCCTTCTTCCCTTCCTGCTCCTGTTGCCGTTCCTATCCCTGGCACAGCAGGCGGTTCTGTCCGGAACCATCCGTGACGAAAGCAACCAACCCGTTACCGGAGCCAATGTTTCGCTGAAAGGAACAAACTTCCAAATGGTTACCGATTCACTCGGCGGATTCCGCTTCGACAAGGTGCCATTCGGCGATTACCAATTGGAAATCAAGCGGGTCGATTTCGCGCCGGTCAGCCAACCCGTCAAGGTGGATGCACCGGAATCCTTCTTCGGAACGATCCTCACCGGCGTTAACAACGAAGTGACGGTCAACAATGCCGACAACATCCCTACGGTGTCGCTGAACGACGAAGAGGTGAAAGAATCCTCCTCGACTTCCGTGGCCAGCGTCCTGAGCGCGGCTCGTGATCCGTTCGTCTCCGCGGCGACCTTCAACTTCAGTGCCGCCCGATTCCGGATTCGCGGCTACGACGACGAGAACTTCCTGACACTCATGAACGGCGTTCCCATGCAGGATCTCGCCACCGGTCGCACGATGTATAACACCTGGAGCGGTCTCAACGATGTGATGCGCAGCCGGGAAAACTCCATCGGACTTTCCGCCGCGCCTTTCACATTCGGCGGTGTAGGTGGAGCCTACCACATCGACAGCCGTGCCTCGAAGCAGCGCCGCCAGCTTTCGGTCGGTTACGCCGCGTCCAATCGCGCCTATGAGAACCGCTTCATGGTAACCTACGGTTCCGGCATCATGAACAAGGGTTGGGCCTACTCCCTCTCCTATTCCCGCCGCTGGGCAGAGGAAGGATTCGTTCCCGGAACGTTCTACGACGGACACGCCTACTATGCAGCGGTCGAGAAGATGATCGGCGACAAGCATTCGATCTCGCTTACCGGTTTCGGCTCCAGCGTCATCAATGGCCGGGGCGGTTCCGCCATTCGGGAGATGTACGATATCGCCGGCACCAACTATTACAACCCGAACTGGGGTTATCAGAATGGTGAAAAGCGCAACGCAGTCGTGGGCAACAACCACCAGCCGGTGATCATTCTCTCCCACGAGTGGAAGATCGACGACAAGGCGAACGTCCAGACTTCGATCGGCTACACCTTCGGCAAGACGCGGCTTTCGGGCATGGACTGGTTCAACGCCGCTGACCCGCGTCCCGATTACTACCGCCGCCTCCCCTCCTTCGATCCGAACTACGGCGAAGATCCCGCAGCCTATGCCGAGTACAAGGCCCAGATCGACGCGCTGCTTCGTAACAACGAGGAAGAACGTCAGATCAAATGGGACCAGTTGTACGCCGCCAACGCGATGGCGGACACCAACTTCAACGGTACCACGGGTAAATGGTCGAAATACATCATCGGCGATCGCGTGACCGACAACAAACGCCTGTTCGCCAACATGATCTACAACCGTGTGATGAGTGACCACGTCACCCTCGACGCGGGCTTGCAGTACCTCACGCAGACTTCCGAGTATTACCGCGAAGTCAACGACCTGCTCGGAGGCGACTTTTACGTTGACCTCAACCAGTTCGCCGAATTGTCAAATCCGAACGATTCCGCCGCAGCACAAAACGACCTGGACAACCCGAACCGCATCCTGAAAGAAGGCGACAAGTACCAATACGACTACGTCGCGCACATCAACCGCGCCGGTGCCTGGTTCCAGTCGACCTTCAAGTACGACCGGATGGATTACTTCCTGGCGCTGAATCTTTCCTCCACCTCCTTCTTCCGTGAAGGAAAGGTCCGCAGCGGCATTTTTTCCGACAACTCGCTAGGCGACTCGGAGAAACAGAATTTCTTCAACTATGGTTTCAAGGGCGGTGCCACTTACAAGTACAACGGCCGGAACTATTTCTTCGCCAACGCGGCCTACATGACCCGCGCGCCTTATTTCGACAACGTCTTCATCTCTCCCCGTACCCGCAACGAGATCGTGAAGGACCTGACCGACGAGAAGGTCTTCTCTACGGAAGCCGGTTACCTGCTGAAAGCACCTCGGATCAAGGGTAAAGCCGTTGCGTACTACACGCAATTCATGGACGCTACCGACTCCAAGATCTTCTACCACGAAGACTTCCGCAACTTCGTGACCTATACGTTGACCAACATCGATCGCCGTCACGTCGGCGTTGAGATCGCGGTGGAAGCGGCGCTGGGCAAAGGATTCAGCGCGAATGCGGTGGCCGCCGTCGGCCAGCACGTTTATTCCGATCGCCCGATCGGAACGGCTGCTCTGGATAATGCCGACTCCCTGCTCGTCGAGAATGAGACGCTGTACATGAAGAACCTCCGCGTATCGAACGGTGCCCAAAGCGCCTACAGCTTCGGTCTGACCTATCGTTCCCGCCGCTTCTGGTTCGTGAATGCCAACCTGAATTACTTCGACAATCTCTACATCGACGCCAACCCGGTTCGCCGGACCCTGGCAGCGCTCGACCTCGTCAACGAAGGCGATGCCTTGTGGAAGCAGATCCTCCAACAGGAAAAAACCGAAGGCCAGTTCACCCTCGACCTTTCGGGCGGCTGGTCCTGGCGGCTGAACAACAAGTTCAAGGATCTCAAGCGCCAGACCTTCCTGGTGTTGAACCTGGGCGTGAGCAACGTACTGAACAACCAGGATCTCGTCACCGGCGGGTTCGAGCAACTACGCTACGACTTCGCCGACAAAAACGTCAACAAATTCCCCACCCGTTACACCTACGCGTTCGGAACGACCTTCTTCGCCAACATCGTCCTGCGCATCAACTAATAGAAAAAGAAAACACCAAGGATATGACCAGCTTCAAGCACCTCTTCCGTTTCTTCCTGATCGCACTCACGGCAGCTTCGCTGTCGGGTTGCGTGAAGAAAGACTACGACGAACCGGAAACCGCCAACGTGGACCCGGACCTGACCGTCGACTTCACCATCGCGCAATTGCGTTCCATGGCCGTCGGCACTGCTCCCATCGAGATCACCGGTGATTCCATCATCGCCGGTATCATCGTAGCCGACGACGAATCCGGCACGTTCTACAAACAAATGATCATCCAGGATTCGACGGCCGGTATCGCCATCAACCTCGATATCTCCAACTACAACTCCGACTACCCGATCGGGCGCCGTGTGTTTATCAAGTTGAAGGGTCTTTACATCGCCAACGACGGAGACGACAACTACTCGCTGGGGGTGAAAGACAACGCGGATATCGGACGTATCCCGGCAGCGCTCGTCAGCCAGTATATCATCAAAGGCAAATGGGGCCTTGAGGTTACTCCGGTGGCGGTGTCGCTTTCGACCTTGAACTCCAACGCGAGCGATTATACCCAGCGACTGATCCGCCTCTCTGGCGTAGAGTTCGCATCCGCCGACGCCGGTGTAGCCTGGGGCGGCGACCCGAACAGCACGTTCGACAACAACCGTACGGTTGAGGACTGCTCCTCGCCGACCAATACGGCGATCGTGTACACCAGCAGCTTCGCCAATTTCGCGAATGCGCTCACCCCGACCGGCAACGGCCCGATGACGGCCATCTTCACCATCTACAGCGGTGACCCGGAACTGATCCTGCGCACCACCGAAGACGTCTCCGGCATGACCGACACACGCTGCGACGGTACGTCGGGCACCTTGACCGTCATGAGCATCGACAGTGTTCGACTTGCCTACACGGGCACCACCACTACGGCGCCTTCCGGTAAGAAGATCCGGGGCATCGTTACCAGCGACTACACCAACAGCAACCTCGTCAGTCAGAACCTCACCATTCAGGACGCCTCGGGCGCAATTGTCGTTCGTTTCGGTTCGAGCCACAGCTTTACGCTGGGTACCGAGATCGAGGTGAACATCTCGGGACAGGAATTGTCTGAGTTCAACGGTTGGTTGCAGGTGAACAACGTTCCGCTCGGCAACGCCACGGCGGTCGGCACCGGTACTGTGACCCCTCGCACCGCCACGATCGCGCAGGTCCTGGCCAATTACGATGCCTGGGAATCACAACTGATCAAGATCACCGGCGTTACCATCAGTGGAACCGGCACCTACAGTGGATCGCAGACGCTCAGCGACGGCTCCGGCACGATTACCATGTTTACGCGTACCGGCGCATCGTTCTCGTCTCAGTCGTATCCGACCGGAACGGTTTCGGTTACCGGAATCCTATCCGAGTACTCACCCAGCACGTTCACACCACAGATCATCATCCGCAATACCAGCGACGTGCAGTAAGTCACTTCGCTGAATGAGAAAAGCCATACGCAAGCCGCGTATGGCTTTTTTTATTCCCATCGATCAGGAATTCAGAAAGGGGAGAACGGCTTCCAGAAAGCCTGTGGGATTCTCGGCATGGACCCAATGACCGGCGGCTGGAACGGTGACCACACTCGCCGTGGAAAAATGTCGGCTGATCTCCACTTCATCGCCCGCTGTGATATAACCGGACCGCTCGCCCCGCACAAATAAGGTCGGGGTTTCGATCACCCGGTCGTTGGGCATGGCATCGCCAACCGAGTCGATCGAGCGGGAAAGAGTATCCAAATCGAATCGCCAGGCGAGCCGGTCGTCGCTTACCCAGTAAAGATTCTTGAGCAGGAACTGCACCGTAGCTTCTTCGTGCAATGCGTTTCGCAGCATGTCTTCAACTTCCTTGCGCTTTCGCATCTGGTCAAAATCCACCGCGTGCAAGGCTGCCAACACCGCCTGGTGGTGAGGAGGATAGTAACGCGGAGCGATATCGACCACTATGAGTTTGATCGCAATCCCCGCATGATCCAATGCAAATCGGATGACCGTCTTGCCGCCCATGGAATGTCCGAGCAGGATCGGTTGGCTGATTCGTTGGTCTTGCAGCAACTCGAAAAGGTCTTCTGACATCAACGGATAACTGAAATCCGGACTGTGCGGACTGCGGCCATGATTTCGCTGGTCGACCAGGTAACAGGCAAATCCATGGGTAGCCAATTGACGAGCGATGGTCGCCCAGTTATCCCCCAGGCCGAACAAGCCATGCAGAATGATCAGCGGCCGGCCTTCGCCGATCTTATTGAAGAAAAGCTTCATGCAGGGTCCACGTTGCCGCGCAAGGCACGCAAATAAAGTTGAACTGTATTCTCCAATCCAAAATAGAGCGCGTCGCTGATCAACGCATGCCCGATGGAAACCTCTTCCAGTCCGTGAATGCCTGCTGTGAAATATCGCAGGTTTTCCAGACTGAGATCATGTCCGGCGTTGATGCCGAGGCCTACCTCCCGGGCTTTCGCCGCCGCCGCCGCGTAGGGAGCGATCGCCGCCGCACGATCGTGTGAGAAGTTGGAAGCATAAGCCTCCGTGTATAACTCGATGCGTTCCGTGCCAACGGCAGCGGCCGCTTCGATCATTGCCGGATCCGGCGCGATGAAGATTGAAGTGCGTATGCCGTAACTTTTGATCTCGGCGATCAACTCTTTCAATTGAGCAGCATGGCGAACCGTGTCCCAACCGGCGTTCGATGTCAGGACATCGGGCGGGTCGGGTACCAGCGTAGCCTGCTCGGGATGGACCTCACGGATCAACTTGAGGAAGTCGGCGGATGGATATCCCTCGATGTTGAACTCGGTGGTAACCACTTCACGCAACGCATATACGTCGGATCGACGAATGTGCCGCTCGT
Source organism: Bacteroidota bacterium (assembly GCA_016713765.1). NCBI lineage: Bacteria > Pseudomonadati > Bacteroidota > Bacteroidia > Candidatus Pollutiaquabacterales > Candidatus Pollutiaquabacteraceae > Candidatus Pollutiaquabacter > Candidatus Pollutiaquabacter sp. Next base: position 778,971 of record JADJON010000003.1, read on the forward strand.
CGGGTCGAGGATGAACAGTAATGCCGTCGGCGCCGAAACGCTGGATGTCGATCGCGGCCTTCACCACGTCGGGAATGTTTCCGCCCCGCGCGTTCCGCAGGGTGGCGATCTTGTTGATGTTGACGCTGAGCCGGGTCATCCGTTTGTAAAGAAGACCAAATTTCCCGGTTCTGTTACAACAATGCAAACGACTGCGTGTTTTACTGATGAAAGGGGCAGAATGTCATAAAACTCGCATCGGGCGCGCCGTTCCCGGCATCGGCACGAAAAATGCGTATACTTGTCGCCCGAAAACCTTCCGGGTACTTACAACGTAAACCCAACATGATCGCGCGCGAACTCGTCAACGACTCGATCCCTCCACTCAAGCTCAGCGATACCGGACTGAAGGCGCTGAACTGGATGGAGGAGTTCCGTGTCGAACATCTGGCGATCGTCGATGGCGTCAGTTATATCGGGCTGATCTCTGAGGAAGACATTTTGAAACTGAGCGCGCTGGACCAGCCGTTGGCCAACTCCAAACTCTCGCTAATCCGCCCTTACGTACGTTACAACCAGCCGGTCTTCGAAGTAGTGCGGCTGATGTCGAAAGACAAGCTCACGCTGGTCCCGGTGCTTGATGCATCCGATCATTATCTCGGCCTCATCACCCTGGGCGATGTCCTGAAACACTACTCGGACAGCGGCATCTTCGAAGACGCCAACGGCGTGATCGTTCTCGAGATGAGTCCGAAGGATTATCTTCTTTCGGCCATTGCCCATCTGGTGGAATCGGAGAACGCGCGGATCCTCTCCGCCTACGTCACGCCCAATCCGGAACACGAGACGATCGACGTGACGATCAAGATCAACCAGCCCGAGCTCACCCGGATCCTTTCTTCCTTTACCCGTCACGGATACCTCGTCAAAGAGCATTACCATCAGAGCGAATTCATGGACGATTTGAAATCACGCTATGATTCGCTCATGAATTACCTGGGCATTTAACTTTACGGAATGCAGCCCCGGCGCATCCGCAGGCCGTTACTCAGCACGGTTTTACTGATCATTACCCTGATCGCAGATTTTTCGGCCTTTGCCGATGAGCCCGGACTCGTCGTGCTGGATGTCACGTTGATCGGTAACCGGCACACACGCGACCACATCCTCCTGCGGGAACTCACCTTTGCCAAAGGCGATACGCTCCCGACCGGCGAACTGGAGAAGATCTTCAAGCGTTCGGAGGACAATCTATTCAACACCTCGCTCTTCAACTCCACCAAGATCACCTGGCTGCGCGATGGCGACGGCATCCGGGTCTTTGTCATCGTCACCGAACGCTGGTACATTTTTCCTGTCCCCATCATCGAAGTGGCGGAACGCAACCTCAACACCTGGTGGAAAACCAAGGATTACTCGCGACTTATCTATGGCGGGTCGTTGGCCTGGAACAATTTCCGGGGACGACGGGAAACCTTCTCCACCACCCTGCGCCTGGGCTATACACAACGCATGAATTTCTATTACAGCGTTCCTTTCCTCGACAAGGCCCGGCAGTGGGGGGCCTCGGTGAGCGCTGCGTTTTCAAGAAACCGACAGAACGTTTACAATACCGTCGATAACAAGCAGCTTAATTTTCGCTGGGATGACGTCTATTCAAAAAGCGAATACAGTTTTTCAGGAGCCGTCTCTTACCGACCCGATCTGTATGAATCACATTTTGTGGAAGCCGGATTTCGTCACATCGAAATAGACGATACGCTGCTGAAACTCAATCCCGATTACCTGATCAACGGGCAGCATACGCAACGCGCCATTTCGCTTCGTTACCTTTTTCGGGTGGAGCACCGCGACCTGGTGGTATATCCCCTCAAAGGGACCTATTTCGATATCGAGCTCGGTAAGAACGGGTTTCCGGTACTCGGCGACGACATTAACATCGTTTACCTGGCATCACGTTTCAAATGGTATGTGCCACTCAGCCGACGGTGGTATTGGGGAAGCAGTTTATCCACGAAACTTTCGGGGACCGACGGCCAGCCGTTTATCAATACCCGCGGATTGGGCTACGGACGCGAGGCGATACGGGGTTATGAGTACTATGTCATCGACGGGCAACGGTACTTCCTCACCCGGAACAACATCAAGTTTGAACTGATGTCGAAGAAAGTGGTCCAGGCAGGATTTATTCCGCTCAACAAGTTCAATACGATCCCCTTTTCCTTCTACCTCAATCTCTTTTTTGATGCCGGATATGTGCGGGATGCATTGTACTTCAATGGGAATCCCCTGACCAATAGCTGGCAATACGGCTATGGGGCCGGTCTGGACCTGTTCACCTACTACGACCTGGTCTTTCGTCTGGAGTATTCGTTCAATAAATTGGGGGAATCCGGAATTTTTCTTCATTTTACTGCTCCGATTTAGAAGGAAGAGATCGGAGCCCTGCCAACACTATGCACATCGCTTTATACGGTCGTCCGGTCAACCTGAACCAGGTGGAATTGGCCGAAGCCGTTTTCAACCTGCTCCGGCAGGCCGGGTGTACGGTCAGTATGCACGCACCGTACTATAAGTTCCTGCATCAGCATCTGCCCACCATCGGTGACCTGCCCCTGTTCGAAAGTCACGGCGATCTTCGAAAAGGCGTCGACTTCCTGTTCAGTATCGGCGGTGACGGCACCTTGCTCGACACGGTATGCCTGGTCAAGGATGCGAACATTCCGATCGTCGGTATCAATGCCGGTCGGCTCGGATTCCTTTCGAGCGTTTCGCGCGAAACCCTCCCGTTAGCGATCGAAAGCATCCTGAAAGGTCATTATACCCTCGACGCCCGTACACTGCTCAGACTGGAATCGAACAAGCCCATCTTTGCGGGTGAAAACATCGGACTGAACGAATTCACCCTCCACAAGAAGGAAACTTCGTCCATGATCACGATCCATACGTACCTCAACGGGGAGTACCTCAACTCTTATTGGGCCGACGGGATCATGATTTCCACGCCAACGGGATCCACCGGTTATTCCCTCAGTTGCGGCGGACCGATCATCGTTCCCCAATCCGAAAGTTTCGTCATCACGCCGATCGCTCCACACAACCTGAATGTTCGACCGATCGTCGTTTCCGATAAAAACGTCATTTCCCTGGAAGTGGAAGGCCGGTCGCAGCATTTCATGGCAACCCTGGATTCGCGTTCGGTGACAATCGACAATAGTTACCAATTAGCCGTACGAAAAGAGTCGTATGCCATTCAGCTGGTGCGGCTAAACAATGAAAACTTCCTCAATACCCTCCGGAAAAAACTCAGTTGGGGACTGGATACACGTAATTGACAAAATTTAAGCCCGGATGGAACATATCGGGTCATTATAAGCGTATACTGCCTCATATTGTTAATTCCTTATATTTGCCCGGCTCGCTGATCCGTATGAAAAAAGCCCTATTGCTTTTCCTGCTTTCGGTCACGCTCCTGCCGCTTGCGTCTGAGGCGCAACGGTGGAAGCGTCAGCGCTACGAATTCAGCTTCGGGGCAGGAGCCAGCAACTTTTTAGGTGAATTGGGCGGCGCCAATCAGATCGGCACCAACTACTTCAAAGACCTCGAATGGTCTCAGACCCGTTTCGCCGTCGCGATCGGCCTTCGTTACAAGCTATCCAATTATTTCGCACTCAAGAGCCACCTGACCTACGGTCGCGTTGCCGGGGATGACAAACTGACCACGGAATACTTCCGGAACTACCGGAACCTGAATTTCTTCTCGGACATCTATGAGTTCAATGTCAACTTCGAAGGCGCTTTCCAGCAGGAACAGGTAGGTCACCGCTACCGCCTCCGCAAGGTTCGCGGTCTCAAAGGCTATGAACTTTACACCTACGGCTTCGTCGGCGTCGGCGTCTTCTACTTTGATCCGCGTACCGATTACCTCGGTTCAGTCGTGCGCCTCCAGCCTCTGGGAACCGAAGGACAGGGCCTGATCGCTTCCCGTACCAAGTATTCGCTCATCGGAATCTGCATTCCGGTGGGTATCGGATTCAAATACACGATTGACCGCTACTGGGGCGTCGGCCTTGAAATAGGACTGCGGAAGACCTTCACCGACTACATTGACGACGTCAGTACAACCTACTTCGACTTTGCCAATTACCCGGATGCGAACGATCTGGCAGCCGTACTGGCTGACCGTTCCAATAAAAGCGACCCGAAAGTCACCACAGCGGGCCAGCAACGCGGAGATCCCCGCGATAAGGATTCTTACATGTTCGGGATCTTCAGCCTGAACTATAAGCTCCGCACCGGCAGGAATAACCTGCCCCGGTTCTGATCTTCAATTTCTCCCCGAATTTTCCGTTAACGGAGGCCTTGGGCATGCTTCAGAAAAAAAGCATACTGATTATCGTTGTTTCCGTCCTGTTGTCAGGGTCACCAGCCCGTGCGCAATATGACGAGATGGGAATCGTCCTTGGCGGATCAAACTACAAGGGTGAGCTTTCCAACCACCTCTTCAATACCGACTTCCTGCATTTCGCTGCCGGGGGCTTTTTCCGTCACAATTGGGATCGTCACTGGGCCTGGAAACTGGCCATCAACTACGGTAAAGTATCCGGCGATGACGCGAAGTCGAACGACGGATTTCAACTCGACCGTAACCTGTCTTTCCATTCTACGATTCTGGAGGTTAGTCCTCAGATCGAGTTCAATTTTTTTCCTTACGAAACCGGCAGCTATCAGTATCCGGTAACGCCCTATGTATTCACGGGCTTTTCCGTTTTCAAGTTCAACCCGAAAGCGGACTTTGGCGACGAGACCGTTGAACTGCAGCCGCTCGGCACCGAAGGACAAGGCTTCGACGGAAAGAAAAAATATCGTCGCTTCAGTTTCGCCCTCCCGATCGGCGGAGGTATCAAGATCTCTGCAGGGAAGATCGGCATCGGAATAGAAGTCGGTGCCCGAAAGACCTTCACCGATTACCTCGACGATGTCAGTACCGTTTATCCCGATCCGGTAGCGCTGCGCAGTAATAACGGCAACCTCGCGGTCGCACTTTCCGACCGTTCATTCTCTTCCCGCGATACCTTGATGGTCCTGACCGGTATCAAAGGGAAGCAACGGGGAAATTCTTTCGACAAAGACTGGTACCTGTTCGGCGGCATTACCCTTTATTTTCGCGTCGGTAGCATTCTGCGCGATATCTGCGAACCGTTCAAACGGCGTCGGTATTTCTGATCCGAAAGTTTAATAGTTTTTAGCTTTTTTATATTGTCATTTGCGTGAAGTTGGCGCATTTTGAATGTTCATTTACACAAATTCAACCAAGTTCCTTCATTCCCTTTTAGTAAATTGCGCCTCCTTTTCACGGAGGAATGAGCCTAAAAGACAAAATAATTCCGGAAAAATTGCCGTTGCATGTGGCTGTCATCATGGACGGCAATGGACGTTGGGCGCAACGGCAGGGCCAGCTGCGTGTATTCGGCCATCAACATGGGGTAAAAGCCGTGCGGGACACGACCGAAGCCGCCGCTGAACTGGGCATCAAATTCCTCACCTTATACGCCTTCTCCACGGAAAACTGGAACCGCCCCAAGGAAGAAGTCGATGCCTTGATGGAATTGCTCATCCACACGATCCACCAGGAAAAGGAAACCCTGAACAAGAACAAGATTCGTTTGCAAGCGATCGGTGATATGGACGCGCTCCCGCCGAAATGCCGGGAGGAATTGAACGCCGCCATACGCGACACCGCCACGAATGATCGCATGACGCTGATCCTCGCCCTGAGTTATTCCTCCAAGTGGGAATTGAGCCGCGCCATGCGTTTGATAGCCGAAGATGTGAAAGCAGGTCGTCTGGATCCCGCATCCATCAGCGAAGAACACATCGCCGATCGGCTGTGCACCCGGGATTTCCCGGACCCGGAACTTCTGATCCGAACCAGCGGAGAACATCGGATCAGCAACTTCCTTTTGTGGCAGATCGCCTATGCCGAATTCTACTTTACCGATAAACTCTGGCCGGAATTTGGCAAAGAAGACTTCTATGCCGCTATTGCCGACTACCAATCCCGCGAACGACGATTCGGTCTCGTCAGCGAGCAACTCAAATAACCTGTGATCAAGCGACTGCTTTTCTTTTTCGCCGTATTGCTTAGCACCCCGGCGCTGGCACAAATCCAGATAGGCGGCGATTCCCTTTCCGTCGACTATGGCCGGCCCAAAGACTTCGAAATCGGAGGCGTTACGGTAAGCGGAACCCAGTTCCTGGACCCTGGCGTACTGATCAACATCTCGGGCCTGACCATCGGTGATACGATCGCCGTGCCCGGTGACGATATTTCAAATGCTATCCGCAACCTCTGGAAGCAGGGCCTCTTCTCCGATATTAAAGTAATCGCTACCCGCATCCAGGGAAGCACCATTTTCCTGGAACTCCGCCTCACGGAACGCCCGCGCCTGTCGAAGTTCACCTTCAAGGGTGTCAGCAAGTCGGAAGCCGACAAGATCCGGGAAAGCATCAAGCTGGAGCGCGACAAGGTCATCACCGAAAACGTACTCAACAATACCCGCAACTCCGTGCGAGCGTTCTTCATTGAGAAAGGATATCTCGATACGAAGGTCGACATCCGTGAGATCCGCGACAGCAGTTATGCCAACCGCGAGATCCTGGAGATCATCGTGGACAAGCAGGAGCGCATCAAAGTCGGACGCATCAACTTCATCGGCAACAATTCGCTGCCGGCTTCGAAACTGCGTCGGGCCATGAAGGATACCAAAGAGAAGCGCTGGTACAAAGTCTTCACCTCTTCGAAATACCTCGAAGACAAATACGCCGACGACAAGGTGAAAGTCGTTGCCAAATACAACGAAATCGGTTACCGGGATGCCAAGGTCGTCCGGGATTCCACCTACCGCATCGACAAGAAGCGGATGGGCATCACCATCTGGGTCGACGAAGGCAACAAGTATTTCTTCCGGAACATCAACTGGGTCGGGAACACCAAGCACACCTCCCAGGAACTCTCTAACATTCTCGGCATCAAACGTGGCGATGTCTACGACCAATCAGTCCTCGACGAGCGACTGTACATGAACCAGAACGGCCGCGACGTCAGTTCGCTCTATATGGACGACGGATACCTGTTCTTCCAGGTGACACCGGTCGAAGTGGCGGTGGAAAGCGACTCCATCGATCTGGAGATGCGCGTTTACGAAGGCCGTCAGGCCCGCATCAACCGCGTAACGGTGAGCGGCAATTCAAAGACCAACGACCGTGTGATCCTGCGGGAGATCCGCACCAAACCGGGCCAGTTGTTCAGCCGCTCCGATATCATCCGCACCCAGCGGGAACTTGCGCAGCTCGGTTATTTCGACCAGGAAAAGCTGGGAGTAAACCCAAAGCCCAACCCAACCGACGGCACGGTCGATATCGACTATACGGTGGAAGAACGGCCGTCCGACCAGCTCGAACTTTCCGGCGGTTACGGCGCGAACCAACTGGTCGGTACACTCGGTATTTCGTTTAACAACTTCTCGGCCCGGAACTTTTTCAAGAAAGGCGCCTGGCACCCGCTTCCATCGGGCGACGGTCAGCGACTGAGCCTGCGTGCGCAGACCAACGGTAAGTTCTTCCAGAGCTACAACGCTTCCTTTACCGAACCCTGGCTGGGTGGCAAGAAGCCGAACAGTTTCTCGGTAACAGCCTTCCACTCCATTCAGTCGAACGGCAGGACGAAAGAGGATCCACTGCGCTCTTCGATCAAGATCACCGGTCTGTCGGTCGGACTGGGCAAACGGCTGCGCAAACCCGACGATTACTTCACGATCTACAACGAAGTCAATTACCAGTACTACGAACTGCAGAACTACGGATCGACCTTCCTTTTCAGCGACGGTACGGCCAACAACCTGAACTTCCGCGAAACGATCTCCCGCAATTCGGTCGACGCGCCGATCTATCCGCGCAGCGGCTCCAACATTTCGCTCTCGCTGCAATTCACGCCTCCTTACTCGCTGTTGAACAACGTCAACTATAAGACGGCGACCGACCAGGAGAAGTACAAATTCATCGAGTACCACAAGTGGAAGTTCACGTCTCAGTGGTACACCCGCCTTGCCGGCAACCTGGTGTTGCATGCCCGCATCCAGTACGGCTTCCTGGGTCTCTACAATCGCAATCTCGGCGCTTCCCCGTTTGAACGCTTCTTCCTCGGCGGCGACGGACTTTCCGGCTTCGCGCTCGACGGACGCGAGATCATCGCGCTGCGTGGCTACCAGAACAACTCGCTTACCCCGATCGACGCCGGTACCGGTCGCCAGGTGGGTGGCACAATCTTTGACAAATACACGCTCGAAATGCGTTATCCGCTCTCGCTGAATCCTTCCGCCACCATTTTCGCGCTGGCGTTCGCCGAGGGCGGTAATTCCTGGCTTCGTTTCCGCGAATTCAATCCGTTCGAAGCACGCAGGTCACTCGGTGCCGGTATCCGCATCTTCCTGCCGGTCTTCGGCCTGCTTGGTCTCGACTGGGGCTACGGATTCGACAAACTCCCGGATGCTCCTGACGCCAACGGCCCGCAATTCCACTTCTCCCTCGGACAACAGTTCTGATTACATTCCTACATTTGCAACCCTTCAAAACAGAAAGGAGCGAACCCATGGTCGCAGTACAAATGAAAAACCTCCTCCGTTCCATTTTCATCGCCGCAGGATTCCTGTTCGTAACGACAGCAGCCTCTGCACAGAAATGGGCCTATGTCAACACGCAGTATATCCTGGAGAACATCCCGGAATACAAGCAGGCGCAGCAACAGCTCGACAACCTGAGCGTTCAATGGCAGAAAGAGATCGAAGACAAGTACGCGATCATCGACAAGCTTTACAAAGCCTACCAGGCTGAGCAGGTATTGCTGACGGAAGAGATGAAAAAGCGCCGCCAGGACGAGATCATGCAAAAGGAGAAAGATGTAAAAGACCTCCAGAAGCAGCGTTTCGGTTTCGAAGGCGATCTCTTCAAGAAGAAGCAGGAACTCGTGAAACCCATCCAGGACAAGATCTACAACGCCATCAAGAAACTGGCAACGGACCAGAGCATCATGGCGATCTTCGACAAATCGGGCGACCTGACCATCCTCTACGCCAACGCCAAGTACGACAAGAGCGACGATGTCCTGCTCGCGCTCGGTTATAAGCCCGCCAAGAAAGACGCGGCCGGCAGCGGCAAATCGGGCAGCGGCGCTCCTTCTTCCGGCGGCGACAAGGCGCCGGCTATGGAACAAGAACCCAAGAAATAATCCATTCTAAACCACACCTGAACAATGAAACGTATTCTCTTCCTGGCCTTCGTGCTGACTGCCTTTGTGCTGAATGTCCACGCCCAGGGTCCTAAACTCGGCCACATCAATTCCGCCGAACTCATCCAGATGATGCCGCAGACCAAGCAGGCCGACAGTACCCTGCGTCGTTTCGCAGAATCGCTCGACGGCCAGATGAAAACCATGACCGCCGAGTACCAGGGCAAGCTTCAGACGTACCAGTCGAAAGTGGACTCCATGCCGGAAGCCATCCGCACCACGAAGCAACAGGAACTCCAGGATCTCGGAACCCGCATTCAGGATTTCCAGCAAAGCGCGCAGGAATCCATCCAGAAGAAGAAAGAAGAGCTCTACAGCCCGATCCTGCAGAAAGCTGAAGATGCCATCAAGGAAGTCGCTAAAGAGAAAGCCTACAGCTATATTTTCGACACCAGCGTAGGCGCTGTCCTCTACTCCACCGATAGCGACGACATCTTACCGCTGGTGAAAGCCAGACTGGGTATCAAGTAATCCGCAGCCTTCAAACAAAAAAGCCATCCGCCTGAAACGGATGGCTTTTTTATTTCACTTCAGCGATGTCTCCAACAACACCGGGCAGTGATCGCTGTGCACAGCCTGCTGCAGGTGGACGCAGCGCTTCAGACTGGAGGCCAGCGGATCGGTAACGAACTGGTAGTCGAGCCGCCAGCCTTTGTTCTTTGACCGCGAGCCCGCACGAAAACTCCACCAGGTATATTCATCCTTACTATCTGAAAAATGCCGGAAGGAATCGATCCAACCTTTCCCGGTGAACCGGTCCATCCAGGCCCGTTCCTCGGGCAGGAAACCGGAAGAAGTGGCGTTGCGGACCGGGTCGTGGATGTCAATGGCCTTATGGCAGATATTGAAATCGCCACAAACGATCAGGTTCGGACGCTTCTTCCGCAGCTTAACCAGAAATCCGTCAAAGCGCTCCAGCCAGTCCATCTTGAACGACTGCCGCTCCTCGCCGGTTGTACCTGATGGCACATAGACGCTGAGTACGGACCAGTCGCCAAAATCGGCCCGGATAACGCGACCTTCCATATCCGAGGGATCATCCATACCGTACACGACGCGATCCGGCTCCTTACGGCTCAGGATCGCTACTCCGGAATAGCCTTTCTTCTCCGCCGGAAACCAATAGGCCCCATAGCCGATACGTTCCAGTGTACCGGACGGAAGCTGGTCCGGCATCATTTTGATCTCCTGTAAACACACGATATCCGGCGCTACGGTTCCGATCCACTGGTCCCAACCCTTGCTGAGCGCGGAGCGCAAACCGTTTACGTTATATGTCAAGATACTGGCCATGGCACAAACATACGGGCTGCGCACGAACCGATGAACAAAGCCTTCCTTACCTGTCGAATTTTCCGGGGTGATGCTGGAAAAACAAGGCTTCCGGTGTCCGCAGGCTCCCCCGGCAACCTGTACCTTTAAACGTTCATGCGGCTGCAACGACTCCTGGTTCTTTTTCTCCTGACCGCAGGGCTGTTCCCGTTCCGGGGATGGGCCCAGTTGAGTTCATTGCGGGAGATGAGCATACCCGTCAGAGCGGACTCTGTCCAACTCGATACGCTCAGCATAGCACCCGGAACCTTTCAGCTCAGAAGAGGATCAGGTGAAGCCGTCGATAGTTCAGCCTACCGCTTAGACTGGGTGCAGGGCCGTTTGTACTGGCTCCGCAATGCTCCGGCTTATAAGGCCTTAACCATCGACAGCGTCCGGGCGCGGTTCCGGGTATTCTCTTTTCTCTTCAACAATACGGTCCGGCACAAAGATCCGCAGCGTATCGCCAGGGGAACCGGAGGCGCGGTAAACCCGTTCGTTTACGAACCCGGCGCGCAGGAACCGATGTTCTTCCGGTCACAGGGACTGCAACGCAGCGGTACGATCTCACGCGGCATCACGTTCGGTAACAATCAGGACGTATTCGTGAACTCCAGTCTCAACCTGCAACTTGGCGGTAAGCTGAACGACAATGTCGAGATCGTTGCGGCCATTACGGACGAGAACATTCCCATCCAGCCCGAGGGAAATACCCAGCAGTTGCAGGAATTCGACCGGGTGTTCATCCAGTTGAACGACGAGCGCAACCGACTGATCGCGGGCGATTTCGAACTACGAAGACCCGACAGTTATTTCCTGAACTTCTTCAAACGCAGTCAGGGTGGTTACTTCACCACCAATCAGCCCGTCGGGAAAGGTACCGACGGCAAACCGAACATCCTCCGCGCCGGCCTGAGCGCGGCCGTGGCCAAAGGCCGGTTCGCCCGGAACACCTTCACGGCACAGGAAGGAAACCAGGGCCCCTACCGTCTGGTCGGTAACAACGGAGAGACTTTCATCATTATCCTCGCCGGGACGGAAAAAGTGTACATCGACGGCGCGCTCATGCAGCGTGGAGCACAAAACGACTATGTGATCGATTACAATACCGCAGAACTGGCCTTCACCCCACGCCGACTGATCACCAATCAGTCGCGCATTGTGATCGAGTTCGAATATTCGGACCGCAACTACGTGCGTTCGCTCTACTTCCTGAACACCGAATACGAAACGCGCAAGACCAAGGTCAAGCTCAACTTCTACTCGGAACAAGACAGCAAGAACCAGCCCTTGCTGCAGGACCTTGACAGCGCACAGCAGGCGACCATGGCTGCCGCCGGTGACAACATCCAATTGGCGTTTACACCAACTGCCGACAGCGTCGCGTTCGACGGCACCCGGGTACTGTATGCCAAACGGGATACGATCGTCGGGGCGGAGCAATTCAGTATCTATGTCTATTCCACCAACCCCGACAGCGCCTACTGGGCCGTGACCTTTACGGAAACCGGCCCGAGGCAGGGAGATTATATCCTCGATGTCACGTCCGCCAATGGCCGCGTATTCCGATGGGTAGCACCGGTCAACGGCATCCCGCAGGGTAATTACATTCCCGAACGTTTGTTGGTCACGCCCAAACGTCTGCAAATCCTCACCATCGGTAACGACTGGCAACTGGATGCCCGCAACAGGATCACGCTGGAAGGCGCTTTTTCCCGTAATGATATCAACCTGTTCTCCCGGCTCGACAAAGCGAACGACGACGGTTATGCAACCAGAATCACCTTCAACAACCAGACACCGCTTTCCGCCGATACAGCCCGCGGCTGGCGACTGGACAACATGGTCAGCTACGAATACGTGGCACGCGACTTCAAGCCGCTCGACCGGTTCCGTCCGGTGGAATTTACACGTGACTGGAATACCGCTTCCGTCACGCAGCCGCAGGACGAGCACCTCGCCGGTTTGCAATCGACACTCGTCCGACCCGAATTCGGCAGCGTGGGCCTGCAGGTAAAGACGTTTCAACGGGGTAGTCAGTACAACGGCCTCCTGAACGGCATGAGCACCCGGATCAACTGGAAGAAGATCGTGATCAACAGCGACGGCAGTCTGCTTTCCACTTCGGGCAGTGGACTGAACACGCGCTACCTCCGCCATATCGTCGATGTTTCCCGTGCATTCGGGCCGATCATACTCGGCTTGCGGGAGTACGGAGAATACAACCGGTTCCGCAGCGACGCCGCCGACACGCTATTGGCCTCCAGTTTCGGCTGGCAGGAGTGGCAGGGATCGCTTGGTTACGCCGACACCAGCCGCGGAAGAATTCAACTCAGCTACAAAAAACGATACGACTTCGGTCCATTCGGCGATCTGCTGCGACAACTGACGGAAGCGGATGAAGCCAGTCTGCAGACGGAGTTCAGTCGTAATCCCAAACACACGCTGCGGACCACGACGACCTACCGAGAGTTGCGCATCTCCGATACGACGCGCACGACGCAGGAACCCGCCAAGACACTGCTGAATCGCATCGACCATAGCCTGACACTCTTCAAGAACATCCTCATCGCCACCACCTATTTCGAGATCGGTACAGGTCAGGAACGCCGGCAGGAGTTCTACTACCTTGAAGTACCGGCCGGGCAAGGCACGTATGCCTGGCTGGGCGACCTGAACGGAAACGGCGTAAAAGACCTGGACGAATTCGCCATCTCCAATTTTCCGGATCAGGCGAAGTATGTGCGCGTTTCCGTCAACACCAACGATTACATCACTGTTCGCAGCAACCAGTTTTCAGAGGTACTGAACATCAATCCCGCCGCGGCGCGCACCAACTATTCCGGTAAGCCGAGATTCATCGAACATTTTTCCAATCAGTTCCTCCTGCGTCTCGACAAGAGAACCCGGGGTGAAGAGTTGTTGTCTTCTTTGAATCCATTCTCCCGGCGCCTCGACGACAGCCTCCTGGTGACAATGAACTCCAGCTACCGGAACATGTTTTTCATCAACCGGAACGATCCGGTGTGGGGCATGGACTACACCTGGCAGCAGAATCGTAACAAGTCGTTCCTTTCGAACGGTTTCGAATCGCGCACACTCACGACTCAATCCATCAACGGGCGCTGGAACATGAGTCAGCACTTCCAGCTTTCAGGAACTGCCGAACAGGAACTGCGGGAAAACAACTCGGAATACTTCAAGACCCGCAACTGGCGGATCTTGTCAAACGCCCTGGAGCCGCGCATCAGCTATCAACGCGGGGTAGATTTTCGTACTACCCTCTCCTATCGGTATACCGAAAAGCGCAATTTGTACGGGGACACCGGCGAAAAAGCCGTCCTGCACAAGTTGGGAATCGACAGCCGGCTCAACTCCGTCAATGCCGGTACTTTTAACGCGCGTTTCAACGTCATCCGCATTGACTACAATGCTCCCGACAACAGTCAATTGGCCTACGAATTATTGGAAGGCTTGAAAGACGGCGACAACTATACCTGGGGTCTTTCCCTGCTGCGTTCTCTTGGAAAATCGATGCAGCTTACGCTGAATTACGACGGGCGGAAGTCGACCGGAAGTCCGGTCGTACATACCGGCGGTGTTCAGTTCCGGGCATTCTTCTGAGCGTGACAAAAAAAAGCCCGCCAAACGGCAGGCTTTGGTTATTATTCGCTTCAGGCTTACTTGAGATCGATCCCTGATTTCCCGACCACCAGTCCTGCGTGGTAGATCTCGACCGTGTACTTTCCTTTGGGGAATTCCGACCCTTTTGCCCAGCTTACTTCCACCGGCGTGTCGGAGTTGGTGTATTCCACCGTTTGCTTCAGGGTAAAGTTCAGATCGTTGCCGTTGGCCTTAAAGGTCTCGGTAGAAGCCGACATGACCGCGCCATCGGGACCAATGACCCGGATGTAGAGATCGACCGGACCGCGATCGATGACCTTGTTTTCCGCCAGCGTGAATTTGGTTCGGATCTTCTGCACCTGCTTAGCCTTGTTGGTGAGCACTTCCTTTCCCGTACTGCGGAACCGGACGCCTTCGGTGGTAACATTCAGGGCCTTCAGGACCGAGCCGGCAGCTACTTTAGTGGACAACCGGTTGTTCTCGCTACTAAGATTCTCGGAACGGGAACGCTCTTCAAGCAAGTTGGAGTTCAGGTTCATGTTCTCCGCCTGCAGCTGGGCATTCACCTTGTTCAGCGAGTCGATCTGAACCGTGTAAACCTGGTTCATCTCCTTCAACTTTGCCAACTCCGCCTTGGCCCGCGCGATCTGGGCCGGACCACCCAACGCGATCAGGCGCTGGATCTCGGCCATTTTGGATTTGATCTCCTCATCGCGCTCCGCGAGCTGCGACTGAAGGCCGGCATTGTCCTGTTTGATCTTCTCGTACTCCGCCCGAACCTGGTTCAACTGGTTCTGCAACGCGTCCTTCTCGGCCGTGGTGCTGAGGATGGTCTGGTTGGCGGCATCGAGGCTGTTCTTTTTCTCGAAGAACTGCCACAACAAGAGACCGTTGGTGCCCAAGAGAATGGTGATCACAATGATCACGATCCCCTTCTTGGGGCCTTGTTCCTGGTAATCGGTCTTGTTGGCGTCTTGTGAATCCATGGATTCGTGTGGTTAGGTTGGGTCAGTTAGCGCTGATCTTGTCTTTATTGACTTCGTCGACGTAATTCAGGCGGAGCTCGGTAAGGACCCCGTCCAACATACGTTGTTCCTCGTCGGTCAGTCTTCCGCTGGTCTTGTCTTTCAACATTTCCAACATTTCAATCGACTGCTTGGCCTGTCCCAGGTCGCGTTCGATCTTATCGGTAGCCGGATTCTTCAGCTTTCCGAGTGCGACCATTCCGGAGGAATGAAAGATATAAATCAGCTGAACGAAAGGAGGCAGCTGCATGTTACTTTTGGTGTTAATTAGCGTAAAAAACAAAGGTAATATTTTTTTAAAGCAGGCAAAGTTTGTCTTGCCCGGCACTTATTACCTTTTGCAACACTCATCATCGGACCAAAATCGGATATGGCGGCATCGAGGAAAAAGTACAGCCTGCGCAACCGTGTAGCCTTGCTGCGCAGTGGCGAACGCTACTTCGAGGTGCTGTTGCGGATGATCGCGGATGCCCGGCAGGAATTTCATCTGCAGACCTACATCCTGGAGCCCGATACCACCGGCCGTCTTGTGCTGGAAGCCTTGATCGCTGCAGCGGCAAGAGGGGTCGCCGTTTACATCCAGTTGGATGCATACGGTTCAGGAAAGCTGGATGACACCTTGTTGTCGGACCTTCGAAGTAAAGGCATCCGCATCCGGAAATACGGTCGGCTCATTTCCAGGGGAAAGCTGCACCTGGGGCGCAGGATGCATCACAAGATCACGGTCATGGACAACCATACCGCGCTCGTGGGCGGGATCAATATCTCCGACAATTACAGCGGTTGGAACGGCAAACCGCCCTGGCTCGATTATGCCGTGGTCGTACAGGGCGAAACCGCCCGCCAGCTCAATCGCATTTGCCGGAAACGCTGGAAAGACCCGGATCCGCAGCATGAACTTCCTTCCCGCGAGTCGGATCGAGTGCCGTTCGAGGGATTGTCAGCCAACGACCGCGTTCCCGTCCGGATCACACAGAACGACTTCCTGCGCCGTAAGCAGGAAACGGCGGCTTCGTACCGGCAGGCGATCCGACAAGCACGGAACAGCCTTGTGTTCGTCGGCGGCTACTTCCTGCCCGGCGGGCTTGCCCGACGACTCTTGAAAAAAGCGGCACGCCGGGGAGTAGCCATCAGCCTGATCGTCTCGGCGGAATCCGATGTGGGAGTGGTGCGGAACAGTCGACGCTACCTCTACGGCTGGCTGTTGCGCAACGGGATCCGGATCTTCGAATATCATCCGTCCAATGTGCATGGGAAACTGCTGTTGAAGGACAATAGCTTTGTCAGTATCGGGTCCTACGACCTGAACAACCTGAGTACCTATAGCAACATCGAACTCAACCTGGATATCCGCGATCTGGAATTCTCGGAAATCGTGCGGAGTGAATTGGAAGCGGTCGTTGCCGGATCGTGTCATGAAGTGACGCGGACCCAGCACGGACAGGAAGGCATTTTCAGGAAGTTCGTCGATTGGGCCTCGTACCAACTGGTCAA
The DNA here is from genome assembly GCA_016713765.1 of Bacteroidota bacterium. Lineage (NCBI taxonomy): Bacteria > Pseudomonadati > Bacteroidota > Bacteroidia > Candidatus Pollutiaquabacterales > Candidatus Pollutiaquabacteraceae > Candidatus Pollutiaquabacter > Candidatus Pollutiaquabacter sp. The sequence continues at coordinate 795,750 of JADJON010000003.1, forward strand.
GACGCTGTTTATCCTCAGCGTATGGCTGGCAAACCGGGACGACCGGGACATCTGATCCGCCTCAGGCAGCGGTCGATAAGGCACGCACCAGGGCACGCTTGGCGATCGGCAGGAAGGTTTCGTCGAACGGCAGCAGGAACTCCGACTCGATCACGTAGGCTGCAGGGTTGGGCAGGTTCCGGTGGAAACGCAGGAGATCCGACTTGATCGATTCATACGTATTCAAAAGTCCCTTTTCATAGGTCGCTATATAACCGACCTGGATACCCCGGAAGCGTTCGTGCGGACTTTCGTATATGCTCAACTGGTATTCGTAAACGATCGTATCCGAAACATCGCCGGCACGCAGGAAAATATAACCCGCGTCTTTGTTCAACGGCAGAAGTCCTACCGGAAAAATCCGGCAATGTTCTTCGACAAAATCATAGATCTTCTTGCCTTCCCGTAGTGCAAGCTCCATCTGGGGAAGCGAAAAATCGATGATGCTGTTCAACTCCTGCATCAGGTTGTCGTCACGGATCAGCTTTTCGTACACCAGCCGGAATTCCTCCAGCCGTGCGCCGTTGAGCCGCTCGGGGAACTGCTGGTAGAGCTGATTCTTGTTGTCTTTCAATTGTCGCAGATCGCGGTAGTGCTCGATCAGATCGGCCAGGTGGGGATACAAGCGCTGCTCCGTGAACTGACCGGACACATGCTGCAGGTACGCCAACAACAGGTACTTCTTGTATTCGAAGTCGATGTGATGTTCGGTGATCCAGTTTTTATTCAACTGCCGCATAGGAGTATGGCTTATGACAGGTTCTACGAACACCCGTAAAACCGGGTTTCTCGGTCGGTATGTTGATAAACAACGTTTATCTACGGCGGGCATTGAAATCGCCCGACTAATTTTGGAAGGATAAAACTATCCTAATTTAAACGAAAATGAGGTCAAGGGCAAGAAATATCACGTGGATCCTCACAATTCCGATGGTAATCGCCATGTTTTGGGGGTGTGTTCCGGCACGACAACTGGAAGATTCCAAGGCACGCGAACAGCAGTGTCAGGAAGAGAACGCCAAGCTCAAGGACTCCAATCAGCAACTGAACACGGGCAACAACGAGCTCAAAGCCAATGTGGAGAAACTCAGCAAACAGGTCGGCGACCTGGTGGCCGACACGACCGAGCAGGGTCGTTCCTCGCGTCGACTGTCGGACCTGTACAACGAGCTGATGAAGTCATACGACAAACTGTTGGCCAACAACGAAAAGCTGCTTTCGGGTAATACGGAAGAAACCCGCAAACTGATCTCACAGCTCAACGATCTGCAGAAGGACCTTCAACTGAAGGAGGATCGTTTGCGCCGCGACTCCCTTGCTCTCCTCGAGCGGGAAGGCAAACTCGGCGAATTGCGCACCAGCCTGGAAGACCGGCAGCGCCGCGTCGACGAGCTTCAGGGCATCCTGGGCAAGAGCGACTCTACGGTCGGCGCACTGAAGAAAGCGGTCAGCGATGCCTTGCTGGGCTTTGAGAACAAAGGACTGACCGTGAAACAAGACGGCAGCCGGGTGTATGTCTCCATGGAAGAGCGCCTGCTTTTCGCTTCCGGAAGTACGGCCATCGAGAAAGAAGGTGAGAGCGCTTTGCAGGAGCTGGCCAAAGTGCTTGAGAAGAACCCCGACATCAACGTAACCGTCGAAGGGCATACCGATAACATCCCCATCAACGGTGTCCTGCCCAGTGGCGCGCGCGACAATTGGGAACTCTCCGTACTGCGCGCGACTTCTGTCACGAAGATCCTCCTGAAAGGAACGACCATCGATCCACTGCGTGTCACCGCAGCCGGTCGTGGCCCGTACATGCCGGTAGATCCGGCCAATACGACCGAAGCCAGGAAAAAGAACCGCAGAACGGAAGTGATCCTGAGTCCGAAGTTCGACGAATTGCTGAAAGTGCTCGAGCAACTCGGTCAACAGCAATAAAGCGGATCCGGCTTCAACGAAAAGCGAAAGGCTGCCCTTGTTCCTCAGGGCAGCCTTTTCCGCTATGAACGGAGCAGTTCAAGGTGTTTCATGTCAAGTTACTGTCCGTAGATACCTTTCTTCTTGTAGTAGAACTTCCAGGCAGCCTCCAGCGAGACGTAGGTAAATGAATCGTTCTTCGATGGATTACCGCGCGGACTGGTGACCGGACCGATGAAACCGTTCGTGCCACGGCCGGTCGGGTCGGAAATGTATTTCGCCAACTCGAAGGTCGCGTCGTCCGGGAAGGCCGCGCGAAGTTCTTCGTAGGTAGCGTAGCGACCACTCACATCATCGACGTAATCCGTGATCAGATAATAGTAATTGAATTCCGCCGAGAGGGTCAGCATCTTGTTGTAGTGATACCGGACGCCGAAGCCCGTCGGCACGCCGAGGTTGCACAGTTCGTACGGCGCCTTGCGGTGGATTTCGTTGTTATAGCCCTGTCCCTCGGTATAGAAATCACGCAGATTGGTTTCGTACTTCCCGTCTTTCTTGATCTCCTGCCCGATGCCCTGTGTATTCTGCGGAGCATTCCGGATGGTGCCATCGTTCCAGAAGTAGTAGCGATTGCTCAGATCCTGACTGCCGTTGAACAGGTCTGCTCGCGGTGTTCCGTAGTAGGCGCCGATACCGGCCATCACGAAAAAGCTCCAACGCGGCTTCCACAGCGGGGTGGCCTTGTTGGGGTAGATGTTGTAGGTAATGCCGACTTCGGTTCCGAAGAGGTCGTTTCGGAAACTCAGGCCGCGGAGGTAATTGCGCAGGTCCATGCCCTGCTTACCGTTCAGCGGTTTTGTCTCGTCGTACTGCAATCGGTGCCAACTCAGGCGCACCTGCAGGTCGAAGGTACTGTTGACCGAATTTCCGCCGCCGAGGAAATTTCGCAGCGTGACATTCGCGCCATTGCTCAGGGAGCTGAAGGGAAAATACTTCTCGTTGCCCAGGTCACCCATGTAATTGGTAACGCCGGTAGAGACTGCCACGACCGCGGCTTTCTGAGCGGCCACCTCCGTGAGCGAGAGGGGTACCAACAGGAGGAGAAGGAGAGCTTTCTTCATGACACACACACCTGTTTTAGAACAAGTCGTGGAAGATAACGGTTTTCCTGAAAGCTGCAACCCCGATTTTGGCGAACTAATCAAAAGGTCGGGTGATCGCATTTTCCCGTTATTTGAACGAATTTTCATATGTGACGAATTTCAGGTTCCTACGTGAGGATGGTCACATAGTAAAACCCATATCTGAACTTTCTTTGATGTACCAATTCAGCATATCATGAAAACCCATTATCAGGTACTCATCATCGGCGGCGGAACAGGCGGCATCATGACCGCAGCCCAATTCCGCCGGAAACGTCCTACGGCTTCCATCGCCATCGTGGAACCGAACGAGGATCACTGGTATCAGCCTGCCTGGACACTGGTGGGTGCCGGAACGTTCGATTTCGAAGCGACCCGCAGAAAGGAATCGACCGTGATACCGGCCGGGGTGGATTGGATCAAGGATAAGGCGACGGTTTTTCTTCCCGAAGAGAACAAGATCCGTACGGAGAAGTCGGGGGAAATCTCTTACGATTACCTGATCGTAAGCGCCGGCATTAAAATGGACATCGACGCCCTGCCGGGTTTGCGTGAAGCCTTGCAAACCGATTTCGTTTGCAGCAACTACCTCGACCCGCGGAAGACCTACCGGTTACTCAAGAATTTCAAAGGCGGCAACGCGATCTTCACCCAGCCTACCACCCCCATCCGCTGTGGCGGCGCACCACAGAAGATCATGTACATGGCCGAAGAATACCTTCGCAAGCATGGCTTGCGAGAGAAAACGAATATCCTCTTCGCCACGCCGGGTTCGGTCATCTTCGGTGTGAAGGAATTCGCCGACACGCTCAACAGTATCATCCGCAGTCGGAAAATCATCTTCAAACCCTTTTATGCTCCCGTACGGATCGATCCTGTCAAACGCGAGATCATCTTCAAATACGTCAACCCGAACGCGGCGATCGATCCGAACAGCCTCAACGGCAATCTCGGTGAAAGCCTGAACGATCAGGGCGAAGTGGTGATGAAATACGACTTGCTCCACCTGGCTCCGCCGCAGGCAGCACCCGACTTTATCCAGTCTTCTCCGTTTGCCTACCAGGACGGACCGAACAAAGGCTGGATGGAAGTCGACATCCACACGCTTCAACATCCCCGTTACCGGAACGTCTTCGGCGTCGGCGATGCCGCAGCACTTCCCACCGCCAAGACCGGAGCAGCCATTCGCAAGCAGGCCCCGGTGGTCGTAGGCAATATCATTCACCTGATGGAACACAAGCAGGAGGCGATGCAACAGTACTCCGGCTATTCCTCCTGCCCGATCGTCACCGGTTATGGCAAGATGCTCTTGTGCGAATTCAAATATGATAACGTCCGCGACAGCGATCCGTTCCTCAAACGGTTCGTGGACACGACGAAGGAACAATGGAGCATGTGGATCCTTAAAAAATACGGCCTGCCCTGGCTCTATTGGAATATGATGCTCAAAGGACGCATGTGAAGCTTATCTTGTTGTCCTCCCCAAATCACCCTATATGCTACTCAACATCCTGATTGACCTGAAGGATCTCATCTCCCAGCCGTGGCCCTGGTACGTGGCCGGCCCGATGCTGGCGATCCTCATGTTCATTCTCCTCTACTTCGGCCACGAATTCGGCATCTCGGAAAACTTCCGCATCATGTGCGCAGCCGACGGCGCGGACCAGTTGAACGAGTTCTTCAAGTTCGACTGGAAATCCGGTGGCTGGAACCTGATGGTCGCGCTGGGAGCGGTCTTCGGCGGGTACATCGTCTCGCACTACTTCCTTTCGCCTTCCGGCAACTACGCCAACGTTTCTCCGGCAACCGTCAACAGCCTGGAACAGCTCGGCTTCAAATTTGAGAACGGCAAGGTGCCCCTTGTACCCTACTTCTACGACTGGCAGTACCTCTTCACCTGGCGCGGATTCCTGATCATCGTCGGCGGAGGATTCCTCGTCGGCTTCGGAGCCCGTTACGCCGGCGGCTGTACCTCCGGACACGCCATCAGCGGCCTCTCCGCCCTCCAATTCCCGTCGCTCATCGCCGTCATCGGCTTCTTCCTCGGCGGATTGCTCATGACCTGGGTGGTGTTTCCGATGATGTTTCCGTGGAAGTGATGGGCGAGTGAACAGTGAACAGTGAACAGTAAACAGTGAATAGTGAATAGCGAATAGCGAATAGTATTGTAGTTACTAGTTACTAGTGTCATGTCAAGTGTAATATGACGCAAAATAAAATGTGTATTTTTGTCAAAACCTTATCCTATGACAAAATACACCATTCATCTAACCAAACCAGAACGCGAGGAACTGATGACCATCATTAATAAGGGTTCTCATTCTTCGCACACATTCAGAATCGCATACATTTTGTTGAATTGTGACCGGGGCAAGTTTGCTGAGCCCGTTACTAATGAACAGATCAGTACGGTATTGAAAGTGGGTATGCGAACCATTGATCGGGTAAAAAAGCGCTTTATAGAGGAAGGTCTTGAGAATACTTTGGAAAGAAAGCCCTCCACGCGCAATTATGAGAGAAAGGCTGACGGTGAAGTTGAAGCAAAGTTGGTGACCCTTTGTTGCAGCAAGCCACCAAAAGGCCAGGCCAAGTGGTCTTTGCGGCTTCTGGCAGACAAAATGGTCGAGTTAAATTATGTAGATAAAATCTCTCACGAAACGGTGCGAACCGTTTTAAAAAAACGACTTACGTCCCTGGAAGGTAAAAGGATGGGTTATTCCGCCAGAAGCTAACGCCGAGTTTGTTGCCAACATGGAGAAAGTACTGGATGTTTATAAAAGGCCTTATGACAAGGCGAATCCAGTTATCTGTATGGATGAATCTCCAAAACAACTTATCGCAGAAGCCCATCGAAGTATTGAAATGAAACCGGGACAGCCCGCCAAAGTTGACTACGATTACATTCGCCATGGAATGTGCAATGTTTTTATGGCGAATGAGCCCTTGAAAGGAAAACGATTCGTAGATGTAAAGGAGCAAAAACAAAAATTGACTGGGCAACCTTTGTAAAAAGAATTGCGGATGAATGGTATCCCAAAGCCAAGAAAATCACTTTGGTCATGGATAATTATAAAACTCACAGTCCAGGCGCTTTTTATGAAGCTTTTGAACCAACAGAAGCAAAGAGAATCTGGGATCGATTTGAATTTGTCTATACTCCGAAACATGGAAGTTGGCTCAACATGGCCGAAATAGAACTCAATGTCCTAAGTCGAAAATGCCTAAACAGACACATTCCCACAATGGAGGCGGTAACCGAGGAAGCGCTCGCATGGCAAATTGATCGGAATAAAAAAACGAAAGCAATCAACTGGCAGTTCACTACAAAAGATGCCCGCATAAAACTAAAGCGCCTTTATCCGTCAGTCCATGCTTGACATGACACTAGTTACTAGTTACTAGTTACTAATTACTAATTACTAATTACAAATAACAAATAACCATTCCCTCACCCCATGAAAATGTCCCGTTATATCCTGGTTGGTATGCTGCTGGGATTCATCCTTTATAAGAGCGAAGCGGTTTCCTGGTATCGGATCTTTGAAATGTTCCACTTCCAGAGTTTTCATATGTTCGGCATCATCGGTTCCGCCATTGTCTCCGGCATCATTGTCGTGCAGCTGATCAAGCGGGAGCATATGAAGAATGTCGAAGGACAGGAAATCACGATCAAAGACAAGAACAAAAGCGTACCGCGCTACCTGATCGGTGGCTTTATCTTCGGTTTGGGTTGGGCGCTTGCCGGTGCTTGTCCGGCCCCGATGTTCATCCTCCTGGGCAGCGGATACACCGTGTTTGTGGCCTACCTCCTGGCCGCTATGACGGGAACCTTCTGCTACGGATTGCTCCGCAAACGGCTACCCCATTGAGCCTTGCGGGCAAATGAGTACTTTCGCGCCGCGCCGGGAATTCCGGCGCGGCTTTTTTATCCTCCCGTTCCATGGAGCTCGAAAAGGAAATCGCGAAACGCCGGACTTTCGGCATCATCAGTCACCCCGACGCCGGTAAGACGACCCTCACCGAAAAATTCCTCCTCTTCGGCGGCGCGATCGTCACGGCCGGTGCGGTGAAGAGTAACAAGATCCGAAAAGCCGCTACCTCCGACTTCATGGAGATCGAGAAACAACGCGGTATCTCGGTTGCCACCTCGGTGATGGGCTTCGATTACCAGGGCCGGCGGGTCAACATCCTCGATACGCCCGGTCACAAGGACTTCGCCGAGGACACCTATCGTACGCTGACCGCCGTGGATTCGGTCATCCTGGTGATCGACTGTATCAAAGGTGTCGAAGAGCAAACGGAGAAACTCATGGCGGTCTGCCGCATGCGCAGTACGCCTGTGATCATCTTCATCAACAAGATGGACCGGGAAGGCAAGGATCCCTTCGACCTGCTCGACGAATTACAGGAGAAACTGCACATCCATGTCCGGCCGCTGAGCTGGCCGATCAGCCAGGGTGAAAGCTTCCAGGGGGTTTACAACCTCTACCGGAAAGAACTCAACCTCTTCGAAGCGCACAAGACGCGCATCGGCGAAAGCAAGGCGAAGATCTCGGACCTCGGCGATGAACAACTCGACGAATTGGTCGGAAAAAAATTCGCCGACAAACTGCGGGAAGACGTGCAACTGGTGGAAGGCGTCTTCGAACCCTTCGATACCGGCCTTTATCGCGATGGACTGCTCGCTCCCGTGTTCTTCGGAAGCGCGATCAACAACTTCGGTGTGCAGGAACTCCTGGAAACGTTTCTCGAGATCGCACCGAGTCCGCGTCCCCGCCCGACGGTGGAACGGGAAGTCTCCCCGACCGAGCAGAAATTCAGCGGCTTCGTATTCAAGATCCACGCGAACCTGGACCCGAACCATCGCGACCGGATCGCCTTCCTGCGTGTCTGCTCCGGAAAATTCGAGCGCAACACCTTCTACTGGCACACACGGCTCGACAAGAAAGTCCGCTTTTCCAACCCGACCAGCTTCATGGCGAACGAAAAATCGCTCATCGAAGAAGCCTATCCCGGCGATGTGGTCGGACTCTACGACAACGACATCTTCAAGATCGGCGATACCCTGACCGAAGGAGAAGAACTGCATTACAAGGGCATTCCCAATTTTTCGCCCGAGATCTTCCGCGAGTTGGAAAACAGGGACCCGTTCCGCACCAAGCAATTGGAAAAAGGCATCCAGCAACTCACCGAAGAAGGCGTCGCGCAGTTGTTCGTCCAGCAACCGGGTAACCGGAAGATCATCGGCACGGTGGGAGAACTGCAGTTTGATGTGATCAAGTTCCGCCTGGAGCACGAATACGGCGCCAAGTGCGATTTCCGTCCGCTCAATTTCACAAAGGCCTACTGGATCACCGCCGATTCACCGGCCGAGCTGCAACAGTTCATGACAAGCCGCGCCAGCTCGATCGTCTACGACAAAGAGAACCGTCCGGTCTTCCTGTCGGAAAGCGACTGGATGATGAAGATGATCAAACAAACCTTTGCGGCGATCCACTTTCATACCTCCTCGGAAGCGACGACGAAGGATGAAGAATAGTTCCGCGTTTCGGGTTCAGGGTTCAGGGTTCAGGATTCGTTGAACGTTTGAACGTTTAAACGTTGAAAATTGAAAGTTGAAAGTTGAAAGTTGGAAGTTGGAAGTTCGCCGACAGAAGGTGGGGCGAGGGACGAGGAATAGTTCCGCGTTTCGGGTTCCGGGTTCCGGGTTCGTTGAAAGTTTGAAAGTTTGGAAGTTTGAAAGTTTGAAAGTTCGCCGACAGAAGGTGGGATGAGGGACGAGGAACGAGGAAAAACAACCTTCATCCCATACTATTCGCTATTCACTATTCGCTATTCGCTACCCACTGTTTACTGTTCACTGTTCACTCAATGCGATATACATACGCCGTAAAATTCGCGTTGTGGTGATTGAGCCAGTGCATGACCTCGTCGACGAAGCTCGGATAAATGGTGGTTTCGTAGGTTAAACCCGGGAACTCCCGATTGAACGCGGCGACGCGCGCGTCGATATCGTCTTCCTGGTTAAAGACCACGTAATTCGGTCGGTGCGCCGGTATCCGGGCTGCCATTCTTGCTTTGAGCGTATCCATCGTGATCCCGCTGTGCAGCTCCAGCGGACTGGTCCAGTGTCGCAGGTAGAACAAAGGCGGCTGGGTGGTATAGTCGTGGTTGGTCTCTTCCACGATCAGCTCACGGAAGTCGGCTTTCCTGGAAAGATAAACCATCGCTTCTACCCTGCTGCGATGGGAATACGTCGTGGAAACAAACAGCAGCGGGGCCAGGTTCACCGACCAGAAGAAGATCCAGATGCCGCGGTAGAGTCGGGTGTTGCGCATCCAGAACTGCGAACCGGCATGGAAGGCCGACCAACCGATTGATCCGAGGATAATGACAAACGGAATGGCGGGCAGGATGAAGCGCTCTTGCTTATTCGGGAAGGACGAATGGAACAAGAGAAAAGCGAATGCAGGGAGGAAAAGCAACAGATGTTTCCGCCAGGAACGGAGGTAGCCGAACAACAGGAACAGGCTGACCGGCGGGATGAGGATCCCGGACAATAGCAGGATGTAATTGTACCAGCGCTGCACGCCGTAGGTCTCGGCGTTGTCGATGTTGTAGCGGATGTAGGCCATCAGCTCCATGAACGGCGTGCCCCAGATGATCATGTCGGTGACCATCTGCACCAACACGAGGCTTCCTACGAAGCCTGCACCCAACGCAAACGCCTGCCGCCAGCGGCGCAGGATCAACAAGGCGAGTCCCATGCCGCCGGAAAAAACGATCGTTTGGAACCGCACGCTGCACGCGAGTCCGAGTAAGAGTCCGGCCAGCAGCAGGGGTTTCCAACGTTGGTCGTGCTCTTCCCGCACGGCGATCACACTGGCGTACAACAGCGCCGGAATGCACACGAACTCCGCCAGGTTGCGGACGCTCATCATCGGCATGAAGAACAACATGCCCAGCAGCAGGCCCGCGATCTTTGCCGCGCCCTTTCCCTGCAGGCGGTCCGCCAGTCGATAACCCATCACCACGATGGTCATCGACAGGAGCGCATGGAGCAAGCGTACGACGTACATCTTCGCCTGCGGGTCGAACATGCCGATACCTTCAAGCAGGCGAAAAAGGAAGTAGTGCAATCCCGGATAAAGCAGGCTATGCCCCGTCGGTTCCGTGACCTGCGGACTGAGTGACGGGATCCAATAGTTGTAATCTCGTCCATCGACCCAGCTTTGCGCAGCCTCGATCACCAGGAAATGATCGTCGTGCATGCCATAGCCTTTGCTGAACAGGACAGCGAGCAGACGAAAAAATGCGGCACCGATAAGGATCAATGCGAGCGGGGCACTATTCCATAATTTTTGGATATAGTTCGTTAATGTCATGTTTGATGCAATCTACAAAAGTGAATAAAACTGGCACCAAATCCTTCGAGGCAAGTAATTCTCAATCACGAATTCTCAGTGAATCTGAAATACAAGTAATCTCTTCAATGCCTCTTTACCTGAGCCACTTTTAAAGAACTTTTCACGATCACGTGCTTTCGCCCTATCCACACACTTTTCCGAATAAACCAATTCCCATGGGCGATACCCTTTTGTAGATTTTGTTGATCCCATGTTATGTTGATTCAACCGCTTGGCAACATTCTCTGACATACCAACATATATTCGACCATCCTTCAAACTACGAATCGCATAAACAAAATACTCCATATGAATAAAACTATGCAGCCCCGACAGGAATCGAACCTGTATCAAAAGTTTAGGAAACTTCTATTCTATCCGTTGAACTACGGGGCCGTTGATTACTTATTTCCCCTGTCAAAGTTTAGAAACTTCCCTGCCTAACGGCAGGCAGGTATTCTATCCGTTGAACTACGGGGCCGTTGATTACTTATTTTCCCTGTCAAAGTTTAGAAACTTCCCTGCCTGACGGCAGGCAGGTATTCTATCCGTTGAACTACGGGGCCGTTGATTACTTATTTTCCCTGTCAAAGTTTAGAAACTTCCCTGCCTGACGGCAGGCAGGTATTCTATCCGTTGAACTACGGGGCCGTTGATTACTTATTTTCCCTGTCAAAGTTTAGAAACTTCCCTGCCTGACGGCAGGCAGGTATTCTATCCGTTGAACTACGGGGCCGGAAATTCCCCTTCGCCTGATGATGGGGAGCGCAAAATTACTATTTTTCGGGGCATTTAGCGCAGAATTCCGGGTGTTCGTCGACTGTGATGAACTATTTGTAAACGTCCTTGTTTACCCGTTTAAAGCCATGCCACACCGTCGCAATCAATACAAACCGGGTGTATGCAACATCGGACAGAAAGAGGTTTCCGTCCGCTGGAAATTCATTCGGCTTTTTCTGCCGGTGACGGCCTTCTTGTCCATCGGCAGCTTTTATTGGTGGGACTCGCTTTGGGTCTGGTTCTTCCTGCTGTGCTCCACGTTCTCCCTGCTGGTACTATGCTGGGAGGTGCGTACCCGCTTCTGCATCATCTTCGGATTTTTCAGCCTGCACAATTTCCGTCACCTCGGCGAACTGGAAGAAGTGGAGAATCCCGACGACATCCGGCGCGATCGCAAACGGGTCTGGGAGATCACCCTCCAGGCGATGGCGATCGCACTGGGCTACGCCACCTCGGTTCATTTACTCGCCTCCTATCTGGGGCTGCATCACTGACGCGCTTCCGCCTGCTTCCAGGCTGATTCGATAGCCCGCTTCAGGTTCGCTGAATCTCCTTTGCTTCCGATCAACACCTCCTGCCATCCCTGGAAGCCTTCGATCCATGGAAAATAGCGCGCGGTATCGCGTACCGCATTCATATCGGAACGGGCGATCGCGCTGAGGATGACACGCGCGTAGGTCGTGTACTTCTCCCGTTCCGCTTTCCGGAGCGTAGCAGGATCGAGTTTTTCCAAGGTGGCCGCAGCCTGCCAGGCACGACCGGCATTGAACCAGGCCGCGGCGAGATTCAATCTTCCCTCGACGAAATGCGGTGTGATGCGCAACCCCCGTTCGTACAAGCTTACTGCACTGTCGCGCTTGCCCAACTGCTCGTAGCAAGTCCCGAGATCGTTGATGACCCGTAAATGCCAGGGCGATAGTTGTGCCGACCGCTCGAAATAGGGCAAGGCCTTCGCCACTTCTCCGCGATAGAACGCGTGGGTGCCTTCGTACCAGATCAGCGGCGTGGTCGTAAAGTCCACTTGCATCCAGTATCCCGCGGCCTTGCGCACCTCCCGGATCTGTCGCTCCGGCTGACGCTTCGCCTGCCAGACGAGCGACTGAAAAAAGTGCAACTCGGATCCCAGCCGCTGCCAGAGCACGCCGAACGAGCCGAGGAAAAACAAGGCGAGCAACCACCAGCCGCGTCTGCCCGCCTTCAACGATAGGTTCGTGCCGATGGTCCGCGGAACCACGACGATCAGGATCGCCGCGTGCAGTTGGAACAGCATCCGCTCCATCGGTCGCAGGGCCGGATACGCCAGCATTGACAACACCAGGAAACCCGCTACTCCGGTCACGCTCCAACGGGCTGCCTGTCGGGCCGGGGAAGTTGCCTGGTCATCTTTCATCAAACGCCAGGCCGGCACGAGCAGGGCCGTGATCATGGCCAGCCAGAGCAGGAGACCCGGCAAGCCTTGTTCCGCCAGCAACAAGAGGTATTCGTTGTGCGGATGCTCAAAGCGAACGTGCCCGCTGTTGAGGTGCGGCGTACCACCGACTCCGTATTGCGCCTGCAACATCCTGTAATTCGAAACACCCGCGCCGAACGCCGGATGATCCCGGAACTGCAACCAGGCGTTGCGGAACATGAGCTCCCGTTCGAAGAGCGAATTCTCGTTTCGCAGATCGGCTTCCGCGATGCGCTCCGCGATCGAACCGCCCTGGCGCAGGTCCTTCACTTTGCCGATCAGCAATTCGTCGTAATTGGAATAGCCGCTGATGGCAAACACCCCCGCGATCAGTACTCCAACCACTCCGGCGCTCCACCGGACCAGCTTCAAACGCGCAGCAACACCTCCCGGCAGCAGTACCGATACCAACGCCATCGCCAGCAGCGCGATCCAGGCGGCGACCGATTGCAAGAGCAGCAATTGCAAGACGACCAATACGACGGCGACGCGTCCTGCGGTACGCCATCCGCTTTTTTCAGTTGTCGCCTGCGCCAGTGTGAAAGGCAGCAACAGGATCAGTACGCCGCTGTAATAATTCTTGTTGCCGAAAAAGGATGACAAATGATAGTCGACGAAGAATCCCTTCGGATGATTCATCGCTTCCACGACTTGGATCACCATCGGGATCAAGCAAAGCAAGACCGTGAACAAAGCGATCCGGCTTACGATCCGCATCGGATCGGGCAGCAAACGCAAGGCCGCCACCAGCAGGATCGTCCAGCCCGCGTATATACCAAACCGCAGAAGATCGAGTATCCCTTCGCCGGCGATCCAGGAGGTCCGCAAAGAAAGCATCATCCACAAAAACTGGAGCGCGCTCAGCAGGTACCAGGGATGCAACAAGCCGTCCAATTCCTTCCCGGGTTTCCGGAACGAAAAATAGCAGGAGAACAACAGGCCCGCGAGGGCGAGGAGCAGTTGCGGTGGGGTGAACGCCGGGTCCTGCAAGGCCAACAGCCTGCAACAGGGTAGCAGCAACAAGACAACACCGACGACCAGCGGTGACCAACGCGAAGAAACGGCGCTCATGGAAACGGAACCGATGATACGATTTTTTTGGTTTGTCGTACGGGTCTTTCTATACTTACAGAAGAATGGCGACGGAAATCACCACACAGGAAATTCTGCAGGAGGCCGGGAAGACCAAATTCCGGACGATCCTCCTCACCGTCCTGCTCTCCTTCGCCACGTTTTATTTCTGTCGTTTCCATCTTTTCCTCTACCAGTCGGAAGCGAAAGTGACCTGGGTGGACCCGACGGTCGTTGATGCACGCATCATCGAGGATCAGGGCGCCAATCCGTTCAAAAGCGATTTCTACAACCGGTTGTTCGCCACGGTGCACTCGAACGACATGTACCGGCACCTCATCCGGAAGTTCGGCTTGTTGCAACACTATGGCATCGATACCACCAAAGAATTCTACGAAGAGCGCGCCATCCGGATCCTGAAGTCCCGTATCAAGCTGGTCAAGACGCCGTTCAACCTGATCATCATCTCGGTGGAAGACGCTTACCGCTATCGCTGCGCCGAGATCGCGAACGAGGCCGCCACCTATGCTGACGAGCTCAACCGGAAGAACACCGTCACCGCGCTGCGCAAACGACTGCGCATCAACGAAGAGATGATCGGGAAGCTGCGCGCGGAACACGATGCCCAGGCACAGCGTCTGCAGAAGAGCCTGGATGAACTCGAAGGCCTTCCCCACTCCGCGACGATGGACCGTTCACAGGAGGCGCTGGCTCAGACGATCTACGCTTTGCACAGCTCGACCGATCAGCTCATCAACGCCGGCAAGTACTACCGACTCCTCGAAGCCTCGCTCCTCGACCGCAACCTGCCCAGCATCGTCACGGTGGAGTCGGCGCGGGCCAGCGCGTCTTCGCTGAACGGAAAGGCCGGACTCATCGCCGGTCTCGTCGCGATCGGCTGTTTCCTGTTCGCGCTCCTTTCCACTTATTTCCGCTTGCGGTACCAGCACCTCGCAAAGGCGTATCTTCGCGGCTGAGTTCAGCACGATGCGCAAGATCCTGATCCTGGTCGCCGGAGGTTCCGGAAGCCGCATGGGAAGCGATGTTCCCAAGCAGTTCCTCCTGCTCAACGGCAAACCGGTCCTGCTGCATACGCTCGAGCAGGCACACCAGGCCGATCTTGCGCTGGAGATCGTCGTCGTACTTCCCGCCACTCAACTGGAACGCTGGAACGCGCTCTGCCGCGAACACGCTTGCGCGGTGAGCCATCAAACCGTCGCCGGCGGCGCGACCCGCTATGAGAGCGTCCGCAACGGACTCTCCGCGGTCAGCGCCTCCATCACCTCGCCCGCGCAAACGGTGATCGGCATTCACGATGGTGTTCGACCTTACCTGCCGGAAGAATTTCTCCAGCGTTGCTTCTCTGAAGCCAGCGAAAAAGGAACCGCCATTCCCTGCCTGCCGGTGACCGACTCGCTGCGACAGCAAATCGGTGATCGGTACTCGGCCGTCGATCGCTCCCGCTTTTTCCTGATGCAGACGCCGCAGTGTTTTCGCGCCGACCTCGGCTTGCGCGCTTACGCGGGTGAAGAACAAAGCGGCTTCACCGACGACGCTTCGGTGCTGGAACAAGCCGACATCGCCCTGCACTTCGTGGCCGGTGAGCGTTGGAACATCAAAATCACGTACCCGGGCGATCTTGCCGTTGCCGCCGCGCTGCTTGCCGGGAAGTAGGATTTTTCTCCGAAAAAATTGACCGATTTCCGGCTGTTGTTCAATGCAAGGAATTGCATTCTAATTTTCTAATCCCCCCAACTCTTTGATCATGAAAACGTTCCTTCGGATCCTTAAAAGGATCGGTTTGATCCTGCTTGTTATTCTGGTATTGTTTGTCGCTGTTGTTTACATCCGGGCCGACCGGACTTTTGAGGCCCCACTGCCGGAGATCTCCGCGAGCCGCGACAGCGCCGTAATCGCACGGGGCGAGTACCTGGTGTACGGTCCGGCACACTGCGCCGACTGCCATACTTCCCGCGACCAGCGGGCGGATGTGCTCGCCGGTAAGCATGTGCCGCTGCACGGCGGCGGCTATTTCGATCTGCCGTTCGGCAGGGTGTACACGCACAACCTGACTTCGGATGCCACGGGCCTGCTGTCGTTCAGCGACTACGAGATCGCCCGCTCGTTGCGGTATGGTGTCGCGAAGGACGGACACGCGCTGCTCGACTTCATGCCGTTCCACAACCTGAGCGACGAGGACCTGACTGCCGTGATCTCCTTTCTCCGCACCCTGGAACCGGTGAAGTACGAGGTGCCGAAAACCGAATTCAATTTCATCGGCAAGGCGATCAAGGCGTTTATGATCAAACCGATCGGGCCGGATGGCGAGGTGGCGAAAAGCGTGACGCCTGCTTTGAGTGCGGAATACGGAAAATACCTGGCGAACAGCATCGCGAACTGCCGCGGTTGTCATACGAACCGGAGTCTGGCGACGGGTGAATATACAGGACCGTTCTTCGCAGGTGGATTCCATATGCCGGTCGATGATAAACCGGGCGTGTTCGTGGTTTCACCGAACCTGACGCCGGATCCGGAGACGGGACATATCGCGAAGTGGAGCGAGGATGATTTCGTGAAGCGTTTCCGGGAGGGGAAGAAGATCCCCGATTCGCCGATGCCCTGGGGACCGTTCTCCAACTTCAGCGACGACGACCTGCGATCGATCTATCGCTTCCTGCATACCATAGAACCCGTCAAACAAGTGAATGGCCCGACGATCGTGGTGGAGAACTGAGTACGCTAAAAAAGAGTAGCACAGAGTAACGCGGAGGGCACACAGAGATTCTGTGTTAACCGCCAAATTTCCGTGTTAGATTTTTTTCTAAATTCGGGATTACAAAGAACGGCTTTAAGCCAGTTCCGTTAGGGCAGGTCTTCGGGTCTGCCCTAATTCATTTTGTTGCTTTTTTGATTCGTAGTTGGGGTCGTAGATTGTTCCGTTTTTCCAGATCGCATACATCATGACCAATAACTTTCTTTGAACCGCAACCGCTGCTTTCATCGCAATTCCGTGTTTGCTGATGAGCCTGTTGTACAACGCCTTATGGTCATTTGAATGACGTGCTGCAGTCATGGCCGGGAAGTACAGGCACTTTCTTAAGTACCGGTTCCCTCGATGCGATATGCGGGACCTTCCCCTGACCGATATACCGGATGTCCTTTCCACCACATCCAGCCCCGCATAGCTGACTAGCTGTTTCTTGTTCCTTACCAGATTGAATCCATTGGTTTCCGCCAGCACCGTTACTGCTGTGAGCATCCCAACACCTACAATCGATGTCATGCGTCTTACAGCCTGATCAATCTCAGGTGATTCAGCAACGACTTCCCGGATGGACGTTTCCACTTCTTCTACCTGTCGTTCAATCAAAGACAATCGTTGATTCATCCGTTTAATGCTTGACTTGTTGGGCCAGGCTCCGCTCTCTTCTGCGTGTAACTGACATTTGATCTGCGTACTTTCCGCTTTGAGCTGATCTCGCTCCCGGGTTAGCTGCCGCAGCTGATTGTAAATCGGATCCGGCGGCGACCAGACGTCCAGTTTCTTCTCCAGGCCCATGGCGGCCAATGTCTGGGAAGATACTTTGTCATTGACCGTCTTTACTGTAAGTGTCTTGGAAAAGTACTTTGCCCGGTTGGGAAGTACTACGCTCACCGGCCAGCCCTTCTCCGTAAGGAAGCACGCCAGCGTTTCATGATAAACACCGGTGGCTTCCAACACAAACTGACAGGGCATGGATGGATCCATCAGCTTCCGGATCCATTTGGAGAGCTTGACGAAGCCTCCCGGGCCATTGGGGATGGTCAGCGTCGATACATACTCCACCCGAAGGTCGGCATACATGCGGCTGAAGCTGGCAACATGCTCCTTCATCCCGCAATCAATTCCAATGCATTGGCGAATAACGTTCTCCATGACTGAATGGGTTTTGATCTCGGATGATAAGCATACTCCCCCTCGTCTTTACTCGTAACCTACTCAAGCTGTCTCTGACATCCAGGACGCCTTGGATTCTGTTCAGACTCTAAAGAGTAAGAAGATGACGGGGGCATATCTCTGTGAGAGCATGTCTCACGGACTGCTTGGGCACGGATCACCTCCCGCCACCTTACTTATCAACCTTGCCTCTAATTTCCTATTTTTAAGGAATGGCGCTAACGTACGAGTATCACAGAGTTCGATCTCTGTGGGACTCTGTGTGCCCTCTGTGTATTCTAAGACTTACGCAACGTTTTGATTGATTTTTTTCTCGTAGGTTAGGACGAATGGGGTTTTTCTTTTAATGACTGCAAAGACCCGATTGATCAGTTTGCAGGCTACGGCGTTTGCGATGACTTTGTGGTGTTTGCCCTCGGCCTTTTTCCTTTGGCAGTAGACCCTTATTTCAGGGTCGTAGATCATGGCGCTATTGGCTCCGTTGAGCAAGATTGCTTTCATCTGCTTATTTGCCATGGGATGTACCCTGGTCCTTCCCTTGGTTAATCCGGAGGAGTGTTCAAAAGGCGCCGTTCCGGCATAGCAGGCGAACTTACGACCATCATCGAACTGAGTGAAGTTCTGGGTTATAACGAGCATCATCGTTGCAGCAATGAGTCCTATTCCCTTGACAGATTGTATCAGATCAAAATTCTGTTTGAGCTCCGGATCGGAGGCGATCACTTTTTCAATGGCCTCGTTTACTGCCTTAATGCTCTTTTCCAGCCGTTGAATGTGTTGTTCCAGATCCTCGGTAACCAGGTGATTGTCGATCACAATATTGAGCTTTGAGCGGCTCTTGAGGCTATTGACATTCTGGGTATGTTGCTGCACCAACGAGGCGCGGTAGGAGATCAGCTCTTTGAGTTGAAGGATGGATTTTTGAGGGATCACAAATGGCCGGAGCTTGTGATGATGGATCAAGGCGTAAACGCCGATTCGCTCTGCATCCGTCCGGTCACTTTTACCTCGGGTTACGCCCAGGGATTGTTGGATCTCTCTTGCCGGTATTACCGAATAGGTCATACCCTTTTCCTGTAACAGGCAACACAAAAGCAATCCGTAGTTGCCGGTGTGTTCCATGCAAAACCAGGGAGGTGATCCCGCTGGCACCTCCTTTTTCAGGCGTTTAAACATGGATTCAATTCCCTCCTGGCTGTTCTTCACCCGGAACAGACTCAAGGGTTTGGCTGAAGGGTCCACTACCAGCGCTACATCCAGCCATTGCGATGAGATGTCAATGCCAACGGTACAGACTGTTTTCATAACTTTGGTTTTAAGGTTTATTTGTCTGTACTGGAACAGGATGTGCTGCTAAAACCTTTAATAGGCCTGGATGCCTATGATTCTAACTGGCACCGCACCCTGAAAAGAGATAGAGGACTGATACACAGATTAGCCCTGAAGGCTCTAACTCTGCTTAGTTCACCTCTATCTCTTCCAGCACAGTCAGCTTGAAGTTACGAAGGCAAGTCTAAAGGAAACTCTGTGTTACTTGAATTCACCAATTGTCCCGATCCTTCACCGGCTTCTCGTGGGTCATGGCCTCGTGGAGCTTCGCGACGAGGTCTTTGACGTAGCCGTCGACCTGGGTGAGGTAATCGTTGTAAACGGGTAGATAAGTCTGCGACTTGGTATCCATCCAGCGCTCGCAAGGATAGTAGCTGAGTTGCTTCCAGTTGAACTCGGTAAGCTCGTAGCGGAACCGGCCATCCTTCACCGCCAGCGTGATGGTGTATTGAACCAGCCCGGCTTCGGTCTTGAGGCCGGTCTTGTCGGGCGCGTTGTAGATCTTGAAGCGCGGCTTGCCGGTGATCTTGAGTTTGATGGAGTCGTTCTCGCGGATCACTTCGCCGGGGTTTTTGTAAAAGCCGCGGAACCAGGTGAGCGCGCGCTGGTACAAGGCATCGGCGCCGACGCCCTTGGCTTCGAGTACGCCTTCGTAAGTGATGAGTTTGGTGATGCTGTCGACCGGTAGTACGACCGGCGCGACGGGCGCGTTCTTCTGCGCGAATGAAATCTGGGCAACGAAGACCAGCAGGAACAAAGCAAGCGATTTTTTCATCGGATCAAGATCAGTGTTTTGGCCGCCGCCAAAATACTAAAATCATGCCGAGGTGCTCATTTAGTGATCGATTCAATGGGCAGTGGATGGTAGGCAGTAGGCAGGAGGCAGTAGGCAGTAGGCGGTAGGCAGTGGGCAGTGGGCAGAATTACCCTCGCATCACACACCTCGCATCATCCTTTGACCGGGACCTTTAACTTCTGTCCGGGTTTCAGGCTGCGGATGTCGTGGATGTGGTTGAGTTCTTTCAACTGCTCCACGGAGATGCCTTCGTATTTGCGTGCGATGGAGAAAAGCGTATCGCCCGGGGCGATCGTGTGGTAGATGAAATCAGGTTTCGGTTTCGCCGGTGC
Source organism: Bacteroidota bacterium (assembly GCA_016713765.1). NCBI lineage: Bacteria > Pseudomonadati > Bacteroidota > Bacteroidia > Candidatus Pollutiaquabacterales > Candidatus Pollutiaquabacteraceae > Candidatus Pollutiaquabacter > Candidatus Pollutiaquabacter sp. The sequence continues at coordinate 815,934 of JADJON010000003.1, forward strand.
CGGCTTGGCTTCGGCTTTCGCGACGGCTGTATCCGGCGCATCGGTATCGGTGACGGTGGTCTTGCCCGCCATCAGGGTCTGGTTATCGTCTTCCTCGCCTCCGTTCGCCGGCTTGGTCATCCAGACCTTGCGCGAGACGGTGGTGTACACGTTCAGGCGTTGTCCGGCCAGCACGCGGCTCGACTTGATCCGGCCTTTGTTCCAGGAACGCAGTTGCGACATGGACACACCATAACGATCGGCGATGCCGCTGAGGGTTTCGCCGCGACGGACGGTATGTTGCTTGCGTACTTTCTCCTTTACGGTGATGTACTCGCCGTTGCTCGCGGCCGGCTTCACGGTATCTACGCCCGCCGGCGCGGTGGTGGCCAGCAGTCCGGGAGGCGCCACGCAGGGTCCCAGCGGATCGAGGTGGATCGAGGTGTAATAGTTGTTGAACAGGTCGCGCACCAGCTCGTTGCGCAGTGCCGGTCCGCGGCAGCCGAGGACGACACTGATCAGACGGTGACCGCACTTCGCGGTCGTGCCGACGAGGCAGAAGCCGGCGCGGCGGGTGTAACCCGTCTTCAGGCCGTCCACTTCACCGGTGTATTGGATCGTCAGGCCGTTGTGGTTGCGGATGACGCTGTTGCTTTTGCCGTTGTCGATCTGGGCATAGCCCTGACCGGTCACTTCGAGGATCTCTTCGTACTTCAGCATCTCCAGCGCGAGCCGCAGTTGGTCGGTCGGAGAAGAATAGTTGTCGGGGTTGCCGCCGGTGCCGGGTAGTCCGGTAGGGTTGCCGTACCAGGTGTTGCTCATGCCCAGCGAGGCGGCCTTCTCGTTCATGCGACGCAGGCTCGACGCCAGGTCGCCGCAGCCGAGGAAGCGGGCCATCTGATCGGCGCATTCGTTGTTGGACGCGATCATCGACGCCTTGAAGACGTCGTACAGCGAGTAGTTCACGATCGTGCGGACGATCCGGCGGTGCTTGCGGCGACCGACGACCGTCTCGCGCGTCCACTGCACCCGGTCCTCCCAGCGATACTTGCCGGCGCGCACGTCTTCCACCGCCAGCAGGGCGACCATCATCTTGGTCAGCGAGGCGATGGGATAGGACGAACTCATGTTCTTTTCCCAAACGATCTTCTGGTTGACGGCATCGTACAGCAGTCCGGCGCGGATCTCGCCTTCGTTCACCTGCAGGTTGGTGTCGGGCTGGTACACGAACTCGTTCGTCACCATGGCCGCCACATCCGTACGCACGGAATCCTCCGGTCCCGCCCATACCGCACCCGTTACGCTGAACAGCAGCGTCAGGCTCAGGCAGGTTGCGAGCGCACAAAAAGAATACTTACGGCCGGGTTTCACCATGACGGGGTCGTAGGCAATGGATTAATTTACGCGTTTCGGTAGCTTTTGGTCCTTAAAAAGGCCAAAATTCTTGCAGTTTGCTCCACCCGATACGATGACTCTAAGATAACGTTTCCGGATGAAGGAAATTTAATTTTTTGGGCCGAAGGAGAGGGACGTGGGACGAGGGACGTGGGACGAGGGACGTGGGACGAGGGACGAAAAGGGAGGGACGTGGGACGTGGGACGAGGGACGAAAAGGGAGGGACGAGGGACGAGGGACGAGGGGCGGGGGGCGGGGGACGTGGGGAAAATACTGCCTGCTGCAAACTGCCTACTGCATACTGCCTACCGCCTACTGCCTACTGCCAACCGCCTACCGTCCTTCGCCTCCGTGTGCCATCAAATCGAAGCAATCAGCCTCGAACCCGATTCTGGCGTCAAAGCCCCCGAAACCGGATCGAGACCGCTCAGATGCACCAGCCCAGGTTTCGTTCCCACCGCCAGGCTGCCCAGCTCCCTGTGCCAACCGAAGAACTCCGCCCCGTTCCAGGTCGCCCAACGGATCAGCTCCTCCGTCGCGATCTGCGGAAACGCCTGCGCAAGCACCTTCAGTTCATCCACGACCGACAACGTATCATTCGAGGCCAGGCTGTCCGTTCCCACGGTCAGCTTCACGCCCATGCGTTGCAGCATCGGCACATCGGGCAGGCGGTCTTCGATGTAGCGGTTCGCGCGCGGGCAGAGGCACCACCACAGGCGCAAACTGTACAGGCTCGCCCACTGCACGTCCTCTTCGGTGCTCAGCGTATTGTGCACCAGCAGCAGGTTGTTGCAGGTCGGCAGGTGCACCAGGGTCGAGGCGATCGATGAAAAGCCGGTAGGTATCCAGTCGTTGTAGAAGGGCGTAGCCCTGCGCAGGAACTCGAGCAACTCGCCATCGCCGCTGCGGAACATCGCCTCCTCGCCGGGCGTCTCCTGGTTGTGGAGCGTGAGCGGTCCGCCCTGCTCCTTCGCCTCGCGGTCGATGCGTTTCAGGAGTCGTGTCGAGACCGTGTAGGGCGCGTGGGGAGCAACGCTCGCCGACAATCCCGCCGCCAGGTAGCGGTCGCGCAGCGCGATCTTTTTCTCGAACTCGGCTTCGGCACGGTCGGGGTGCAGGTCGAAGGCTTCGATGAACGTATGGTAGCGCAGCGGACTCTTCCGTTTCAGTTCCAGCGTATGGTCGGTGTTGGCGATATCGCCCGCGCCCACCACACCCGCTTCACGCATGGCCCGGTCGCCGGCGACGATGGCTGACCCAATGATTTCCGGATCGGCGGCGCGTTGGGCATTCACCGCCGCCAGAAATCCCGGCAGGCGCGTATGCCGCGGCAGTTGTCCGAGCAAATGCGAAAGCTCCAGGTGCGTATGCGCGTTGATGAAGCCCGGACAAATCCCGCCCCGCAGCGCCTCCAGTTCTTCCCGGCCGTTCAACATCTGCCAGTCCGCGCCACGCGTAGCAGGATCCACGATGTCCACGATCCGGTCGTCCTGATCCAATACTACGATCCCTTCCCGAATCAAAGACTCGTTGCCGGGGTAGAGGAAGTCGGCTTTGAGGATACGCATTGCGGGTTGTTTGTTCCGGGTTTCGGGTTCCGGGTTCCGTGTTCAAGCGGTTTTATTGGAAGGCGTGAACGATGGAGTAAAAGTAGGTTTACCGACTTGAAAACAGTTATATTAAAACAACTGAATCCCAAAACTCGAAACTCGGAACACGAAACCCGGAACCTCATAGGGACTGCGCGTTCTATGTAACGGATGGCACGCGGATAACGCGGATATTGCGGATTAACGCAGATACTATCCGCGAGCATCCGCTTAATCCGCGGAATCCGCGTGCCATCAATCACTCGCCACTACCGCTTCCCCTGATTCTCAGTATCTTTGCACCCAGAAATGCCCGAAAACACCACAAAAAAGAACATCCGAGCGCTGAGCCTGGAAGAACTGCAGGCCTGGTTCATGGATCACGGCTATACCAAGTTTCGCGGGAAGCAGGTCTATGAGTGGCTGTGGAAGAAGACCGCGCACGAGTTCGATGTGATGTCGAACCTACCCCTGCCCCTGCGCGAGACCCTGAAGGAGCATTTCGTGATCAACGGCGTGGCGATCGACACCTTCCAGGTGAGCAGCGACCGCACCATCAAGAACGCTTTTCGCTTACACGACGGCAACATCGTGGAGGGCGTACTCATCCCCACCGACACGCGCATGACCGCCTGCGTCTCCTCGCAGGTCGGCTGCAGCCTCACCTGCAAGTTCTGCGCGACCGGTCGCCTCGAGCGCCTGCGCAACCTCGACGCCGACGAGATCTACGACCAGGTGGCCCTCATCCGCCGGCAGTCGGAAGAACGGTACCAGCAGCCCCTGTCGAACATCGTCTTCATGGGCATGGGCGAGCCCCTGCTCAACTACGCCAACGTGCTCCGCGCGATCGACCGCATCGGCTCGCAGGACGGACTGGGCATGGCCATGAAGCGGATCACCGTGAGCACGGCCGGCATCGCCAAGATGATCAGGAAGCTGGGCGACGACAAAGTGAAATTCAACCTCGCCCTCTCCCTGCACGCCGCGAACGACGCCAAGCGGGCGCAGATCATGCCGATCAACGACACGAACAACCTCGACGTCCTCGAGGAAGCCCTGAACTATTTCTACGAGCACACCGGCTCCCGCGTCACCTTCGAGTACATTGTCTTCAATAATTTCAACGACACCCTCCAGGACGCGCACGAGCTCCTGCTCTACTGCCGCAAGGTGAAAGCCAAGGTGAACATCATCGAATACAACCCCATCGAAGGCGGGGAATTCAGCAACGCCCGGGAAGACCGTTTCAAGGCCTTCATCCAATACCTGCTCGACAACGGCGTCATTCTCAACATCCGTCGCTCCCGCGGCAAAGACATCGACGCCGCCTGCGGGCAGTTGGCGAATAAGAATGAGGGGGCGGTGGTGAGGTTGAAGAGGGGTTAATCAACAATGACCTGACAACCCTTCTTTAGTAGATAGATAATTTTCAACAACTCATATTTTAAATACGCCTAAAAGCGGGACTGCTGGATCGCCAACATTTATTATAGACACTCGTTCAAGGAACACAATAAGATTATTAACCGTTGGCACCCCACTTATCGATACAATAATTTACAATTTCTTCTATTTCAATAATTCTACGACTAGAAGCCTCACCTCTTACATAGAATTCCTTTTGATCTCCATTTTTCAGAAATATTGGCCTACGCTTGCTGGGCATAACAGATACCATGAATATCTCGCTCCCATTTATCTCATAAAATTGAGTTGATACATAATTTCTAACAACAGGAGACATAAAATAGTCAATCATTTGGTCGAATTCCAGATGGATAAAGTCTCTTTTGTTCTTTGAATCTGAGAGCGAATAGTCAAAGGACAAACCTTGCGGAACACCTTCATCAGTAACTCCAATAAACAATAAGCCTCCATTTGAATTCAGGAATGCACAAATGGTTTTAGCGATAATATTCTTAATGCCAATACCGGCTTTCCCGGTTTTGAAATTATAGACTAAAGCTGGCTTAAATTCCACCGTATTGCTTTCTCCTTCTCGTAGAATTTGCTCTATGGATTTAGGTGGTGGTTGCAACTCTGAGACCTTTTCCACCCGAGGCTCTCCCCACCAAAAGGGTTTGTCAAGCCCCGACCAATCGAAAGGGGTCTCAATAATGTGATACTTTGCCGGCTCTTCTTCCCAATGACCCGCCTCCCATTCATCTCTGCTGCAATACACTACTTCAATATCCTGATTATTGGTATCGCAATGATAGGATTGATAGTAATTATACTCCTCTTCCAGGTGTAAAATCAAATCGTCAGAATCAAATGGGAAATAAGCGATATTGCCGATTCCGTGAATAAACAACTCTTCACTTACTGATTCAGAAAATAGAGTGCCTTGATCCGGGGCGTTCAGAACTAAAAACACACCAATCCCATTACCAAAAGCATCACTAAATTCAACCTGCTTGTTTTCAATATTTATCTTTGATTTAGTGCCAGGATCTATAAATGATACCAAATCCACCCTAGCCTGCTTGTCTGATACATACTTTTTGTTCTTTCCCTCTAAAAGTACATCTATGTAGCTTTGATAACGTTTAAAAGCTAAATTTCTTGCCTTTATCGGATTATCATCCTCAAACTTTTCTTCAAATTGCAAAAACTCTAACTCGCCATCTTTTTTCTTATGTCGAATTAGTTTAGCCTTAACTACATAATGGAATGCCGGCATAATTAGCTTAATTTTAATTTTAATAGTTCCTCTATTTTATAAAAGGCCACTTTACCCATTCCAGATATCCCAGCCACCTCGAACTCATTTATACGCAAAGTTGGATTAAGTCCATGAATCTCCGGGAGAAGATCACGGAAGGAGTCTAAATACGCTCTTTGTGCTGTCCTTCCACCAATGAAATTGAAATCTGCCGTTTTCTTAGACTTTCGATAATTGTCCGCCTTATCCTTGTGTTTATTGCATAGTTGTTTCCAACTCTCCAAATCGAAGTTGAGTTTTAAACCTGGTGGGTAGCAATCGATTGTTGTTAGTCTGGAAGAACTAAAGTGCTGAAACTCATCGAACTCGAAAATGAAATTGTACTTTCCTCCGAAGTAAGCATCGCAGTCAAGTGATACAGTACGCTTTTCCTGATTTGCCGTTACATCGCCATTCAAGACTTCGAATATTCTACCAATAGTAAAATAGTACTTGCGAAAGTTCTCCTTCGTATGCTTATTAATGAACCAATCAAAACGCTTTCGAGTTTGTGCTGGCTCATTCAGCACCTTGCTGATAATTTCGGTTATGAATTTTTGCTTGTCTCCTACTGCCAACTTTGCGATATTTTATTTAATTGACTTAGACACACAATCGCTGCTAGATCTACCTCCACATAAGATAGGAATCCTAACACACTCTACGCCTCGACTCACCTTTCTATGATTTAATTTCAAGATGATCGTACATAATTTGACCATATCTGCAATTTGCAGCATTTAAATTAATAACTACAAATTTCCACGGTCTTTACCTCACCCCCGCCATCACCTCCCGAAAGCTCTCAATCCCCGCTTCCAGGTTCTCGATGATCTCCTCGGCCAGGACGTCCGGGTCGGGGAGGTTGTCGAGGTCGGTGAGGCTTTTGTCTTTGATCCAGGTGATGTCGAGGCTGGTCTTGTCGCGGGCGATGATCTCCTCGTAGGTGAACCTGCGCCAGCGGCCTTCGGGGTTCTTCCGGGCGTCGTAGGTTTCCTTGCGTTTGGCGATGTTCTCCGGATGGTAACACTTAATGAAATCCGCCAAGTCTTCGAATCGTAACGGATTCTTTTTCAGGGTGAAATGGATGTTGGTCCTGAAATCGTAGAACCAGACCTCTCTGGTCCAGGGCGTCTTGGAGGCGGGCTTGTTATCGAAGAACAGCACGTTGGCTTTTACGCCCTGCTTGTAGAAAATGCCGGTGGGCAGGCGCAGGATGGTGTGCAGGTTGGTCCCTTCCAGCAGCTTTTTCCGGATGGTCTCTCCGGCTCCGCCCTCGAACAACACGTTGTCGGGCAGTACCACCGCTGCTTTGCCGTCGGCTTTGAGCATGGTTTTGATGTGCTGCACGAAGTTGAGCTGCTTGTTGCTGGTGGTGACGAAGAAGTCCTGCCGGTTATAGGTCAGGTCTTCGGTATCCTGCTCGCCTTCTTCGTTGGTGAAAGTCATGCTGCTCTTTTTACCGAAAGGCGGGTTGGCGAGCACGTAATCCACGCGGAGGCCGCTGTCGGAGATGAGGGCATCGGCGGGTGAAATGAAGTTCTCGCTGTCGAAGTCGCCGATGTTGTGCAGGAAGAGGTTCATCAGCGCCATGCGGCGGGTGTTGGCTACGATCTCGTTTCCGTAAAAGGTCTTCAGTTTCAGAAACTCCTTCTGTTTCTTGTCGAGTGTGTAATTGTTCCGGTCGGCGAGGAAATCGTAGGCAGCGAGAAAGAACCCGCCCGTGCCGCAGGCCGGGTCGGCGATGGTCTTCATGGGCTCGGGACGCACGCAGGCCACCATGGCCCGGATGAGGGCCCGCGGGGTGAAGTACTGTCCGGCGCCGCTCTTGGTGTCCTCGGCGTTCTTCTCCAGCAGGCCTTCGTAGATCTTGCCCTTCAGGTCGGCACCCATGGTGCTCCAACTTTCCCCGTCGATCATGGCGATGAGACGGGCCAGCTTGGAAGGATCGTTGATCTTGTTCTGGCTCTTAGTAAAGATCTGCCCGAGGAAGCCCTTGGCGTTGGACAGCGTGTGCAGGGTGTTCACGTAATGATCGAACAGCTCCGCGCCTTTCTTGTCGGTCAGACTTTGCCAGTTGTACTTCTTCGGGATCTTCAGGTCCCGGCTGTAGGGCGGCTTGCTGAACTCGTCCGCCATCTTTAAAAACAGCAGGTAGGTAAGCTGCTCCAGGTAATCGCCATAGCCCACCCCGTCGTCGCGGAGTACGGTGGCGAAGCTCCAGACTTTGGAGATGATGCTGGAAGTGTTCTGTTGTTCAGTACTCATTGTTTACTCCGGTTAAGAATGCTAATGATCAGTCGTTTCACTGTATCCATTTCTTCGCTTTTACTTGAAGCGACAAATAGTGTAAGAGCGGCCAGCGCGTCATTGCTAATGATGGCACTGCCGTTGGCATCAAAGAGCAATTGATTCCGCTCTAAAAAAAGTAAAAAGCAGGCCGCTGCAATGCGTTTATTGCCATCCACAAATGCATGGTTTTTTACAATCAGATACAATAGCACCGCGGCTTTTTCTTCGATGCTGGGGTATATGTCCTTTCTGCCAAAGGTCTGCCGGATCTGATTGATCGCACTATCAAAACTGTCATCTTTCTTCTTACCAAAAAGATCCGAGTTAAAGCTCGAACGCATATGGTCAATGATAGCCTTGTACTCGACCGGGGTTGGGAAATACGCGGCGGCCTTGCGCTTTCCGCTTCGATCAAGCTTTTCATGATCGTAATCATCGAGCAGCTTTAATCCCTGGCTAAATTGCCGGAGCCAAGCGTTCTCATCCTGACCGGTTTCTTGCTCGATGACCCTGCTGAGAATCCTGATCCCGTCGTGTAATATTCTGATTTCCTGTTCCTTTTGCTGTAGCCGTTTCTCGTTTATGGCAAGCCCTTCTATCAGGTAATCTTTCAGGCGTTGTGTTGCCCACTGTCGAAACTGAGTCCCCCGGTTGGATTTTACTCTATAACCTACTGAAATGATCACATCCAGATTGTAATACTCAATCTTCCGGGTAACCTGCCTGTTCCCTTCTTTTCGAACTGTCAAGGATTCCTTGACAGTTGCTTTTCTTGATAACTCTTTCTCTTTAAAACAATTTGTTATATGCAGGCTGATATTTTGTTTAGTCTGCCCAAAAAGTGACGCCATTTGAGCCTGACTCAGCCATACGGTCTCTTCTTCAAACCGCACCTCCACCTGAGCTTTACTGCCCTTGTCTTTATATATTTCGACACGTTGCATGTTGGCAGCCTGTATTATGCTTTTACTCTTCGTCCTTTTTTCGCCACGGGTTTATTCAAGGGAGCTGATGCAACACGACCGGCCCGGATCCGCTCCAGCAACACACTGGCCGGTTCTTCGTTGGGGTCCTGGGATACCAGCTTGCCTTCGAAGGCCTTTTTAAGGATGCTTTGGCGGAGGGCTTCAGATTGATGGAGTCCTAATTCGATGATTTCCCTCAAATTCTCGCTTGAGGATAGGCGCGCTTCTATCTCCTCCACAACTTTCAGTTGATAACGTGAGGATGTCGGAAGCGAAATAGGAATCTGACGACAGGTTGAGACTTTGACATTCCATTGACCCGCAGTCGCTTTTGATGTATTTTCAAGCCAATCTATAGTTACTGGCGATTGCAAAAAGTAAGACAAATATTTTGATGAAACTTTAGCATTAGGCCTGAATAAAACTATTGCTTGATTAATATTCCATTCAGGATAATGGCTTGTAACAATTGACACCTTGCCTAGTGGTGGTCCAACAATGTTGATTAATACATCTCCGGGATAACATCTTGATCTCTTCAATTCCCTTTCATGAATTGACCTTGGAATAAATGTTGGATTCTTCTTATAATTTAATGTACCATCAAAATTCAAATTGTAAATTTTAATAAAGGGAATTTCCCCCTGAGCGTCTGTTAAGTACTTCTTATCAGGTGTATATCCATTGCTAATTGTCTCAATCAGTTTACCAGTAGTAGTTTTTATCCACCCCTCCGGCAACTCCCCCTCCTTCAAATCCGGATGGGTCAGCCGCCCTTCAAACGCATACTTCAACACCGCCTGCCGGTACACCTTGAGCTGCTGCTGCGCGGTCTTGAGGGCTTCGATGCCTTTGTCCAGACTGGCAAACAACTCCTCGATCTTGGTTACGATGCGGTGTTGTTCGGGGAGGGGAGGGAGAGGAAATGAAAATTCAGCAGTAAGATTCGGATTTGCTCTTGTCAGTGACCCTCCCACACCAGATATCGTTTTCATAAATTTCTGGTGAAAATCATAACTCAACAGAAAGTATCTCAGATACTCTGCTGAAATCTTACTGCCATCAAAGATTATCCATTCACTGGATCCAATCTGTCTTCTACCTTGACTTGGACCCACAATCCAGCTTCTTTGAATGTGAGGGACGATTCGCGACAACAACACATCGCACTCTTGGACAACCTTTTTTGATGATCCAATTTGTGTACCTAATAGTTTCTCTGGGACAAGATTGTCATAGGCCGGAATACTATATAGGTCGAACTCTTCCTTCGGGAAAAGAGCCGGGTTAACTACGCCAGTACCTCTCTTCATGAAGAACCCTAGCTCAATACAAACCCATCCTTTAGGCAAACTATCTTTTGTCATGCCGCCAACACTACATTCGGTTCAACAATAATATCATTCATCTCCATTCAAACAAGAGGTCTCTGACAGTTTCGCATGAGCTACCACGACTCTGGGGTTGTCAAATAACAGTCAAATAACAGTCACATTGTATTTCATTGATTTTCAGTGCTAAACAGGGCCAAAAACACCCCGAAATCAAATAACCGTCAAATAAGAATTTAGACCCAGAATGGAACATACTTTACGTGTTTTCTGGAAGAGTTTCGAGGATCAGAGTCTTTCACCAAGCCTCTGTCGATCGTATCTGAAATGATACGGGAAGCTATTGCAGCATTGTGGTCGTCGATTCCAAAACGTTCACGAAGTGACTGGTTGGTCATGTATTGACCGGAAACGTACTTGAGGCATGCATGGTGGTAACATGCCCTGATCTTTTCACCTTTATCAAGGTCTCGAAACGGGCGGGGGCCGTAAAGACTAATCCGCGTATGGTTATTCCCAACATCAATCTTAGGGGAAGGAAGTTTATGTTCTTCGCAGGCCAGGATGACCTTATCCATTCCACTCCCGCGTTCTTCACAAATTTTCAATCTACGCATCATACGCGCGAGCAACTCATTTCGGCTTTCCGGGCTATGGTCAACAAAACGCAGAGCTTCGATTAACGGTCTACCCGGATTAGTGATCTCAATTCGATCATCAAACATTTCTACCATGGGAGACGCCCCTCCCACAGAAAAATCCTGGTGAATCAGGGCATTTGCAACAAGTTCTCGAATGGCAATAACCGGATAATCTGGCAGTTCCTTTCTGAGAGCCCCTTCGATCACTTCTCGACTTGGTGCCTGTTCCGAAATAAAACGTACCAAACCCTCGAACCCAATTGCATATCCTTTGCTTCCGACTTGTTCCCGCTTAGTCTTGGTACGATTTACACCTTGATATACAATGACGCGTACAGACTTTCTCGCCAATCGACCGAATCGCTCAACATCTTTCCCGATGGCAAGAGCTCCCAGATTCGTAATGCGATAAACACCCTCCGTACGTCTTGCAATAAGCTTATCATCCGTTAAACGGGCTAAGATTCCTTGCGGATCAGTTGGTACTGGCATACCGAGAAGCGTGAAATAAGAACCGAAATCGAGCAGTTCTAAAACTTCAGCACCTGAAATGTCTTGTGTTGCAGATTCCGATTCGAAAAACGCATTGTCCTCTCGTCTCCAGATCTTACGCTCTCGCTCAGGGTGATCATCGAGTCGTTTCTTGTAAGAACCAACACGTATATACGATTCGCCTTTGAAAAGTACCGGTGTATTTCTGGTAGCCTCTATTTGGAAGAGTGCGAAATGCTTCCCTTCAAAACTGAATTCATAGATAGCGAAGTCAATCCGGGGATCAAGTTGAGTAGCAAGCCAATTCTCCAACTCCTGACTCCCCTTCTTCTCAGTCAGAGGATGAAATTTCGTGCCAATCAAGGCATGACTTCCATCCTCTACCCCATAGACCAGATAGGCTATTTTCACCCCATGATAACAAGCGCTGTTACTCAACGCAGAAATCAGTTCACCGATCTCCTGCGGATCACTGTTATTCAACTTGAACTCAACCCATTCACACTCTCGTGGCATGGCGGTGAGCTCCTTTAACAGGATAATAAGTTGCTCCTGATCAATCATGCCGCCAACACTTCATTCAGTTCAACAATAATGTTCTCCGTCTCTGCCCCGAAGAGCTGCCACATTTTGCCCCGGCCACCGAGGGCGTCGAAGGGGGTGTAGTCGAGGTCGTCGGCATCCAGGTGGATGCTGCCGGCGATGTGGTCCTTGATCATGCGCAGCCAGTGCATGTGTTCGTCGGTGAACTTCATGCCGGCCCCGGCCTGGCGTTTCCAGACCCAGTCGGCGAAGTTCTTGTCCACGGTCTTGTCGTAGCTGGTCAGCGTCTGGTCGATCCCGGCCACGCGGCGGATGAGCGAGACGAGGGCTACGAGTTCGTTCTTCGGGGAACCTTCGGCTTGCTCCAACTCGGCGTAGGCCTTCCATACTTTCATCGGGGCCAGGAGCGGTCGTTCCAGCAGGATCCGTTCGCTGAGCTCCCGGATCATCTGGTAGGTGAGCTCGCGCCGCCGGTAGGGCTGGCTGTAAAAGATCTGCAGGGCTGTGATCTCGTTCTTGTGCTCCTCGATCCAGACCTTGAAATGATTCACCAGCTCTTCCGCATGGGACTTCTGGTCTTTCACCCAACCGCTTTTGGTCACCGAGTCGAGGTTGATCACGTCGATGATCTGGTCGTATTTCCGCCGCACATCCACGATGTATTCGCGCAGGTCGGGGTTGTGAAAACATTGCACCGATTCTTCCAACAGCTTTTGCTCCCGCTTTTTGATCTCTTTGTCGATCGCGATCGGCGCCTGTCCTTTCATCTCCTTGTTCACCGCCACGCGAATGTCATCCCGGACATCCGGGTCGTGGGCGGTCAACAACATCCGCACCACCTGTTGGATGCTCTTACCTTCCGCTTTTTGCACGAACTGTTCTTTTTCGTGCTCGTTGATCTGCTTGTCCAGCCGCAGCAGGCGGTTGGCCAGGGTGGTCATCATCTCTTCGGAGCGGTCGCCCACGGCAATACGCTCAAGTACTTCTTTCAACGACATGCCCGGCGCTTTTTCGAGCGGCCGGCTGTCGGTCTTCTGCGACTGCTCAACCCCGATAGCGTCGATGATCACGAAATGATCCTTGGAAAAGCGGGCGCTGGGCGTACCGGTTTTACGCAGTTCTTCCACGGAACAGGTGCGGGTGCCCCGGCCTTTCATCTGCTCGTAATAGCTGCGGCTTTTCACGTCGCGCATGAAAAGGAGCACTTCGAGGGGGCGGATGTCGGTACCGGTGGCGATCATGTCCACGGTGACTGCAATACGCGGGTAATAGCTGTTCCGGAAACTGTTGAGGATGGTCTTGGGGTCCTCCTTACTCTGGTAGGTGATCTTTTTGCAGAAATCATTGCCTTCGTTGAACTCCTCCCGCACGATCTCGATGATGTCTTCCGCGTGACTGTCGGTCTTGGCAAAGATAAGCGTCTTGGGTACTTCGAACTGGCCTTCCGCATCGAACCGATCGGGGAACATGTGCTTGAGTTGTTCCTTCACCTCGCGGATGATGGTCCGGATCGTGCTCGGGTTCACAATGTCCTTGTCGAGTTGCTTGCCGCTGTATTCCACATCCTCGTCCACCGTCTCCCAGAACTTCTTGCGCGTGAGCCGCTCCCGCTTGTCCACCCGTTCACCCATCTGGATGGCTGCGCCATGCTTCGTGATGTGGGTTTCGATGGTATATACATTGTACGGGACCAGCACGCCGTCGATCACGGCCTTCTCGTAGCCGTAATCGGACACCACGTTCTGATTGAAATAGCCGAAGGTGCGGTTGTCGGGCGTAGCGGTCAGTCCCACCTGCAGAGCGTCGAAATAATCGAGCACCTGTTTCCAGACGTTGTAAATGCTGCGGTGGCATTCATCGATGAAGATGAAATCGAAGAACTCCACCGGCAGTTTCGGGTTGTACACCACCTGGTGTTGCTCGCCGTTATTGGAAAACTCGTTGGGGTTATCCTGTTCCGCGCTTTCGTCCAGTTCCGTACCCCGCAGGATGCTGTACAGGCGCTGGATCGTGCAGATGTACACCTGGCTGTCGGGCGGGATGTAGGAACTCGTCAGGCGGGTTACCCCGTAGAGCTCGGGGAAGAGGCGGTTATCGTCCTGGGGCTGGTACTTGCGGAACTCGCCTTCGGCCTGCTCGCCCAGGTTTTTCGTATCGACGAGAAACAGGACACGGTCAGCCTTGGCATGTTTAAGCAACCGGTACACCGAGGTGATGGCCGTAAAGGTTTTGCCGGATCCGGTCGCCATTTGCACCAGAGCCTTGGGCTTAGCCAAGGCGAAGGACTTTTCCAGATTCGTGATCGCGTCAATCTGGCAATCGCGCAGTCCTTCGGTGATCAGAGCAGGGATATCGTTGTGCAGGGCCTTTCGCAACGACTTGCCCTTACGCATCCACTTTGCCAAAGTCTCCGGCCGGTGGAATGTGAACACCTCCCGGAAACGGGGCTTCGGGTCCCGGGCATCAGTAAAGCGGGTGAAATCTCCGGTACTCAGGTAAATGAACGGAAGCGGCTCATTATCAATATATTTAAGCTTGGATTTGGAGTATTCTTCCACCTGTTTCTCGTGGGAAGACAGCTTGCTCCCCTCCTCAATCCGCTTGGCTTCGATAATTCCAACCGGCTTCTGATCAGCAAAAAGTACATAATCAGCCGGACCCACATCCGTCTTGTATTCACGCACCGCCACCCCCATACCGGCAGCCAGGTTCATCCGCCTAAAATCCTGCACCAACCAACCGCTTTCTTCCAAAAGCTGATCGATCCGGTCGCGGGCGATTTGTTCGGGGTTTTGGTTGCGGGGCATGGGGTAAAACAAAGCTAAAAAGAGTCTTCTCAAATAATCAAAACTTACTTATTGGCCCTACTAAACCCATTAGTCGTGGGCCACAACAACGGAATGTCACAAGACCACTAATTTCTGGTGTCGCAGATGTCTAATTCAAACATAGTAAAATTCATCTCCATCAACAAAATAGTTGAGGATCACAAAACTATACAAAAGCTCGCGCAGCTTTCAACTCTTTAAACTTTAGTGCACTATTTCTCTTTTCATCAATCCAAATCTTTTCATTGTTGGAGTAACTGAAAATGTAGAGTGACGGATTAGTGAGAGCTTTCGATACAACACAAAGTCGATAGTTATTATCCTTTCTCTTTAACTGGGAATACTCATTATGCGTAAGCTGAACACTTATAACGTCTCCGGAAAGCCCTTTAACCTCCAACATCAATCTTGACCTACCCCTTGTAGCCTCTAAGTCCCATCCAACTTTTTCTTCCTCTACAGAAGATATCTTATACCCTAATCTCTG
Source organism: Bacteroidota bacterium (assembly GCA_016713765.1). NCBI lineage: Bacteria > Pseudomonadati > Bacteroidota > Bacteroidia > Candidatus Pollutiaquabacterales > Candidatus Pollutiaquabacteraceae > Candidatus Pollutiaquabacter > Candidatus Pollutiaquabacter sp. The sequence goes on from JADJON010000003.1 coordinate 831,181, forward strand.
GTAATATTCGCATATTTTACTGATTGCAATTTTCTCGACTTTTCTCCTTTTCAAACTGTCCACCTGGAATGATGCACCAACACCTCTAGCCCTAACTTTCGGTAATTTCCCCTTGTTGATATAATCTAAGACTTTTGAAACATATTTTTTGTTATTGAAAGCATACCAAATATTTCGCTGCCCAAAACCACCTTTGCCTCTGGGGACTTCAAATATCCGTTCATCTTCCGTCAACAAAGTCGCCTTCTTCTGAGGGCACACTACTGAAAAAAGAATTTTTGATTTACGAAATGCACGAGGCTGATTCTGCATAGATCGATAAAGCGTGGCATTCTTATACCAGCCGATTATCACATTGCCACCTGTAGGTCTTGTCGCAGTCCAAACAACTGTAACGCCTTCAATAAAATCATCAGAACTGTCTGCTCCAAGTCTGTCAATATTGATATCTCCTTGTGCTGCGACGTAGCCAAACACTTGACCTTTAAGTGGCGAGAAGTTAAATATTTCGTGCCCCCATTTATTCTTTTTTATGTAGGCACCTCCCCCAATAGCGGTGTCGTTGCGCAATCCAGTATAGCTGCGCATCCAGGCAACGTTGAAAAAAATAATTTTTTTACCAGTACTCATCGGTAGTTAGATCTGCATGCTGAAGATAGTACATATTCTTAATTGCTGATATTTCGCCACGATTTTAATATCTCGCCTTCACATTCTTTACGGCATTCACCAAATATTTTCGATGTCGACTTCGATCCACCATTGAATTGAAAGCAACAAAGCACGCCCTCGATAATCCAGATGACGAATCCCAAATTTACAGGAAGATTTTTCGTCCAAAATAAAACCCAACTACACCTTTAAAACTACTCACGAATCCGCCTTCTGCAACACTACCTTTTGATAGTCGTACTTCCGGTACTTCCTGATCTTCTCCTTCTCGCCGGCCAGGTCGAGCAGCTCATTCTTGACCTGGAGGTAATACCAGAGCTCCGGCGGTGTATGCAGGAAGTGGCTCAGCTTCATGACCAGATCGCTGTTCAGCTTACGTTCGCCGGTGAAGTATTTGTAGAGGTTGGAATCCTGCATTTCAAAGATGTCCGCCAGCTCCCGTTGGCTGATCGACAGGGCCTTCAGGTACAACTTCACGAAATCGAGCACGCTCATTCTATGCTCGTGTGCATCCCGCTCGATATAGTCTTCCAGCTGATAGCGGATCGCGAGTAATTCATTCCGGAGTTTCCGCTCCCTGGACTGTTTCGCGGATTCGGTCAGGATATGTTCCCGAAGCTTTGACACTTTACCGGTTTCCCGGATGCGGTTAGCATCCGTTTCTTTGGTTTTCGTCTTTCTTGCAGTCTTCATCGTTCGAGTATGGTTCGTTGGTTGTATCAGGCTATCCGATCGCGATCACCGCAGGTACCGGTCTATCAATGCCTCTCCGTCTTCCGGGCTGATCACCAGGGTGGTCGTGCCGGCCAATCGCTTCGCTTTGTATTGGGTGCAATAATGCGCCATTAATTGGATCTCCTCTTTCTTGTCGGGCTCCTGCACATCGAAGGCCAGCCATCCCTTATAAGGCCCCTCTCCCAGGATAAAACTCAAGCGGCAGGCAAACGCGATCAGGCATCCGGCAACCCGGTCGTATCGTTTGCCTTTGCCCCGGTTATGCGGAGCAAGCTCGATGAACGCCATGTAGGGCTCGGTCTCGTTCAGCATCTTGTAGATCAGGCATCCTTCGATCTCCTCCGGCGACGCGTGGGTCACCAGCACATAGGTCCGGGCACCCTTCGCCTTCGCATGTTTTGGGAAGTTGAAGCGCCAACCTTCCTGAAGGGATGGCAGGCGTGTCCCCTTGTTGTTTTCCCGAATTTCTGCATCAACTTCCTTCCCTTCCTGATCCAGGAGCCTGACTCTCATACCTTAAAACTTGATATTTCCCATCCAATACGAATATACAAAATGTATAAGATTATACAAAATGTATCATGTTGAATTTTAGTACTGTCTTGATTATAAATACATTACAATCATCGTAGCAGCCCGCTTTGCTTCCAAAATACTGCAGTATTGCCGAACCAGGTAGTTATCCGTTGCTTCCAACGTGCACAACGGTTTCGATTATTCCCCATGGACCATCGCTCGCTGATTGGCAGTCAATTTCTCTACCTTAGTAAAAAACCCCCCATGCGTAGCCTGCTCGCCATTTCCGTTCTACTCCTCGCCTCCCTCCCCGCCTCCGCCCAGAGCGACACGCCCTGCAACGCTCCCCTGCTGCCGGTGGCGGAGGATACGTGCAGCTTTGTGACGGTGAACACGGCCGGGGCGCTGTATCAATCGGACCCGGCCAACGGCGGGCTCGCGCCCTGCGCGTTTCCGGGATCGCCGGATGTGTGGTACGCGGTGATCGTGCCGCCATCGGGCGCCATCAGCTTCACCACCCGCGAGGGCAGCATCACCGACGCGGGCATGGCCGTGTACGCCGGTCCCTGTACCGCGCCCGTCCTGCTCGAATGCGACGACGATGACGCCGCCGGCTTCATGGCCGTGGTCGATCGCAGCGACTTCCCGCCCGGCGATACACTCTTCATCCGTCTCTGGAAAGCGGCCGGCAGCGGCACGGGCACCTTTGAGCTTTGCGCGGTGGAGTCGCATGCCGACTGCCGCGTGGCCACGCCGATCTGCGAGACCACCCGCGTCGAAGGCAACGCCTACGGCCCCGGCTCCAACCAGGACGCCTTCGCCAACTTCTGCGATATCTCGGAGTTCCAGTCGCACTGGTTCACCTGGCGCTTCCTGAGCTCGGGTACGTTCTGGTTCAAGATCTTCCCCGACTCGGTGGCCACGGGCTTCTACCCCGACTACGACTGGCTGCTCTGGCAGGACAACGCCCCTGGCTTTTGCAGCGCGTTCAACAACAACCTGCCGCCCATGGCCTGCAACGGCAGCAGCTCCACCGGACCCAGCGGCGAAACCGGCCTCGATACCAGCGGCACCTCATTCTCCGTGCCGGCCGGACCGGGTAACCCCTTCTGCCCCATCCTCAACGTGAACGCCGGCGAGACCTACTACCTCCTGCTGAACAACTTCTCCACCAGCAGCACCGGCTTCACCCTCCGCCTCGGCGGCAGCGCCGTGACGGATTGCGACATCCTCACCTCCGTCGCCTCCGCGACTTCAACCACACGCAACAACCGCTTCGACTGCTACCCCGTGCCCGCGCGTGAGCGCGTGTACCTCCGCGCACACGTGCGCACCCAGGGCTACACCTACACCGTACTCGACCTCCTCGGCCGCACGATCCTCCCCACCCAAGCCCTCCAACCCGACACCTTCCTCGACCGCGCCACCATCGGCAGCGGCACGTTCTTCGTCATCATCGGGAATGGGGAGTGGCGGGAGGTTGAGCGGGTGGTGGTGGAGTGAGGGACGAGATAGAGTTGCGAGGAACGAGACCGAGACCGAGGAAGGAGGGACGAGGGACGAGGGACGAGGGACGAAGTAGAGTTGCGAGGAACGAGACCGAGACCGAGGAAGGAGGGACGAGGGACGAGGGACGAGACCGAGGGTTAGATGCGAGGAGCGAGGAGCGAGGAGCGAGAAAATGGATGCGGTTTCGGCTCTGGCTGTTACCAAAAACTATTCGCTAATCGCTATTCGCTATTCGCTACTTACTGTTCACTAAAAAAACTATTCGCTGTTCGCTATTCGCTATTCGCTAAGAAGCAAACCGCCAATCCGTACCTTTGCCGCCTGCTATGTCCCAAAAACTGGACGAAATAAAGGCGCCGATCGCGCCGGTGATGGAGGAGTTCGAACGGAAGTTCCGGGAGTCGATGAAGAGTCCGGTGCCGCTGCTCGACCGCATCACGCACTACATCGTCAAGCGCAAGGGCAAGCAGATGCGGCCGATGTTCGTGTTCCTCTCGGCCGGACTGCACGGACCGGTGGGTGATACCAGCCACCGCGCCGCCACGCTCATCGAGCTGCTGCACACGGCCACGCTCGTCCACGACGACGTGGTCGACGATTCCAACGAGCGCCGGGGCTTCTTCAGCCTGAACGCGCTGTGGAAGAACAAGATCGCGGTGCTGGTGGGCGACTACCTGCTGAGCAAGGGCTTGCTGTTGTCGATCGGCAACAAGGACTTCCGCCTGCTCGAGCTGGTCTCCGAGGCCGTGAAGGTGATGAGCGAGGGCGAGCTGCTGCAGATCGAAAAGGCCAGGCGGCTCGACATCACCGAGGACATCTACTACGAGATCATCCGCCGCAAGACGGCTTCGCTCATCGCCGCCTGCTGCGCCTGCGGGGCTTCCTCGGCCGGGGCGAGCGACGAGACCGTGCAGCAGATGCACCGCTTCGGCGAACTGATCGGCATCGCCTTCCAGATCAAGGACGACCTCTTCGACTACGGTCCCGAAGGCGTCATCGGCAAACCGACCGGCATCGACATCAAGGAAAGCAAGATGACCCTGCCGCTGATCCACGCGCTGTCGAAGGCCTCACAGGCCGACAAGAAGCGGATCATCCACATCATCAAGAACCACAACACGGACAACAAGAAGGTACGCGAAGTCATCCGCTTCGTGGAAAGCTCCGGCGGCATCACCTATGCCACCGAACGCATGTACCATTATCAGGAGGAAGCCTTCCGCCTGCTCGACACCTTTCCGGCCAACGCCTACCGCGATTCGCTCCGCAGCCTCGTTCGTTACACCACCGAACGCCCGCTCTGATGAACCTGCGCAAGTCGTACTACCTGCTGTCAACGCTGCTGTTACTCGGCGCGGCCTTTCTTGCCCTGTCGCCTTCGTTCGTGCAGCCGGATTTCATCCTGCCCAAGCGTGTCGATTCCCTTTTCGTCATTTACGAAACCGAAACGGCGCATCGTGTCAACCAACAAGCCGACACCCTGCCGCTGGCCGCGCCGCTCTTCAATCCCGGCGAACTGGGACTGGCGTACGAACAACTGCGCATCTACACCAGCGACAGCATCGTCCTGCACGGCTGGTATGTGCCCTGTGGGGACACGGCTGCGAATACCTTGCTGTTGGTCCACGACCTCAACGACAGCAAGCTGCGGCTGCTCGACGCGGTGAAACAGTTCCACGACCGCGGCCTACACGTGGCGGTGTTCGACCTGCGCGCGCACGGCGAGAGCGAAGGAAAGATCTTCTCGCCCGGCATGATCGCGGTGGAAGACCTCAAGCACGTGACCGACGCCCTGCTGCGACGAACGGAGACGAAGCACATCTGCCTGATGGGCTACGGGATCGGTTCGGCCATCGTGTTGCAGTCGGCGGTGGTCGACGGACGCGCCGACGCGCTCGTGTTGCAGAGCCCGTTCGCCAACCTCGAGAACTACCTGGCCCGCTATGCCTACGCGAAGTGGGGACGGCTGAAACCCCTTTGGTACCCTGTTTTCCACCGGAAAACGGAACAATTGCTGGGCCACCCCGTCGAAGCCATGGACCTGCCCCTGCTCGCCAGCGTGGTGAAAACTCCCACCCTGGTCGTGACCGGCAGCGAGGACGAGCTGGTCTTCCCGACCGAATCCCTGGCCGTTTTCGACTCCTCCGCCGCTCCGAAAAAAGACTTACTTTTGATACGCAAGGCGGGGCACCAGAACATCGACGAACTGGGCGGGGCGGACTATTACAACCGCATCGCCGCGTTCCTGGTGACCGCGGTTCCCAGAAAACAGCAGAAAACGCGTTTCAAACGACTGGCGCAGCTATGATCGCGCGCGAGACCATCGACCGGATCCTTGACGCCGTCCGCATCGATGAGGTGGTCGGCGATTTCGTCCAGCTTAAAAAGCGTGGCACGAACCTGCTCGGCCTTTGCCCGTTCCACAACGAGAAAACCCCTTCGTTCAACGTCAACCCGGTCCGCAACATCTACAAGTGTTTCGGCTGCGGCAAGGGCGGCGACGCGGTGAACTTCGTGATGGAGCACGAGCACTACAGCTACCCGGAAGCCCTGCGGTACCTGGCCAAGCGCTACAACATCGAGATCGAAGAAACCGCGCCCGACCCGCAGGAAGCGCAACTGCGCGACGAACGGGAAAGCCTCTACATCCTCAACAGCTACGCGCAGCGCGTCTTTTCCGAGCAGTTGTTCGAGGACGAGGAAGGCCGTGCCATCGGCATGTCCTACTTCCGTGAGCGCGGATTCTCCGAAGAAACGATCAAGACCTTCCAACTCGGCTTCAGCCGCTCCGACTGGAGCGCGTTCGCGGAGCGCGCGGTGAAGGAAGGGTACAAGGAAGAGTACCTCGAAAAGACCGGGCTGTGCATCCGCAAGGACAACGGCAAGCTGTTCGACCGCTTCCGCGGGCGCGTCATGTTCCCGATCCACAACCTGAGCGGTCGGGTGATCGGTTTCGGCGGGCGCGTGCTGAAGAAGGACGACAAGACCGCCAAGTACCTCAACTCGCCCGAGTCGGAGATCTACCACAAGAGCAAATCGCTCTACGGGATCTACTTCGCCAAGAAGGCGATCGTGCAGCTCGACAACTGCTACCTCGTCGAAGGCTATACCGACGTGATCTCGCTCCACCAGGCGGGCATCGAGAACGTAGTGGCCAGCAGCGGCACCTCGCTCACCAGCGAGCAGATCCGGCTGATCGGTCGTTATACGAAGAACATCACCGTCCTGTACGACGGCGACGCGGCGGGCATCAAGGCCTCGCTGCGCGGGATCGATCTGATCCTCGAAGAAGGACTGAACGTGAAGGTCGTCCTCTTTCCTGACGGCGACGATCCCGACTCCTATACGCGGAAGCACGGCAGCAGCTCGACGGTCGATTTCATCGAAGCGAACGCCAAGGATTTCGTCCTGTTCAAGACCGGCCTGCTGCTCGACGACGTGAAAAACGACCCGGTACGCAAAGCCGGGCTCATCCGCGACGTGGTGGAAACGATCGGTCACATTCCCGATCCGATCCTGCGTTCGACCTATACCAAGCAGTGCAGCGCCTTGCTCGACATCCAGGAGAACATCCTCGTTTCGGAGCTGAACAAGATCCGCCGGAACCAACTGAAGAAAGAGACCGGCGCACCGGAAATCGACGAGCTGTTGACGGTTACGATCGCGCCGCCACAGACACCGGCGGACGACCTTTCGACCGAAGCGCAGGAGCAGCACATCATCCGCCTGCTCGTGCAGTACGGCGAAAAGGCGATCGAATTCAAAGAGGACATCGAAGACCCGGAGCGGCCGGGGCATTACGTGCAACAGGTCCATCACGTCAGTGTGAGCCGTTTCATCGTGGAAGAGATCGCCCACGACGGGATCGAGTTCGAACATCCGGTGTACAACCGTTTACTGCGTCTGTACGTCGAATCCGCCAAGGCGAATCCCGATGCTTCACCCGATGTGGACCGCCTCATCCAGGAATCGGACGCGCCGGTTCGGGAAGTGCTGGTGGAACTGCTGAGTCCGCGTTACACGCTCAGCGACAACTGGGCCATCATGCACCAGATCGAGGTGCCGCTGGAAGAAAATCTGCTGCGGCAGCAGGTGGAACAGTCGGTGTACCACCTCAAGAACAAGAAAGTGATGCGCCTGCTGGAAGAAAGCCGTCAGCGACTCAAAGAAGCGCACACGAACGGCGAAGACTTCACCGCGCTGCTGGAACGCCACCAGCACCTCGAACGGGTGAAGCAGGAGATCTCCCGGATATTGGGGATCGACGTACTCCGATAAAATTTACGATCAGTCTTCCGCGTACTTGCGTCCGACCTGCATGTGCAGGTTGGCCACTTCGAGCGGCGTAAGGAAGCGCCAGCGACCGCGGGGCAGGTCCTTTTTGGTCAGGCCGGCGAAGACGGTGCGGTCGAGTTTCTGGACTTCGTAGTGCAGGTGTTCGAAGATGCGGCGCACGATGCGGTTGCGGCCGCTGTGCAGTTCGACCCCGATCACTTTGCGGTCGCGTCCTTCGCCCGTATAAGCGATATCGTCGACCTTGATCGGGCCGTCTTCGAGGGTCAGGCCCTTCGAGATCTTTTCGAAATCTTCCGGGCTGAGGTTCTTGTCGAGTTCGACCTGGTACACCTTCTGCACTTCGAAGCTCGGGTGCATGAGGCGGCGGGCGAGTTCACCGTCGTTCGTAAAGAGGAGTACGCCTGTGGTGTTCCGGTCGAGGCGACCGACGGGATAGACGCGTTCCTTGCAGGCGTTGGCGATGAGTTCCATCACCGTATGCCGCTTGCCCGGATCATCGACGGTGGTGATATAATCCTTCGGTTTGTTGAGGAGCAGGTACACGGGGCGTTCGCCGCGCAGCACCTGGTTGTTGTATTTGATGGTATCGGTGAGGCCGACCTTGGTACCGAGCTCGGTCACCACTTCACCGTTCACGGTGATGACGCCGGCGGAGATCAGCTCGTCCGCTTCGCGGCGGGAACAGATGCCGCAGTTGGCGATGAACTTGTTGAGGCGTACGCGACCGTCGTCCTCCTTCGGTTCCGCGAACTTGGAACGCTGGGGAGCGAAGCGACCGGCAGGCGATCTCTTCTTTTCAAATTTCTTCTTGGCGAATTTCTTCGCGCCGAATTCCCGGGGCGAGCTGCCGCCCTCGCGTCGTGAAAAACCGCCACGCTCGTCGTCGCGCTCGCGCGGACTGAACGAACGCTCACGCGATTCGGAGGAACGACCGCGCGGGCCGGAGGAACGTTCCCGCGATTCGGGAAAACGGCTACGGGAACCGGGTGCGCGCTCACGCGACTCGGTGGAACGACCGCGTGGACCGGAGGCACGCTCACGCGATTCGCCGGTACGACCACGCGGGCCGGAAGAGCGTTCGCGGGATTCGGACGAACGGCCGCGGGGTGCGGAAGAACGCTCGCGCGATTCATCCGATCGGCCACGCGGACCGGAGGAACGTTCGCGCGATTCTGAAGAACGACCGCGTGGAGCGGAGGAGCGTTCACGCGATTCGGAAAAACGCTCGCGGGAAGCGGGGCGTTCCGAGCGGCTGCGGGGAGCCGGTGCTTCCTCTTCCTTCACGTTGCGCTGACGACGCTTGCGGCCATCGGCATGAAAACTCGGACGATCGTTCTTGTTGGGATCATCTTCGAAATACTTCGGCCGGGGTGCGGGACGTGCAGTTGCCCGGGCAGCCGGACGTCCTTTGCCGCCACTTCTTGGCGATGAATTGCGGGACGCGCCGCGTGTACCTTTCCCCCTGTCCTGTCCGGAACCCCTTGAATTTCGCATGAATTTGAAGATGAAGCTGCAAAGATACGGAATCCCCGCGAGGGGCCCCGAAAAGCGCTGAAAATCAAATTGTCGGGTAAAACGCGTCTTCGATGTGATCGATCCGCGTGTACTCTGTGTTGTGCACGATGATGATGATGTCGAAACGGCTCGGCCGTTCCTCGTTGCGCTCTTTCAGGTAACCGTCGGCCGCTTTGATAAGCTGGCGTTGCTTCTTGAGCGGTACCAACTGGATCGGTTCGGTGAGGTAACTGCTCTCGCGGGTCTTGACTTCGGTGAAAACCAGCATGCCGCCGCTTTCGGAGACGATGTCGACCTCCGCACGATCGTACCGGAAGCGCCGATTGAGGATCGTATGGCCTTTCGACCGAAGGTGTTCGCTGGCGATCTTCTCTCCTACCTCCGCCAGTTCCTTCTCCCGCTGCGAGTTGGCTCCGCTCATGCCTGGAAGGTGAGTTCCATTTTTTCCGTCACGTTGAGCGTGACCTCCCGCCCGAAGATGAGCGGGTAGTTGTTGGGGATGTGACCGGCCGGGAAACCGTACACAACCGGGTAGTCGTACTCCGCCACTGCTTCGGCGATGATCTCCTCCGCTGTGCGGCCAAAGGGTGTGGGATTGTCCTTCATCTCCGTCATGCCGCCGACGATGAGTCCTTTGAGTCCGGCGAGCTTGCCGTTCCGCTTGAGGTTCATCATCATGCGGTCGATGTGGTAGAGGTATTCGTCAAGGTCCTCGAGGAAGAGGATCTTGCCATTGGTATCCGCATCGGAAGCGGAGCCCATCAGCGAATAAAGGATCGAGAGGTTGCCACCCGTAAGCACGCCGCTGGACTTGCCCTTGCGGTTGAGCTTCTCGAGGGCGGGTTGTTGCTTCGAACTGGAGTAACGCAGGCGTTGTCCGAAGAGCGCGTCCTTCAGCACCTGCAGGCACTGTGCGCTCAGCTTGGGCAGGTTGAGGCACATGGGCGCATGCAGGGTTTCGACGGAGCTGTGCCGGTGTACGTGGTTGTGAATGACGGTGATGTCGGAGAACCCGATCAGCCACTTGGGGTCCTTGTTGAACTTTTTCCAGTCGATGCTGTCGATGATCCGCACCGATCCGTAGCCGCCGCGGGCGAAGAAGACCGCCCGTACGTTCTTGTTGTTGAGGGCTCGTTGCAAGTCACCGGCGCGGTCTTCGTCGGTTCCGGCGAACTGCCGGTCGTCCTTGTACAGGTTCTTACCGGCCTGCACCTTCAGTCCCCAGGATTCGAGGATGCTGATGGCGGGACGCATCTCCGCTTTACTCACTTTTCGGGCCGTCGCGACGATGGCGACAGTATCTCCTGCCTGTAGGAAGGGGGGTCGGGTCATTCTTGTATCTTTGCGGCGCGAAATTCGGGAATTTGGGGGGATAATTGGTTGCAGAAAGTAGGGAAAGTGAGGGAGAGGGGCGAGGGACGTGGGGCGAGGGACGTGGTAGAGTTGCGAGGCGCGTGACCGAGACCGAGGAGGGAGGGACGAGGGACGAGGGACGAGTAACTAGTAACTGGTAACTAGTAACTAGTAACTAGTTACTAGAAATTAAAATAAGATCGTCTCACTCATTCTTCTGGAATGCTGAAAGCCAAAATCGAAACCTGATCCTAAATCCTGCCACCAGAAAGAACCAATAAAACCAGTTACTAATTGCAAGTTTCTAATTACCAACCACTAATTACTAATTACTAATTACTAGTTACTAGTTACTAGTTACTAGTTACCAGTTACTAGTTAATAGTTCCCTCTCACCCACCGCTCCGCTCCATGCCCCACCACCTCATCACCGCCGCCCTGCCCTATGCCAATGGTCCTGTTCACATCGGGCACCTGGCGGGGGCTTATTTGCCTGCCGACGTGTATGTGCGTTACCTGCGGGCCATGGGCGAGGATGTGGTGTTCATCTGCGGGTCCGACGAGCACGGCGTACCGATCACCCTGCGTGCGCGGAAGGAAGGCGTCTCGCCGCAACAGGTGGTGGACAAGTACCACGGCATCATCCGGCAGAGCTTTGCCGATTTCGGCATTTCGTTCGATATCTACGACCGTACCTCGTCTCCTATTCACCACGAGACGGCTTCGGATTTTTTCAAAACACTTTTCGGGAAAGGCGAATTCACCGAGGAGTCGAGCGAACAATACTACGACGAAGAAGCCGGCCTCTTCCTGGCCGACCGTTACATCACCGGCACCTGTCCGAATTGCGGCAACACCAATGCCTACGGTGACCAGTGCGAGAAATGCGGCAAGAGCCTTTCGCCCCGTGAGCTGATCAACCCGCATTCGCAGCTCAGCGGCAAGCCGCCGGTGTTGCGTCAGACCAAACACTGGTACCTGCCCCTCGACCGCTACCAGCGCGAATGGCTGGAAAAATGGATCGACGGCCACCGCGACGACTGGAAGCCGAACGTATTCGGTCAGTGCAAGTCCTGGCTCGACCAGGGGCTGCAACCGCGCGCGGTGACCCGCGACCTCGACTGGGGCGTTCCCGTTCCGCTGCCCGACAGCAAAGGCAAAGTGCTGTACGTCTGGTTCGACGCGCCGATCGGCTACATCTCCGCGACAAAGGCGCTCTTCCGCCAGCGCGGTGACGCGAACGGTTGGGAAAAGTACTGGAAGTCGAAAGACGCGCGGCTCGTGCATTTCATCGGCAAGGACAACATCGTTTTCCATTGCATCATCTTCCCGGCCATGCTGCACGCGCATGGTGGTTATGTATTGCCGGAGAACGTTCCGGCCAATGAGTTCCTGAACCTCGAAGGCGACAAGATCTCCACCTCCCGCAACTGGGCGGTGTGGCTGCACGAGTATCTGCAGGACTTCCCCGGCAAACAGGACGTGCTGCGCTACGCGCTTTGTGCCACGGCGCCGGAGACGAAAGACAACGATTTCACCTGGAAAGATTTCCAGGCACGCAACAACAGCGAGCTGGTCGCCATCCTCGGCAACTTCGTGAACCGCACGCTGGTGCTGACGGCCAAGTATTACAACGGAAAAGTTCCTGCCGCGCACGCGCTCAGCGATGAAGACCGCGCCTGCCTCGAAGCCATTCAGGCAGCGCCGGGCAAACTGGGCGATCTCATCCGTCGCTACAAATTCCGGGAAGCCCTGTTCGAGCTGATGAACCTCGCGCGACTCGGCAACAAGTACCTGGCCGACAACGAACCCTGGAAGAAGCAGGCGACCGATCCGCAACGTGTGGAAACCATTCTGCACGTCTCCCTGCGCATCACGGCCGCCCTCGCGCGTCTGATGGAGCCCTTCCTGCCGTTTACCAGTGAGAAACTGCACGGCATGCTGAACCTCGTGCATGCGAAATGGACGGCTGCCTGGGACGAGACTCTGTTGCCTGTTGGTCACCAACTCGGCGAAGCCGGCCTTTTGTTCGAGAAGATCGAAGACCCCGCCATCGAAACGCAGGTAGCACGTCTGCAGGCCAGCAAGGCGGCGAATGAAGCCGCCAGTGCAGCGGCACCGGCCGTGAGTCCGCAGAAAGCGCCGACCTCCTTCGATGACTTCCAAAAGATGGACATCCGCATCGGTACCATTCTCGCCGCGGAGCGCGTTCCGAAGACGGAGAAGCTGCTGAAGCTGACCGTGGACACCGGCATCGATCAGCGTACGGTGGTTTCCGGCATTGCCGCACACTACGATCCGGAAAAGATCGTGGGGCAGCAGGTGACCATCCTCGTGAACCTTGAGCCGCGCAAGATCAAGGGCATCGAATCGCAGGGCATGATCCTGATGGCCGAGAACGCGAAAGGAGAACTGGCGTTCCTGCAACCGACGAAAGCGGTGGAGAACGGCGGTACGATCTCCTGATCCCCGACGGATCGTATCAACTTATTCGTACGGGCAGTCGCGAGTCGTTATTTCTACCGGTTTAACCACCTCGTCTTGTTGTACTCTCTATGGTCGATGATACGACCAGGCACCGTCGAGGTGGAACGCATCCTATCCCCAGAATATCGGATTCCATATATTTACATCCATCCCCATTACACGAGAGCCCGTTGCTGTTATGAAAAAAATTCTCTCCATCACCCTCTTGCTTTTCAGAGTTGTCGCCGCTGTTGCCCAAACGCCGCTATCTTTCAAGGATCCGTTGACGGGCATGTATGGTTTTAAAGACGCTCAGGGCAAAGTAATCATACCTGCTGTGTTCAGGGCAGTCACCCAGTTTAACAGCGACCTGTCCCTTGCGCAGGAACCAACCGGAGGAATCGCCATCCCGATTAAACCCAGTGGCTTCCCTTTAGGCAACGATTACCATATAGCAGATGCTCAGAAAGTACTGCTTGGTGGGCTATATGGAGAACACGGAGGCAAGACGATGGAACCGAAAAACCCGGAAGCCATCCCGTCAACCTATAACTCCATTCTTTTTAGCTATGTGGAACCCGCTAAGAGAATGTCCGTTGTCAAAAATTCAGCACTATCGGTCAACAAGAACGCGAAAGAAGGTGAAGTGCCTGTCGTTGTGCATAAAAAATCAGGACTGAGTTACATGCACATGTATACTTTTTTCGATCGCGAAGAACATTCAAGCATCATTGCCAATTCCTCCCTTTTCAGAATGCGGATTCCGATAGAATTCGTGTCTGAAAAGACCGATGCACCGTACGGCTTTGGACTGGAGTTTCAGTTCTGGCTCGACGGGAGTGGCGAATGCAAGGACGCGCAGCACATCGCCCTGATTGTGAGGAGCGATAACACCCTCCAGGTCTTTGACAAGCGAATTCCTTATGCAGACAACTTTGTTTGCGGTGGATGGAATTGCTGGAACGGAAAGAAAAAGATGGAATATCAAGATATCGGAAACTACAAACAAGTTGCGACTTATTCGACTGACAAAGGCAAACCTGTTGTGCTTGAAGTGATCAGAAACCGTGAAGAATTTTACATCTACCTGAACGACCAGTTAGCTTACCAATCACCCATACCCGCTTGCGATTTCGGGTATGGGGATTTCCCAATCCCGCTATTTTACAATAAAGGGGAGTTTCGGTTTTTACCCGGTACAGAATATACAATTTACAGACATAAAAGCCGCTAGTCGGAAGATCCTCCCACATCCCTATTTCAAGCGTGTTTCACTTTGTCCAAAGCGTATCGGATAGGGAGTTAGAATAAACAAAAATGTACAGAACGTTTGGCAAAAAACCTGTCTGAAATAAAGTTTTCTGATACTATGCTGTTCGAATAACGGAACAAGAACTAACGTGTAACTTTCATAGATAGATTGAACGAGCCGTTTGAAATCCTGAGATGGCATACTCCTTTTGAAATTCTGTTTTTCAACTGAAATGATTTTGGTTGTCCTTACTGAAAATCCTCTTTACGCGAATAGAAAAGGACCCCTCCGTTACCACCCAGGAAGCAATCGGCTATGGAAACGAAAATAAAAGTGGAGATCTGGTCGGACGTGCAATGTCCGTTCTGCTACATCGGCAAACGGCATTTCGAGCAGGCGATGGCACAGTTCGCAAATGCCGGACAGATCGAAGTGGAGTGGCACAGCTTCCAGCTCGATCCGGAACTGCCCAAGCCGGCGAGCCACCTGAACATTTACCAGTACCTGGGGGTCGGTGTGGTTGATGTGGCGCCTGGATGCGGGGAAGGTGTGAGATTAGATTTATTTCACTGCTCACCCACACTGTTTCTTAGTCTTGCACTTAAATCTCCCCACAAAGAAAATCCAGTGTAAGTTTGAGAAACAGTGTGAGTGAGCAGTGTTTTTCAACTGGCACGGGAGATCGGACTGGACGAAGCCGTATCAGGCGCGCAACCGTCGAATGTTTTCCTGTCGGCTTTGCTGAAGTCGTTCGAGGAGTGGAAGACGTCTGCCCGCTAATTCCTTTCGGGTGCGGTCTGTTGGAGCACCACTGATTATTCGTTGACCTTCCTTCCCTGCGTAATTTCCTTTTAACTTACGCGAATATGCCCATGCTTTCCGAAGGACGATTCCTTTCAACCCGCGCACGGTCTAACAGGATCGTGTGGTTCGTGCTGCTGTTTCAAGTAGCGACCAGCATCGTTTCGCAGGCGGCGACCAATCGCATCCGGACAGCGCACAGCATCGGCTGGTACAACACTTTTCTCACGTTTCGCCTTTCCGACAAGAGCAGCATCCAGGCGGAGTACCAATGGCGGCGGGAGGAATGGATCTCCAACTGGCAACAGAGCCTGTTGCGGATCGGGTATCATGTGCAGTTGCATCCGCGCGTGACAGCGCGCCTGGGTTACGGTTGGATCGAGACCTTTCCCTACGGTGACATCCCGCTGAATGGTTTTGGAAAGCAGTTCACCGAGCACCGCCTGTTCCAGGCCATCGTGCTGCAAGACGAAGTAAAGCGCTTGTCGATCTCCCAACGCTGGATGCTGGAAGAACGCTGGCTGGGACGGTATGCCAGTGCCGCGTCCACGAAGGAGGAAGGCTTCGACCTGCTCGGGCGCATTCGCTATCAGGTTCGCTTACAACATCCGATCTGCAAGCCCGGCGACGGCCAGGGCCATTTCTACATCGCCACCTACGACGAACTCTTCATCGGCTTTGGCAAGAACGTGAAAGAAAACGTGTTCGATCAGAACCGCCTCGCGGGTTTGATCGGCTTTCAGTCACGTTCATCGTTCCGCGTCGAGGCGGGATTCCTGCAGCAATTGCTGCAACTGGGAAGGGAAGTGAACGGTAAGAATGTGTTTCAGTACAACAATGGGGTTACGGTGAACCTGTATTACATGCTGGATCTGCGGAAGCGAAACTGACGCAGCACTCTCCGATGTTTTTCAACTATTGTTCGTTCGGCCTTTGTACGGTCGTATGATCAACCGGATCGCCCGGTCGTAGGAAAAGTAGTTCCAGATCCAGTTGAAGAAAACCACCACACGGTTGCGGAAGCCGACGAGCAGCACGAGGTGGATGAACAGCCAGGCCATCCAGGCCGGGAAGCCTTTAAGGCGAATGCCGCCGGCCAGTTCCGCGACCGCCTTGCTGCGGCCGATGGTGGCCATGGTGCCCCGGTCTTTGTACACGAACGGCTGCCAGGCCTGACCTTTCGGACGGTTGAGATTTTTCGCGAGCAGCTTTCCCTGCTGCATGGCCACGGGACCCAGCATCGGATGCGGAGCACTGCCGCCTTCCGTCATCGCCGCCACGTCGCCGATCGCGTACAGACCATCCGCACCGGCCACGCGATTGAACGAGTCGACGCGGATGCGGTTACCGCGTTCCAAACCCTGCTCGGGGATGCCGGCGATCACCGCACCCTTGACACCGGCGGTCCAGAGCAACGCGCTCGTACGGATTTCGGTACCGTCGTTGAGTTTCGCGACCATCCCATCGTAGGACGACAAGCGAACGCCGAGACGGAGTTGCACGCCCAGGGCTTCCAGTTGCGCGCGCGCATTGGCGTAGGTCTTGTCGCTCATGCCGTTCAGCACGTGTTCGGAGGACTCGACGAGCGTGATGTGCATGTCTGCAAAATCGAGTTCGGGGTAATCGTGCGGCAGGACATGCCGCTTCAGTTCGGCCAGTGCGCCTGCGATCTCGACGCCGGTGGGTCCGGCGCCGACGATGACGAAGTTCATGCGACTGGCTCGCTGTGCAGGGTCTTTTTCGAGCAGCGCTTCTTCGAAATTCTGCAGGATGAAACTGCGCATGTCGAGCGCGTCGCGCACCTGTTTCAACGACAGGGCATGCTGTTGCAGTTGTTGATCCCCGAAAAAGTTCGTCATCGAGCCGGTCGCGATCACGGCATGGTCGTAGGGTAAGGTCCCGATGGACGTCACCACTTGTCTGGCGATCGGATCCAGGGATTCGATCTCCGCCACGCGAAACAGCACACCCCTGTTCCGGCGAACGATCTGCCGCAAAGGATACGCGATCGAATCGGGTTCCAGTCCGCCCGTGGCGACCTGATAGAGCAAAGGCTGGAAGGTGAAATAGTTGTGTCGGTCCAACAGGAGGACTTCGAACCTTCGGGTATCGAGCCGGAGCGCCGTTTCGATGCCCGCGAAACCACCGCCCAGGATCAGCACCCGTTCCTTGTCGGGCGACTTTTTAAAAACATCGAAAATTTGGCTTTTTTCAGCCATTTAGGAAAGTGTCCTGCGGGACATTGGGAGGCACTAAGTTAAAGCGCATCCGGGGGCTTTTGTTTTCATTATCAGAAGATTTTGCGTACATTTGCAGTCAACTTCCAAACGTAAAGGGGGTCCCTCGGGGGCCCTTTTTTGTTGATAATCATGACTCTGCACGACGAGATCGCCCGGTTGACCCAGGAAAAGATCGCCGGCAGTCCGCTCTTCCTGGTGGAAGTCAAGGTTTCCCCGAACAAAGTGACGGTGTACCTGGACCATCCAAAAGGAGTCGGAATCGAAGATTGCGTTGCCGTTTCCCGGCATTTGCAATCGGCCTTCGACGGCACCCCGGTGTTCGAGCAACATGAATTGGAAGTCAGCTCACCCGGCATGGATGAGCCGCTGAAAGTGCTGCCCCAGTACCACAAGCGGATCGGCCGGCGGGTGAACGTGATCACCTTCGATGGTCTGAAGCACACCGGCACGCTGGTGTCGGCCGACGACCTGGGCATCGAGCTTGACCGCGAGATCGCCCGCAAGGTGAACGGACGAAAGCAGATCACGCACGAGTCGGTGCGTCTGCCGTTTGAACAGATCAAGGAAACACGAGTTATCTTTAATTTCGACCAACTGCGTTAACGCGTCATGAAAAAGACACTGACCCGCAACGAGCACTCTGAACTGGTAGAAGCCTTCTCCGAGTTCAAGGACTTGAAGAACATCGACCGCGCGAGCATGATGAGCATTCTCGAGGACGTGTTCAAGAACATGCTGAAGAAGAAGTACGGTACGGCCGACAACTTCGATATCGTGATCAACACTGACAAAGGAGATCTCGAGGCTTTCCGTAACCGCCTGATCGTGGACGACGGCGCGGTGGAAGATCCTTCGACCCAGATCGAGTACTCGGAAGCGATCCTGATCGAGCCCGACTTCGAAGTGGGCGAAGAAGTGTCGGAAAAAGTCCGTTTCACCGACTTCGGTCGTCGCGCCGTGCTGGCCGCCCGTCAGAACCTGATGGCCCGGGTGCAGGAACTCGAAAAAGAGAGCATCTTCCAGAAGTACAAGAACCGCGTGGGTGAGATCATCACCGGCGAAGTGTACCAGGTCTGGAAAAAAGAAATGCTGGTGATGGACGACGACGGCAACGAGTTGATCCTGCCGAAGTCGGAACAGATCCCGGCCGACTTTTTCAAAAAGGGCGACGCCGTGCGCGCCGTGGTCTTGCGTGTGGAGATGATAAACGGTACGCCGAAGATCGTGTTGTCGCGCACCTCTCCCCTCTTCCTCGAAAAACTGTTCGAACTCGAAGTACCGGAAGTATTCGACGGGCTCATCACGATCAAGAAGATCGTGCGCGAGCCGGGCGAGCGCGCCAAGGTGGCCGTTGAAAGCTACGACGACCGCATCGATCCGGTGGGCGCCTGCGTCGGTATGAAAGGTTCGCGCATCCACGGCATCGTACGTGAGTTGCGGAACGAGAACATCGACGTCATCAACTATACGAACAACATTCCGCTCTTCATCTCCCGCGCCTTGTCGCCGGCCAAGATCTCTTCGATCAAGCTGGACGACGAGAAGAAGCGCGCTTCGGTGTTCCTCAAGCCGGACCAGATTTCCCTG
The DNA here is from genome assembly GCA_016713765.1 of Bacteroidota bacterium. Lineage (NCBI taxonomy): Bacteria > Pseudomonadati > Bacteroidota > Bacteroidia > Candidatus Pollutiaquabacterales > Candidatus Pollutiaquabacteraceae > Candidatus Pollutiaquabacter > Candidatus Pollutiaquabacter sp. Next base: position 850,123 of record JADJON010000003.1, read on the forward strand.
GCGATCGGCAAGGGCGGTAACAATATCAAACTGGCCGGCCGTCTGACCGGCTTTGAGATCGACGTATTCCGTGAGTCGGAGGAAGACTCGGAAGACGTGGACCTCGACGAATTCACCGACGAGATCGAACCGTGGATCATCGACGAACTCAAGGCGATCGGTTGCGATACGGCCAAGAGCGTACTCGATCTCCCGATCGACGATCTGGTTGCACGTACCGACCTGGAGGAAGAGACGATCCGCGAGGTCATCCGCATCCTCCGCGCGGAATTCGAGTAATGGAACGCGCGATGAGAACGTTCATCTCCAATTAACCCCCGTCGCGGGAACGGGGGCAAGCAATAAAAACACCCCCGTCAGTATTTCGCTATGGCAGAAGCAGAAAAAACGATCCGACTCAGCAAAGCGGTCAGGGAATTCAACCTGAGCATGGACCACATCGTGGACTTCCTGACCAAGAAAGGCATCCAGGTTGAAAGCAACCCGAACACCAAGTTGCCCGGGGAGGCATATGCCTTGCTGTTGAAGGAATTCCAGCATGATAAGTCCCTGAAGGAAGAAGCCCAGCAATTGGCTCAGTCCAAAGTCAAGCGCGAAGGCGCTGTGGTGCTGGACGCCCAGGATCAGAAGAAGCCTGCTTCCCGCAAGGAAGATGAGTCGCGTGAGATTCTGATCAAGAACGTAGCCGGTGCAACCGGTGCGCCGACCGAGACACCGAAGAAGAAGAAGGCCGAACCGGAAGCCAAGCCGGAAGCGGACGTCAAACCTGCCGCAAAAGCCAAGAAAGCCAAGGAAGAAACTCCTGCCGAAGAAGAGGTCATCAAAGCCAAGGCCGAAAAGGTCGACGGCCCGAAGGTTTTGGGCAAGATCGATATCGAAGCTGAAACCAAGGCACCGAAGAAGACCACCAGCCGTAAGAAGAAAACCGACGAACCGGAAGCAGCCGCACCGGCTGAAGTTCCGGCTCCCGCTCCTATCCCGACTCCGACACCGGTTGCCGAAACTCCTGTGGTTCCGGAAGCACCGGTAAGTCCGGCTCCTGCTGTAGCTGCCGAAACACCGGTCACGCCCGCGGCACCTGCAGCACCCGTTGCGACACCGCCCGCTACTCCCGAGACGCCGGCCAAGGACGCCGACTCCGAAGTTCACCGAGTACAGTTCGCCAACCTGACCGGTCCGACCGTACTGGGTAAGATCGAACTGCCGACTGAAACGCGCCGCAAGCCGGCCGCGTCTTCCGACGGCGAGAAGAAAAAACGCAAGCGTACCGAACGCAAAGGCGGCGGCACACCTGTTCCGCAGGACAAGCAACGCGGCGCGGGCTCTACGGACCGCAATGCCCAACAGCAGAAAGCCCGCAAGCCGGGCGAGAAAACCGAGATCAGCGACAAGGAGATCCAGGACAAGATCAAAGCTACCCTGGCCCGCCTGAGCGGTGGCGGAAAATCGAAGGCTTCCAAGATCCGACGTGCCAAGCGCGAAGAGCGTGCGGAAGAGCGCGAACTGGAATCACTCGAACAGGGCCAGAAGATCATCAAGGTCACCGAATTCGTTACGGCGAATGAACTGGCCAAGCTGATGAACGTCACGGTCACCGAGATCATCTCGACCTGTATGTCGCTCGGTCTGTTCGTTTCGATCAACCAACGCCTCGACGCGGAAACCCTGAGCGTGGTCGCGGAAGAATTCGGCTTCAAAGTCGAGTTCGTCTCCGCCGACGTACAGGACTCCGTGAAAGTGGAAGAAGACAGCGCCGACGACCTCAAGCCGCGCAGCCCGATCGTCACCGTGATGGGTCACGTCGACCACGGTAAGACCTCCCTGCTCGACTACGTCCGCAAGGCGAACGTGATCGCGGGAGAAGCGGGTGGCATCACCCAGCACATCGGCGCTTACGAAGTACAGCTCGAGAACGGCAAGAAGATCACCTTCCTCGATACGCCGGGTCACGAAGCCTTTACGGCCATGCGCGCACGCGGCGCCAAGGTCACCGACGTCGCCATCATCGTCGTTTCGGCGGATGACAGCGTCATGCCACAGACGGTGGAAGCCATCAACCACGCCCAGGCGGCGGGGGTACCGATGGTGTTCGCCATTAACAAGATCGATAAGCCCGAAGCCAACCCCGAGCGCATCAAGGAACAACTTGCCAAGATGAACATCCTCGTGGAAGACTGGGGCGGTAAATACCAGTGTCAGGAGATCAGCGCCAAGAAAGGCCTGAACGTCGACAAGCTGCTCGAGAAAGTGTTGCTGGAAGCCGAACTCCTCGACCTGAAAGCCAACCCGGACCGCCGCGCGAACGGTACGGTCATCGAATCCTCGCTCGACAAGGGCCGCGGTTACGTGATGACGGTACTCGTACAAGGCGGCACCCTGCGTGTCGGCGACATCCTGCTCGCGGGTTGCTACAGCGGCCGCGTGAAAGCCCTCTTCAACGAACGCGGCTTCCGGTCGAAAGAAGCCGGTCCTTCGGCTCCCGCGCAGGTGCTCGGTATGACGGGCGCTCCGCAAGCCGGCGACGTGTTCGTGGTCATGGAAGACGAACGCGAAGCGCGCGACATCGCCAACAAGCGACTCCAGTTGCAGCGTGAGCAGGGCATCCGTACCCACAAGCACATCACCCTCGACGAGATCGGTCGTCGTCTGGCGATCGGCAACTTCAAGGAGCTGAACGTGATCATCAAGGGCGACGTGGACGGTTCGATCGAAGCGCTCACCGACGCCATCCTGAAACTTTCCACGCAGGAAGTACAGGTGAACGTGATCCACAAGTCGGTGGGTCAGATCTCGGAATCCGACGTACTGCTCGCCTCGGCCTCGAACGCGATCATCATCGGCTTCCAGGTCCGTCCTTCCACCAGCGCGCGTAAACTCGCCGAGAACGAAGAGATCGAGATCCGTCTTTACTCGATCATCTACGACGCGATCAACGAACTCAAGCAGGCCATGGAAGGCATGCTGGCGCCGGAGTACCAGGAGAAAATCGTCGGCAACATCGAGATCCGCGAGATCTTCAAGATCCCGAAAGTCGGTACGGTGGCCGGTTGTATGGTGCTCGACGGCAAGATCTCCCGCAACACCAAGGTGCGGGTGGTCCGCGACGGTATCGTACAGTACAGCGGCGAACTCGGCTCGCTCAAGCGTTTCAAGGACGATGTGAAGGATGTATCGGCCGGCTACGAATGCGGTCTGAGCGTCCAGAACTTTAACGACATCCGCGTGGGCGACATCATCGAAGGTTACGAGCAGGTGGCGGTCAAGCGTACGCTGGCCTGATCCATCTGAACATACAGCAATAGAAAACGCCCCGGTAACCGGGGCGTTTTTTTATGGTGGTGCGTGAAGAACAGTGACTGATTATTTCAATCCCGGCAGCCGTACCTCGTCCGGCACGATGAACATCGTCGGATACTGGCCTTCGATCTTTCCGAGAAACTGCTGCGCTTCGAGGCGGGAGCGGAAATCGCCGACCCGGACCTTGTAGTTCGGCTGCTGATAGGAAAGGTAGGCCGGGACGTCCGGGTAGCGGGACGTGAAATCGATCTTGACTTCCGAAGCTTTTGGGCGGTTCGAACCGAAATAGATCTGTACCCGGTAACCGGTTACGGTCTGGCGGGTGATGTTGAGTCGGCGTTGCTTGGCCACCAACAGATCGTAGCGCTTGTCGCGCCCGATGACGAGCGAACTGTCGGCGTTGGAAGTGACGATCCAGTCCTGTGCCGACACGCTAATGCCCGACAGGAAGAGAAGCGAAAACAGCCACGACCTTTTCATGGCTCAAAAATACGGTTTGAACCGGAGATTAGCGCTTTTTCGACGCTGGGTTCATTTTCCGGTCAGGTTCATCCGGGGAATCGCTAAATTCAGGATCGAATACGCGGCGATGAACATCGAAGAGCTTCGAAACTATTGCATTCGAAAACCGGAAGTCACCGAGGGCTTTCCGTTCGACAGCGAGACGCTTGTCTTCAAGGTTGCCGGTAAGATGTTCCTGCTCGTATCCCTTGATGAATCGCCTTTGCGCTTCAACGTCAAATGCGATCCGGAGCTGGCGATCGAGTTGCGGGAAAAATACCCTTGCGTGCGACCCGGATTTCACATGAATAAGAGCCTGTGGAACACGGTTACAGCCGACGGATCTGTCGGCGCTAAACTCCTGCAGGAATGGATCGATCATTCGTACGCGGAGGTCGTGAAGAAACTCCCAAAAAAAGATCAGGCGCGCCTCCGCGAAGGCGCGCTCAATTCGCATCTTTGAGGCTCAGTTAACGCCCATGAAACGTCTGCTCAATTTCTTCTTCCAGGGACTCTTATTCGTCGTACCCATCGCGGTGACCCTCTGGGTGCTTTTCCGGGCGATCCTCTGGGTTGATGGCTTGCTACCCTTTCAGGTTCCCATCCACCTGCCCGGGAAAACCGAGATCGACATTCCCGGCCTGGGCCTCATCACGATCTTCCTGTTCATCGCGGCGGTGGGCTGGCTGTCGGCACGCTACATCCGCAATCCGCTCTTCAGCTACCTCGAGCAACTGATCGATAAGGCGCCCCTGGTCAAACTCATTTACTCCTCTGTGAAAGACCTGGTGCAGGCATTCGTCGGTGAGAAACTTCGTTTCAATCAACCTGTCCTCGTCCGACTGGAGAAGGAATCCGAGATCAACCGCATCGGTTTCATTACGCAGGAAGACCTCAGCGATCTCGGGCTGGAAAAGGAGAAGGTCGCCGTCTATCTGCCCTTTTCTTACTCGTTCGCCGGGGAACTGATCATTCTTCCGCGAGAGAACATCCGGCCGTTGAATGCTTCCGGTACGGATATGATGAAGTTCATCATCAGCGGCGGCGTTACCGAAATCAAGGAAGACGGAAAGAAGTAACGGATCCCGGGCTCAGTCCTATTATCGCATGCAGCATCAGTAGTCGATTCGATCATCATGTCCTTTCGTAACGTTTTCAAGCAGGACGAAACACGCGAGTTCGGTTTCGGCAGCCGGGTGGAAGGCCGCGACCAGCGTCTGATGAACCGCGACGGTTCCAGCAATGTCCGCCGGAAAGGCCTCCCCTATTTTCAACGGTTCAACGTCTTTCATGAATTGATCCGGATGGCGTGGTGGAAATTCTTCACTATTCTGTTCTCGACCTATCTGGTCATCAACCTGATATTCGCATCGCTCTACTGCTTCACCTGGCCGGACAGTATCGGCGGTATGATCTACCAGAGTGAATGGGAGAAATTCCTCGAGATCTTTTTCTTCAGCGCGCAGTCGCTTACGACGGTCGGTTACGGTCGGCTCAACCCGACCGGGGTCTTTGACAGTGCCCTGGCTTCGATCGAAGCGATGGTCGGGTTGTTGGGTTTCGCCGTCGCGACCGGTTTGTTGTACGGACGGTTCAGCCGACCGGTCGTCCGTTTGTTGTACAGTGAACAGGCGGTGGTGGCGCCCTATCGCGACCGCAGCGCGCTGATGCTGCGCGTCGCGAAAAAGCATCGCAGCGAACTCATCGACATCCAGGCAAGCATCGTGATGTCGTAGGTGTTGCAGGAAGCCGGGAAGCCGGTGCGAAAATTCGCCAACCTCAAGCTCGAGTTCACGCGCGTCAACCTGCTCACCACATCCTGGACCATCGTACACCCGATCGACGACGAAAGTCCGATGCTCGGCTGGAGTGCCGACGACTTCGTGAACAACCGTACGGAGCTGTTGGTGTTGTTGCAGGCGTACGAAGAGACCTTTGCCAACAACGTGCATTCCCGCACCAGCTACAAGGCCAATGAAATCGTGGTAGGTGCCCGATTCATCTCCATGCTGGACGCCGTGAAGAAGGATCCGTTGCCGTTCACCTGGACCGGATCTCCGCCTACGAGCCGGCGGCACTTCCGGTCGAATCCGGTTCCGGGCGTTCTTCTCTTTCGTGAAACGCCTTTCGTCCGCCTGCGTATGAGCAGCATGGTTCGCAACAATGCCGGAACCTGGTCAATATTCTGAAATTCAATTAATTACCTGTTCACAAGGTTTGGCCGAATGCGCTGAAGTCCGTAGGTTTGCAGCCCGCTATGATGATCCGAGTACTGAAATCCAAAATACACCGCGTCAAGGTAACCGAAGCCGATCTCAACTATGTTGGCAGCATCACCATCGATGAAGACCTGATGGATGCCGCCGGACTGATCGAGAACGAGAATGTTGACGTTCTGAACGTCAACAACGGCGAGCGATTCGATACGTACGTGATCAAGGGCAAGCGCGGCACCGGACAGATCTGTCTGAACGGTCCTGCCGCCCGTAAAGCAATGGTCGGCGACGTTGTCATCGTCGTCTCGTATGCGCTGATGGATTTCGAAGAAGCGAAGACGTTCAAGCCGACGCTGATCTTCCCGGATGCACACAACCGCGTGCATCCTTCTTGATCGTGCAAAAAAAAGCGCTGTCCATCTTCCGCAACCTGCTGCTCCTGGCGATCGCCGGATTGCTGTTGTGGTGGTCGTTCCGGGGTGTCGACCTCCGCGCTACCCTTTCCGAATTTTCCGAAATCCGTTGGGGCTGGTTGTTGCTCTCCGTAGCCGCGTCGCTCATTGCCTTTCTCAGCCGTGCTGAACGCTGGCGGTTGCTGATGCGCCCGCTGGGGTATCATCCCGGACTGGGCGTAACCTCGCTCAGCCTGATGACCGGCTATCTCGCCAATCTGGCCTTACCCCGCTTAGGTGAGGTGACCCGCTGCGGTTCGCTCAGTCGCGCCACCGGCATGCCCTTCGACCGACTGCTTGGTACCGTGATCGTAGAGCGAGTCATTGATGTGTTGTCCCTCGCCGCGTGCATGCTGGGTACCGCCTTGCTGGAACGCGAACGGCTCGGTGGATTTCTCCACGACAACCTTTTCGGACCGCTCGGCGAGAAGCTGTCGGGGCTTTTCGGTAATCCGTTCGTGTGGGCGACGCTTGTCGCCGTCACGCTCTTCATCATCTGGTGGAAGCGACGGTCCCGTGCCGCCGGCACCCCGAAGGCAGGATTCCTGCAACGTCTCACCGGAATGTTACAGGGCATTCTCGAAGGATTCCGTTCCGTACGCAAGCTGGATCGTCCGTGGGCATTTCTCTTTCATACGGTGCTGATCTGGGTGATGTACTTCCTGATGTCGTACACCTGTTTCTTCGCGCTACCCGCAACCGATCAGCTCAGTCCGGCAGCCGGCTTGTTTGTCCTGGTCGTCGGCGGGATGGGGATGTCGGCGCCTGTACAGGGAGGCATTGGCGCCTATCACCTGCTGGTTTCCCGCGGACTGATGCTCTACGGACTGACGCAGACACACGGGCTGGCCTTTGCCACCCTGATGCATACCTCCCAGACACTGGTGGTCCTCATCCTGGGTAGCATCTGTTTCGGTATCTTAGTGTTCATGCAACGCAAACAGGTCGATGGCAACGCTTGATATCATCCGCCGGAAAATTCTCGCACCGGAGCAGGTCGCCAATTGGGTAAGCCTGCAGCGCTTCCTGAGTAAGCGCATCGTCTTCACCAACGGATGCTTCGATATCCTGCACCTGGGGCACGTCGATTACCTGGCGCGTGCGGCGGATGAGGGCGACGTCCTGGTCATCGGTTTGAATACGGATGAAAGCACCCGCCGGCTGAAAGGTCCGCACCGTCCGATCAACGATGAAGTGCAACGCGCGATGTTGCTGGCGAGTATGCACTTCGTGGACGCGGTGATCTTCTTTGGTGAAGACACCCCGCTTGAGCTGATCCGCAAGGTCATGCCGGATGTGTTGGTAAAAGGTGCCGACTATTCGCTGGAAAACATCGTGGGAGCCGATCTTGTATTGGCCTCCGGCGGGCGGGTCAAGACCATCGAGTTCCTACCCGGATATTCAACAAGTGCCATAGAAAAGCGGATTTTGGACGGAAAAAGCCGTCCGTAAGAAAGGTGAAGGATTTTGAACAACTTTATTCCGTATCTTTCATAAAACCAGTATCATGAAAAGGATCCTCATCCTCGCGCTGTTTCTTATTACTGCCGGCTTGTCTGGTTGTGAGAAAGTTGAAATGCTCAAATCTGAAAAGAGCGTTGAGAAAGAACTGGAAGGTACCTGGAATCTGATTCCCATTCCGCGAACGAATCCGGCTGAAGAATGGGCATTCCGGGAGAATACCATCATTCGAAGCCAGATGCTTGGCAGCGTCATGACACCGATCGATACCGGTCACTATACGATCAGGACAACCCTGATGAAATCATATGTCAAGTTTGAAGACTTTAGTCTGGTGCTGGATGAATTGAATGGCGAATGGCAGATCGTTGAACTAAGCAGCAACGTCTTCGTGATCGCTACTGACCATAACGGAGCAACCGGTATCATGGAACTCGACTTTTCAAGAAAAGACTGATTCCTCTATCCCCCTCATTTGAAAAGCGAAGGCATCCCCTTCGCTTTTCTCATTTTATGGAACGGTTATAGCCAGCCGACTCTGAACGCAACGTAGAATTGGCGTAACTTCGGCGCGCCGTGGCCAAAGCGAAAACCGTCTTCTATTGCCAGAATTGTGGCGCCCAGTCACCCAAGTGGGTCGGACGTTGCGCATCCTGCGGGCAATGGAACACCTATGTGGAAGAGGTGGTCCAAAAAGAAACTTCCGCGAATCTCTGGAAGAAGCCCGACGACCGTAAACGCAAGACGCCGAAGCCGCAATTGCTGCAGGACATCAGCGCCGGTGGTGAGAAACGCGTGGTCTTGCCGGATGCGGAACTGAATCGCGTGCTGGGCGGCGGACTGGTACCTGGATCGCTGGTGTTGTTGGGTGGCGAACCGGGGATCGGTAAATCCACCCTGGTGCTGCAGGTCGCCCTGGGTATGAAAGGAGTACCGGTCCTGTATGTCAGCGGAGAAGAAAGCGAGCAGCAGATCAAGATGCGCGCCGATCGGCTGAAGCTGCGCAACGACCGGTTCTATGTGCTGACCGAGACCCAACTCGAAAACATCTTTCAGCAGGTTGCCGAGACTGATCCGGGCTTGCTGGTCATTGATTCCGTTCAAACGATTTTCACCGATAAGATCGAATCCTCGCCCGGAAGCGTTTCGCAGATCCGCGAATGCACGGCTGAACTGCTTCGCTTTTCCAAACAGTCGGGCGTACCGGTTTTCCTGATCGGACACATCACCAAAGACGGCACCATCGCCGGACCGAAGATCCTCGAACACATGGTCGATACGGTCCTGCAATTCGAAGGCGACCGGCACCACCTCTACCGCATCCTCCGTTCGGTCAAGAACCGTTTCGGATCGACCGCCGAGTTGGGTATTTACGAAATGCAAAGCAGCGGCTTGCGCGAGGTATCCAATCCTTCGGAGGTGCTCATCGCTCAACGCGAAGAGTTACTGAGCGGAGTCGCGATCGCCGCGACGATGGAGGGCGTTCGCCCCTTGCTCATCGAGACGCAGGCACTGGTCAGCTCGGCGGTGTACGGCACGCCCCAGCGTTCTTCGACGGGATTCGATCTTCGTCGTCTCAGCATGTTGCTGGCCGTACTCGAGAAACGTTGCGGCTTCCGGCTGGGCGCGAAGGATGTATTCCTGAACCTGGCCGGTGGCATCCGCGTGGAGGATCCGGCGATCGACCTGGCCGTCATCTGCGCGATCCTTTCTTCCAACGAAGACATCGCGATCACGCCGAAGATCTGTTTTGCCGCGGAAGTCGGACTGAGCGGAGAGATCCGGCCGGTGGCTCGCGTCGAACAACGGATCGGCGAAGCCGAGAAGCTCGGCTTCGAACAGATCATCATCAGCAAGTACAACAAGAAGGGGCTCGACCTCTCCCGCTTCAAAGGCATCCGCATTCATGCCGTATCGAAAGTGGAAGAGGTCTTTTCGCTGCTCTTCGGTTGAATCAACGGTGCGCGATCACCACCGGCAGATTCCACACCTTTCCTTCGAACTCGACCCGCAATCGGTACAGGCCGGAAGGCCATGAACCGGTATCGATCCGATAGAGTGTTTCGGCCGTAAGCCTCGGCACATCGTAGAGCACGATCCTTCCGGCTCCGTCGTACACCGTGATGCCGACCTCACCCTGCAGTCCGTTGTGCAAGAGCAACAAGTGGTCGCCCGCCGGATTGGGATACGCGATCACCCGCAGATCGCGCGGCGTCAGGTTCGCAGCTGCCGTAGCGACATTCACCACGACCGTATCGGAAGCCGAACAACCGTTGGCATCGGTCACCGATACCGCATACGTACCATCCGAATTCACCACCAGGGTTTGCAGCGTTGACCCATCCGACCAGAGATACCCGCTGAATCCGGCGCCCGGATCGAGTACCGCAGAATCACCGGAGGCGATCAGCAGGTCGGGGCCGAGATCCGGCGACGGCAGTGCATGCACCGTGGCAGTTACCGCCACCCAGTTGCTTGGACAAAGTGTCCCGGCCTGCACATAGTACGTGGTGTTCACCGCGATGATGGGCGTGAGGTAGGTTCCGCCGGTTTCGACCACGGCTCCTCCCGGTGTCGCCGCCCAACTCATCGGATCAGCGGCGCTGGCGGTCAGCAGCACCTGGCCGAATCCGCAAACCGAACCGCCGGTGACGACCGGATCAACACTGACCAGATTGATCTGTGCCAAGACCGGTATGAAGTTGCTCAGGCAACTGCCGCTGCCGGACTGCGCGTAGTACGTGATATCGACACTGATCGAAGGCGTGGTAAAGCTCAAGCCTGTTCCCAACAGGTTGCCGCCGGGGGCGTCGTACCAGGAGACCGGATCGCTGCTGACGGCAGCGAGTGTCAGCGTTCCGCTGCCGCATCGTTGCGCGCCAGTTACCTGCGGATCGACCGGGTTCGAGGTGATGATCGCGTCAACGGAGATGCGCGCCGACGGACAACTTATTCCGGCCTGAACATAGTACGTCGTGGAGGTGTTGAGGACCGGCGTCGTGTAGGTGTTACCGGTTGAAAGCAATGTCCCACCAACAGCGGCATCGTACCAATACAGTGTCGCGGTATCGCCCGGTGTGGCCGTCAGCAAGAGCGTACCCGGACCACATCGGGTGGCATCCTGCGTTGCAGGAAGAGCAGCGCCGCTAATAATGATCGCATCGGCAGGAATCCGCTGGCTCGGGCAAACATCGCCGGCCTCCGCGTAGTAGGTGGTCGTTGCGGTCAGTATCGGGGTAGTGAAGCTACTACCGGTAGCCAGCAAGGTGCCGCCGACCGGCGCATCGTACCAGCGGATCTGCGCGGTATCGGTTGCCGTCAGCGTTACCGAGCCGGGTCCGCAGCGGCTGTCCGACTGTGTGACCGGATCGGCGGTAAGCGGAAGTATCGTTGCAACCGCCGGCACGCGGTTACTCGGACAAAGCGTTCCTGCTTCCGCGTAATAGGTCGTCGTGGTGGTCAGGGCGGGCGTGACGAATGTGTAGCCCGAAGCCAGTACGCTGCCACCACTTGCGGTTGCATACCAACGCACAGCGGCCGTATCGGTTGCAGTAAGCGTCAGGCTGCCATCGCCGCAGCGACTATCGTCTTGTGTTACCGGATCCGCGGTAACGGCATTCACTACCGCGGTCACCGCCACCAACGGGCCGGGACAGTTGCCTGCGGCCTGGGCATAGTAGGTCGTCGTTGTCTGAAGTACCGGTGTGGTAAAGCTCGTGCCCGTTCCTACCAAGGTCCCGCCGCTGGCGGCATCGTACCATTCGATCGGGCTGGTGGACACAGCCTGCAATTGCACACTGCCGTCACCGCAACGGGAAGCGCCGGTGGTTGACGAGAGTGAACTGATCGCCGAAACGGTTACCCGCAGCGTGTCACTCAGTCCGGTACATCCGCCCGCGTTCACCCGCGCACGATAGACACCGGTAAGGGAGGCGACGTAATCGACCGCGGTCGCACCGGGAATATCGACACCGTCGCGCTGCCACTGATAAGTTGTCGCGTTGGCGGGAGATGCCGTCAGCGTGACGGTTGCTCCCTGACAAAGCTGTGTCGTGCCAGCAGCGGTGAGTCCGATGGTTGGCGCACCATAGGCGCGTCCAGGAGAACCGCCGTAGCAGCCGGCGAACCAACTGGCCGGATCATTGGGATCTGCAGACCCGGCGACACGCTCGAGTGTGAAGCCGGCTCCATCGGCGGTAACCGGCCAGGGCGCGAAGTCGTCATAGAAGACCGAGCCGAACAATTGGTCATCGCGGTTAAAGAGCCGGAGCTCTTCGCCTCCATTATTGAAATCAAATCCGAAGTCGCCGATCACATTGGTTACTGCCGGATTGATCGAAGCGAACTTGTCAAGATCCGAGGCCAGGACCAGGTAACCGCCCGCCGGGAGTACGGTGCCGGTCGGAAGGGTGTAGGTATGATTATCGGCATCGTCGCGGAATTTCCAACCGGAGATATCAAGATCGAAAGCAGCAGGGTTGCGCAACTCGATCCAGTCGCCGGTGTTCCAGGCGGAATCGCTGTTGAAATTGATCTCGCTGAATTCGACCTGCGCAGCGGCCGCGCTGCCGTTGAAGTAGGCCGTGATCGCGTCGCTGGAAGTGAAATTATAGGTGACCGAACGGTTCGGGTTGTTCGAGCTGATGGTCGTGTTGGAACGCCAGTGATCGAACGAATAACCAGGGTTGGGAATGGCGGTGATCGTCACCGGATTGCCATTGAAGTAAACGCCGGACCAGGGATAGGATGTCGGGGTGATCGTGGAGATCTCGATACGTCCGGCACCGGCCGGTTGGACCTGGAGCGTCAGCGTGACCTGACCGGAGAGTCCGAACTCACTTTGAATTTGTCCGCGCACGTTCGAAGGTCGCTGACTGGCAAAGGTCAGCATGCTTTGAATGTTGCTGAGCCAGTCGGAGTTATTGCTGCCCCAGGCGAATTGGTACGCCATGTCGGTCGAGATCGTATCCCGATACATATACGCCACCTGCTGCACGTTCGACGGCAGGAAGATGGTGTTGATCAGGTCCGCGTAACGGTTGATGAAGTAGCGACGGAAGACCGTGTTCTGCGTCAGCGCGTCGAAGATGTCGGAGTTGTAATTCTGCGGGCTGGGATTGCGGGCCACGGACAACATGTTATTCGTGACCGAACCGTACAGGCCCAAACCGAAGTCGAGGTCGTAGATGAGGTAGCGGAATTTGCCTCCTTCCTTCCGGGGCCGCCAGAGCTTCAGGTTGTTGTTGCCTCCCCCCATCCAGTCGTCGTTCGGATAGTAGGTTTCGGCGATGAAGTAATCGGCCATGTTCTGAAGGTCCAGCATGGACGCGACGGAATCGTAGTAGGCAGGATCGGAGGGCGAAACCGTCGTAGCATAGTTGTACAACTTCCAAAAGGCATCGGTGCTTCCACGCTTGACCTCGATGCCGGAAGCGAAATAACTTTCCTTCAGGAGGTCGATCTCATCGTCGTCGTAGCCGTAGTTGAGTTTGACCCAGTGATGGTCGTCGTTCTCCCGGGTATAGTACACGCCCCAGTTGCCGCCGTTGAGGAACAGGAGACAAGGCTCATAGGCCACATAATCGTTGAACGTCGTTCGGAGAAGTCGTTGCATGAGGGGATCCCGCATGCGCGCATTCGACCGATCATTGCCGGTCATGTGCAGGATGAAATTATCCCAGCCGGTCATCCAGGGTTTCAACGACTCCATCGGGTAGTCGAGGCTCGACAAACCGTAGCGATCGCCGAGGCTGATCTCGAAGCTCTTTTGCGGCGCGGAACGCGACCAGCCGCCGGTAATCTGCAGTCCGCCGTTGAAACGAAAAGCACGCTGGCGCGCGCGGTCGAAGAACTCGACCGTGACCGGCTTTTCCCAATCCATCCAGTAGTTGGCGCCCCAGTGCGGAGTGTTCGGATCGGCGTTGGGTCCTTCGACGTATATGCCGGTGTTGTAATCCCAGAGGTTGTCGGGATCGGTGGTCAGAGAATACACCGGCAAGCGACTGTTCACACCGATGAAATATGAGTTCGTAATGGTAGTACCCGGCAATACGCCGGAGGCGAACACCCGGGCGCGTACGGTGATGGCGGTATCGTTCAAGGTGATCGGACCGGAAGCAAGCGGAGATGAGGATGTCACATCACTGCCGTCGAGCGTATAGCGTACCTGTCCGCCCGGATAGGTGGTGGTGATCGTCAGCGATTGCGCGGATGCATAGAAACCCGCGGCCTTCGAGAAGACGGGAATGCCGGCATACCCGCTTCCGCAGGAAGAGGTGTTGTTCGAAGCATCGGGTGTCGGTTGGTCCGTGAGGCACCAGGAGCCACCGTCGGGAATGCGGGCAACGGAATGGTCCGCTTCGAGACTTCCGGTAGCTTTCGAGTCAAGGACGTTTCCCGCAGGATCGGAAAGCCAGACCGTCTCACCGGTCCGACTCAGTTTGAAACCCGTATGGAAATACATCTTCGCCGGAGCGCGGAACCAGGAAGGAAGACTGTAGAAGGAACCCGCGCCGGGATTGCACAGGAAGCTCAACCAGAAACGACCGCTGAGGTCGGTGTTGGTGGAGTTCAAATTATGGACCTCGATCGCGAGGACATTATTCCCGGGCAAGAGTGCAGCCTTCAGTGTCGCTGCGTCCACATGAAAAGAATCGGGTAACTGTCCCTGGTACATCACCGCTTCGTGCGAACTGGCCGAGACGGCATTCCAGGCGGGACGAATTCCGGGTACGCCGATGTTGGCGCGGGCGATCTCGATACCATTGAGGTAGGCGACGAAAGCGTCGTCGTAATCGGCATGGAATACCGCGTCGAGGATCTTCGCTGTATCGGCAATGGAGAATGTACGGCGAGAATAGGCCGATATCGTGGTGGAGATGGTCGTACCGTCATCCCCATCGCCGTAGCCGATGCCTCCGGTACCGGAATTCCAGGAACCGTCGTTGAAGGACGTGTTGCGCCAGTTCGTATCGGGTGGCGCGGAAGTGTTGGCGCGGTAACGCCAGGTATCGTTCTCCCGCACGGCGGTTTGCCAGGTGGCGGTGATCTCCGTTTTCACCGGATCGGCAGCCACCAGCAGCAGGTGGTCTTGCGGTCCGAGCGAATACGACGGAAAGACGAACTTCCGCAAGTCGAGTGAATCGTCCGAGATCGCGTAACCGTTCAGGTCAACCGGAGAACTTCCGCTGTTGAACAATTCGATCCAATCATCCGACTCCTGGTACTCGTCGAGGAAGGTCGCAAGGTTAGACGGTTGAATCTCGTTGATGCGGATCTGCGCACTGACGGTATTCAATGAAAAGCATAAGAGCAACAGCCAAAGCCGAAAGATGGCCTGGCCCGAAAAAAAACGGTGCATGAGAGGGTCATTGGTGTGTGTTACGAAATTGTATGCATTTCAATCGGAGCAGGAAGCAATCTGAGCCAAATCTTACAACTGCGTTTTTTGCCGGGATACTCAAGGGCGTAGCAGCTACTGCCCTTTCGATTCGATAGCTTCATGCTAAACTACTGAAAATCAGAAATCATTATGTTAAACAAGTTGCCGAAAAGCAGGCTGGGAGCGGCTTTGAGCCATCAACCCCTTATTTCCCCGGCCCCGAAGCCTGAAAATATCGCCGATCGGCCGGAATAACGCCCCAATGATTCAAAAGCATACAGTTCAGGCGGGATTCCTCCAGGTTCCGGATCGGCCACCATCCCATGACGGGTTGGTCATCCGGCAGTTGAACGACGGGTTGGGAAGCATGCATCAGTTGGTGCAGGTAGCGTCGCTCTTCCCGGTTGAGTTTCATCAGGGAGGCATCCGCGATCGTGAAGTAAAGTATCACCACCAGCACCCCTGCTCCAGCGACCTGTGTAGCGGGTGTACGAATGAAGGCGATCAACAGCCGCGAAGCGAAAAAACCGAACCAGCCGAACAACCAGAGCATCACCGGTTGCAAGGTGTCGATGCGGACGATCAGCGGACGATACGTCCGATAACCACCAAAGGGCAGCAGGAGCAGATAAGCCAGGACCAGCAATCCTGAAGCCGTGAAAAAGTACTTCACTTCTTTTGTGAGCATTTCCTTCCTGGCGGCATGAACGTAACTGACCAGCACCACCGACAGGACAACGATCAAGGATGGATAACTGAAAAAATAGTCGGTCAGTCCCTGGAGGAGTAATCCATACCGACCGATCAACGACGGTCCGTTGGCTGGGTTTTCCGCATTGAACGAACCGAGCCAGAGTGAATAGCACGACAACACGAACCACCATGCCCACGATAGGCTCCAGCCACGGAGCAGCGGACGATCCGTCCATCCCTGCTTTTGCATCATCCAACGCTCCATCAGGTGTGCGCCGCCCAAGAGGCAGCCGATCG
This sequence comes from Bacteroidota bacterium, assembly GCA_016713765.1. NCBI lineage: Bacteria > Pseudomonadati > Bacteroidota > Bacteroidia > Candidatus Pollutiaquabacterales > Candidatus Pollutiaquabacteraceae > Candidatus Pollutiaquabacter > Candidatus Pollutiaquabacter sp. Next base: position 866,421 of record JADJON010000003.1, read on the forward strand.
CGGGCGAAAGCGGACCCTGAAAGGCCATGATCACCGGCAGCAAGAGCAACAACACACGACTCATCCGCGATCGGGCAGTCCATCTTCGCTGCAGCAGGATGTATCCCGCGATGAAAGCCGAAGGAAGCGCGTAGAAACAGGTGTAGGCAATGGCCCGGTCGATCACCCCCATGCTGGTGTTGAAGCCGTAGTTCTGGAACAATGGTTCTATGCAGAACGCCGCGGCGATCCAGGCCGATGACGTAACGCGTTGGTTTCCGGCAACGAGTGAGGACAAGAAAAAGAGCAGGGAAAGTTGCACGATCAGTTTGATCAGGGAGCAGGCGGCGTACACCGCATCCACCGGATCGGCGAACGGCCTGAACCAGTCCGGAGCATGCAGGAACCACCACTGCATAGACGCGTGGGCGAAATAGCGATTGGTCGCGTAATACGGCTGGAAGTCTTTCCAAAGACCGAAACCGAACGGATCGCTCAGCACGCGCTGATAAGCTTCAGACGGCACGACGACTGAAGCGATATCACCATCCAATGGAAAACGACCGAATTGGATAAACGAATAGATGAGATCCGCCAGCACCAGCAGTGCCAGCAGCCAGGTCCAGGTGCGAATTGATCGGGAAGTGGTCATGGATAGGAATACATACACCCGGGTGCGAGCCGCTGCATTGCCATCTCGAACCTTTGCGTTAGAAATGTACGCCGAACAGGTAGATAAATCCCGCGAATAGCACGCGTTGTATCCGCAACCCTATACAGTAGCCTAAAGAAGCATCCATAGGAGCGGGAACAAATGCACGACTTAACCCGAAAGTACGCTTCCGGTTTCCTGCAGGATTCAGGCTTTGAGCAGCGGACAGTGATCAACCATATAAGCGAGGTCTGCTGTAGGTCGGGCACCTTCCAGTTCCTTACAACGGAGTTAATCAACCGGTTCAGACACATTCACGTTCCAGGATGTTGAACATTTGTTGTCAGTTCAATATAGGTATGGTAAGATCTAAAACAGGGTTCGGGCAAGTTTTGGAGAATAAGGGAAAAACGATGCAAACGCCAGGAAACGCGATAAAAATTGAAAATATGTAAGATATTATTTTACATTTTTGTAAATCACTTGACTAAAATTATGTAAATTATGCCTAAATTTGAATGAAAACATTGTCCTGATGCCATACCTTGCCCGAATCACCGACTTAGAATTAAGACGAAAATTATCCGCTTCCGGTGCTGTGCTGGTTCGCGGCGCGAAGGCTTGCGGTAAGACCGAGTCGGCCAAGCAAATTGCCGGAAGTACCCTGCGCGTTGATCAGGACGAACAGGTTCCTGCGCTGATCGATACGGCTCCCAGGCGTTTGTTATTGGGAGAGACACCAAGGCTGATCGACGAATGGCAAGCTCAACCTAAGCTATGGGACTACATACGACATGAAATCGATGACCGGCGACAACCCGGACAATTCATCTTAACCGGCTCGGCGAATCCGGAAGAGACGGTCAGGATGCATTCCGGGGCGGGGCGTTTTACCATTGTTGAAATGCGCACGATGACCTGGCAGGAACTGGGCTACTCGACCGGAGCCGTCAGTTTGGCGAATCTCTTTGAAGGAAAAAGTATTGATGTGATTGACCAGCCGACAGCGCTTGAATTCATCCTTGAACGGTTGATCATCGGTGGTTTTCCCTCCCTGATCGACAAGTCTGTACAACAGGCAACGGATATAAATCGTGCTTATGTTGAGTTGCTTGCCGAAGTGGACATGAGTCGTGTTTCGGAAATCAAACGAGATCCAAATAAAGTAAGAAGTCTACTCCGGTCCATCGGAAGAAACACCGCCACGCTTGCGGAGATCACCAGGTTAGAAAGCGATATCCGGGAAAAAGAAAGAACCTCCATCACCCGGCCGACCATTTACGATTATCTCGACGCGTTGAAGCGCCTCATGATCATCGAGGAGCAGCCTGCGTGGAATACACATATTCGTTCATCCTATTCCTTGCGTAAATCTTCCAAGCATCACTTTACCGATGTCGCGTTGGCAGTCGCCGCCCTGGGAGCCAATGAGCAATCCCTTTTAAACGATTTGCATTTCACCGGCTTTTTATTTGAATCACTGGTCACCCACGACTTGCGGGTCTATGCACAGGCTAACGATGCCAAGGTCTATCATTACCGGGATTCCAGCGGATTAGAAATCGACAGTATCGTTCAAAAATACAATGGAGATTGGTGTGCATTCGAAATAAAACTGGGGAGCGGACAAATTGAGGCAGCCGCGAAGAATCTCCTGAAGTTTGTCTCGATCCTTGATACTAAAAAGATTGCGCCACCGAAATCGCTCAACATCATTACCGGAACCGGGATCAGTTATACGCGAAAAGACGGCATTCATGTAATATCGCTTGGGTCATTGGGCGTTTAACGACAAAAAGGGAAAGGCTGTGCCGCCAAAAGAGGAAACGCTTTTAACCCCGCATGCTACTTTCGATCTACATGCAGCAAAATCATCGCATCACGGCACCCAATGCCGCCCGGTTAGTAGGCTGTTCAAGGCAGGCCTGTCCTTTTGCAATATTGATCCATCCGGATTCGTTGCCCGGAAAAACTCAAGATGGCTTCTCGACCAGGTGCCGCTCAACTGCCATTAGTACAGGCATTCGAGCAATTTATCCATGAGAGCGCTTCTGGCTTGCGGCGCAAGCCCGATGGCACCAAACTACTTACCGGTAGTGTCCAGAATTACCGTGCCACCCTGGAAAAGATCAAAGCCTTCCAAATCGAGTGCGGTACCGATTTGTTGTTACACGACCACCATCGGCTCAGTCTCAAGCAGGTGGAGCGTGAAAACGCTCGTTGGAAAAGGTTCATCCGACGATTTTCTGAATTCCTGAGAAGGCACAACGTCCGATCCGATAATTATCTCGGCTTTCATTTCAAGCATCTGAAAACATTTTTGCGCTACCTGGAGGTGGCGCACGGTTGGGAGTTGGGTAATATTCCCCGGCTGTTCTTCGTGCGCAAAGAACCCGTACCCATCGTTGTGGTGCCGTTACATCGCATCCGTTCCTTGCTTCAGGATCACGGACTGTTGCAACGCCTCAGCCCGGAACTGCGACAGGCCCGCGACATCTTCCTGGTCGGTTGTTCTACCGGTTTGCGGGTGTCCGATCTTTTGTCACTCCAACGGTCCAACCTTGAGCAGACCGGTTCGGCTACCTACCTGGTTATTGCCAGTCGTAAAACCGGCTCATTGCTTCGAATCCCTCTACCGGCGTATGTTCTCGAGATCTTTCGCCGGTACCGTTCAAGAGGAATCCGTCTCTTACCCCACATCAGTAACTCCTGTCTGAACAAACGTCTAAAACTGCTGGGAGAGGCTGCGGGCTGGACCGAACCACACATCCTTTGGCGAAACCGTGATGGCCGCCCGCGCATGGTCTTTAAAGACCCAACCAACAAAACTCACTTTCGATTCTGTGACCTCATCACCTCCCACACGATGCGCAGAAGCGCCATCTCCATGCTACTGGCCAGCGGCATGGCCGAACACCTGGTGCGCAAAATCTCCGGCCATGCACCCAACAGCGCCGAATTCTTCCGGTATGTGGACATCAGCCAGGACCAACTCGATACGGAAACTTTGAAATTCTACGCCCTCTTAGAGGAAAAACCAGCCTTGAATTGATGGAATATGATCGAAAAATGTATCTTTCCCGGGTCTTTTCGATCAGCGTATCATGCTTTCGATCAACTACTTATACGGTTTTGATTATTATCCCTTCGGGATGTTGATGCCTGGAAGGAACTACAATGCTTCTGACTACCGATTCGGACACGGTGGCCAAGAGAAAACGGATGAAATATCTGGTGTAGGAAACCATTACACAGCACTATTCTGGGAAATGGATCCGCGAATTTTGAGAAGGTGGAACCAAGACCCTAAGCCGAACCCTTCCATATCTAATTATGCCATTTATGCCAATAACCCGATCTGGTTTGTAGATGTATTGGGAGATACAGCATATCAGTTTAGGCTGGACGGTTCATTCTTTAGAAAATTTGATGATGGCAAAAAAGACGTGATTGGTCAGTTTTTTCAAACATCCACTTCCAATTATGATAAGGACGGAAACTTAACCTCTTACACATATAGTGACCCTGTAAACTTCACGTTCAATGATTTGGATTTAGACAGGGAAGCTATTGTAAGCGGAAGCATGAAAGCAACGTTAATTACGGAAAATGATATTGACGCTGCAATGGATTTTAATGGGGTTAAAACTCCAGAAGCCCAAAATAGTCCATGGACCTATATTGAAAGGGAAAGCAGACCAGTAGGTGACGAATCCATTCTGTCAGGCAAAAGCACTGGGTTGTTGGATCATTACTCAACGAGCCCCATTGTTAAAAGTGGATACCTTCACGTGGTTAAACCTGCTTCTGGAAGCACGGGTTTTGGAGCAGGGTATAATGATATGGATTTTGGAAATTTCCTTTGGGGACACTCAGGGAAAATGTTAGGCTTCTCTCTTATTACTCTTAAATCAACAGCCCATCTTAATAATGCTGTTAATGGCCGATCTGATAACCCAGGGAAAGATGTGCCTTTATTAGATGCAGAAGCCGATCAAAGAGCAATAAAAGGAGGTTACAATTATCCTGTTAAATAGTGATCCTATGGTAAAACTCCTAAGTTTATTCATGTCTCTGTTGTCGGTGCTTTGCTCTTGTAATAGTCAAACAACTGTGGAAGAAACCGAGAAATATAAGTTTATTGACAGCCTTTCTTTAGATGACTTGGAAACGTTGAGAGGTGTAAATATTGCTGTTAGAAACAAAGAAGATGCGGCATACTCTTTTGGGATATTGCTAAGAGACATTTACTATCGAATACCAGCCTATGATACCTTGAAAGAAAGAGAAATAATAATGAACCCGAATTGGTATGATGTGGTGAAGTATGCAAAAGCTAATAATGTTGATAGTACGCAGGCGTATGTTTTTGTCAAGATAATCAGTGATAAAATTACTTCCGTATTTCATAGGGCAAACGTTTACAGCATCAAACAGGATGCTTCTTTAGGCGACTTTGTAATTTTTGAATTGAGTAGTCCAGAAATTGATAAGCCTAAAGAGAAAATTATTTGCTTATATCCCTCTGGTGAGATAAGACACCAATACTGGAAAGATTATTTTACAAAGGCAGAAAAGATTAAGGACGGTTGGTATAAATAGAATGCGAAAACTGGCCTGTCCGGAATTTTTCCTTATTCCGAATACGCCTTTTTCATTTTCCTGTCTCTGAGGAAAGCATCCACCATCTCAAAGACGTGCGCCTTGTCCGCTTCGTTCAGCTTCTGAACATCCTGCAGGCGTTTTAGGGTTTTCTTATCCAGCTCCACGGAAGTTTTACCGAGCAGGAAATCCAAGCTCACCTCCAGCACATCGGCAATTTTAGAAGCCACTTCCTCGGATGGTTTTACTTCGTCCCGTTCCTACTTGCCTACTGGCTCAGCCAATCCGCAATTCGGACGTGATGCGTTCTCCTATTCGCTGGGTTATCACGATGGCGACTACGAGCCGATCGGACAAGTTTCACCGGTGGCCGGCAACTTCAACGAGGGAACTCACTATACAAATATTCATACCGGTACGACCAGCTGAACCGGCTGGTGGGTAAACAAACCTATCACAATTGGTGGAACCGGGCCGACAACCTCTTCGTGACCGGAGGGACGCAGGACAAGCGTTACGATGAAGGCTTGTCGTATGATCCTAACGGGAATATCCTGGAATACCTCAGAAATGGGGTGGACGAAGCACCCATGGTCCTGGATATGGACAGCCTCCATTACCACTACGATGCAGGCACGAACCGGCTGAACCACGTCACAGACGGGGTAAATTCGGCCAATTATGCCGAAGACCTTGATTCTCAATCGCCGAATAACTATACTTACGATGGCAACGGCAACCTGACCGGGGATGTCTCGGAGGGTTTGACGATGTATTGGAACAATTACGGCAAGCTGGATTCGTTGAAGAACACGAACAAATCAATCGCCATGAAGTTCCGCTACGACCCGATGGGCAACCGGATCGAGAAACGATTGTACCATCTGGACGGCAGCGGATCGGTTATTCGTCAGAGCGCCACGCACTATGTACGGGACGCGCAGGGAAATCCGTTGGCGGTATATGATCTCTTGGGCGGAGATACCATTGTCCTTAGCGAGTTTAATTTATACGGCACTAATCGCCTGGGCATGCTGACCACAGCGGATACGTTAGTATGTGCAACCTGCACCACCGCGACGGCTCCATCTGTCTACCTGAGTCCTGTGGGAAATAAACGCTATGAGCTGAGTAATCACCTCGGTAACGTCATGACAGTCATCAGTGACAAGCCGGTTCCGATCGATACGACCAGTGATGGATTGTGGGATTATTTTAATGCTTCCATGATTTCTGCGACTGATTATTATCCCTTCGGGATGGGGATGCCGGGAAGAGTCTTATATGCTGATAATTATAACTATGGTTTTGGATCCCACGAAATTCTAAAAGAAGTTACAGGGACAGGTAATCGGGTAGACTTAGGTGATCGATGGTTAGATGTAAGATTGGGAATATCAAATAAGCCAGATTTTAAGGCGAGCAAGTTTCCTGATACTTCTCCTTATTCTTATTCATCAAATAGCCCCATCCTCTTTATTGATCCCGATGGTATGGAAGTAAAGGCATATTCCTCTGCTTCACAAGCTCTAGTATTAAGAACACTTAACTATGCTTTTGGTAACCAGCATGGTTTTAGTTTTGTCAATAATGTACTAATTCACAGTGGCGTTTTACCTAAAGATATAACACCACAGCAAACGCTTATATTTCACTATATCAACGAAATATTAGTCAAATCTACAACTCAAACATTAATTACGGTAAACTCATATACATCTGCCCGCATTGATGCTGAAGGCAATTTGCAAATCGGAGGCATAGTTAATGATGGAGAGGCAATGACATTTAGTTATAGTTCGTCAAAGAGTATAGGAAATAATGAGTTAGGCAATTTGCCATTGATTTTAGCCGTCACTCCATCATCCAATGAGATTGTTATTACGCCGAAGCTAATATCAAACGGAATTTCTTTGGAAACGGAAGCTGGAACTAGAATTTTTGGCGATGATCATGCTACACTACACGAGTTTGGTCATGCTATAGTAAATACAATAATGACAGAGTTTAATGGAGAGTTTAATGGTATTAAGTTTGATGCAATGACTAAGCAGCAAAGAAGCGATTGGGCAATTCAATTTACAAATACTTTGTTACAATCTTTACAGAGTCCATTGGAAACAGGTGTTGGACAGCATGGTAAAACGCGAAGTCATAAAAGTAATAATAATGAAGTTCTACCGCTGATAAAGTAAGATGCATGAGACATATATTTATTATTTTACTCATCTATACCATTACAATGAGCAGTAAAATATTTGCTCAGGATAATGAAGAGATTGTTATTAAATCCTTGTTGTACTTTAACGAAAAATTATCGCTACATCTAGAATTAATGGGGAAACCTATATTAATATCTTACAACAATAACGAATATATATTTAATATGTTTGTGAATCAAAAGGAATTGCAACCACTGGAGAAGTTACAATTCAAGTATACCCTGAAAAAGGTAGAGAGTAGTAAGTATGAGTTTGCATTAAATGTTGTGTCCGTATACAATGGCACATTTAGAGTGAATGAAGATGATTCAAAAAAACTAATTCGAAGTGTATCATATGTTGAAAGTCTAAAATAAGGGACTATCAGATTAGAAATAAATTTATTTATATTTCCCCAAAAATCTAGCTAAGAGAGCAAACTTTTCTAATTCGTACATCATTCGAAGCAACATTTTTTGAAATGCGCTATATATATGATGGAAGCCATTTCAAATATCCTTTAGCAATAGGGCCTCCATTACCACTACGATGCAGGCACGAACCGGCTGAACCACGTCACAGACGGGGTGAATTCGGCCAATTATGCCGAAGACCTTGATTCTCAATCGCCGAATAACTATACTTACGATGGCAACGGCAACCTGATCGGGGATGTCACGGAGGGTTTGACGATGTATTGGAACAATTACGGCAAGCTGGATTCGTTGAAGAACACGAACAAATCAATCGCCATGAAGTTCCGCTACGACCCGATGGGCAACCGGATCGAGAAACGATTGTACCACCTGGACGGCAGCGGATCGGTTATCCGGCAGAGTGCAACGCATTACGTGCGGGACGCGCAGGGAAATCCGTTGGCGGTATATAATCTCTTGGGCGGGGATACCCTGGTGGTGAATGAGTTCAATCTCTATGGAAGCAACCGGTTGGGTATGCTTACGACTGCTGATACGCTAGTATGTGCAACCTGCACCACCGCGACGGCTCCATCTGTCTACCTGAGTCCTGTGGGAAATAAACGCTATGAGCTGAGCAATCACCTCGGTAACGTCATGACAGTCATCAGTGACAAGCCGGTTCCGAGCGATACGACCAGTGATGGATTGTGGGATTATTTTAATGCTTCCATGGTTTCTGCGACTGATTATTATCCCTTCGGGATGGGGCAACCCGGAAGGTCGTTTTCTAGTGCAGATTATCGGTTTGGTTTTAACAGTCAGGAGAAGGTGGGTGAAATAGCAGGTAGCGGTAATCACAACACCGCTTTATTTTGGGAATATGACACGCGATTAATACGAAGATGGAATATTGACCCTGTGGTAAAGTCATGGGAAAGTGGCTACGCAGTTTTTGCAAACAATCCTATTTCTTTTGTTGATCCTTTCGGAAGCGATTCAGCATACTTCTTAGACCAACAAGGAAATCCCGATAATAAGAGGGTTTATACAGCGGATGTGTATATTGTTAAAGACGGCAACGTAGTTGGTCACTACTCAGGGAGCACTTTTCCTAACGACGCTTCTAGGCATAACACTGTTCAGTCAGGAGAATATAATTACAATAATAAAGCCGGACATAAGGGCGGCACAAAGAAAGGGTTAAATATTGTCAATGAAAGAGGAGTTCGTGAAGCTCCTGGCACTGACCCTAATGGGAATGATATTACAATGATCTATGTAAATATTCATTCTGGTGTTCCACCAGAAGATGACCCCGCTGGACTAAATAGACAAAATAGAGGATCAGAAGGTTGTCCAACAATTCACCCCTCCGATGCGGAAGCTTTTTTTGGCAATTTTAATTGGACAAATACTAATCAAACAACAGGAAATAGTACCGGGACGGTGATTATAATGCGAAATCCTTCGTCGCAAGAAAATTTAAAACAGGTACTTGAAACGAAGCTATTATTGTATAGACAAAGTTTACCAACTAATGAAGGATCTGAAATTAAGCTTGATAACCAGCAGCGTAATACTTTATCGATATGGCAAACAAAATAGATCATGTTTTTGCATTTTCTGCAATCCTAATACTATTAAATCCAATCAAATCATTTTCTAAAATAGATAGCTGCGATATCAATTTATTGATTGAAAAACAAATAATATATTTAACTAATGCCCCTAAATCAAATTACGATTCCTTGATATATTTAATGAGAATAAACACTATTGATAAAGTAAGGGAATGTTATTTTCCTAAAAATGATTTTCAGCAGAACTTATTATTCCATCTTATTGACTCCTGCTATGAAAGAAGTAAATCAGATATTAATAGTTTAAGCTTCTTGATTAGTCTGTATTTGAGCGAAATGTACAACATTGAACTTAGAGAATATGTAGCAAGCATTATTCCATATGCAGTTATTAATAACCCGCTTAATTACGTATTACTTTATAATCGTTTAAAATATGATGAAAGGCAAATTATTAATGGAACATTTGTGTACTTAAAAAAAGAATCCGATATTAAATATTTAATTGATCGTTTAGATTCAATAATATTAGATGTTAATATATTAAGAGAGAAGATAATATTAGAGATAAATAAGTGATGTTATGTTGTATCCCTCCCCTAATTCGGACTGCATTCGAAGTTACATTTTTAGTTAATGTGCTGTAGATCGGAAGTATTCCGGTATGGAAATCTCCGAGTTGAAGCGACTCAAGGAAATGGAGCAGGAGCTGGCCCAGTTTAAACGAATTGTGGCGGATCTGACCCTGCAGAACCGGGTATTAAAGGATGCGATCGAAAAAAAGCTCTGAGGCCTGCACAGAAGCGGGAGCTGGTGGATTATGCCAGGTCCAGATACAAGGATCTGAGTCTGCGGCAGGCCTGTCGCATCTTCAATATCAGCAGTTCGGTCTACTGCTATCATCCGCTCAAACGCGCGGATGATAGTGCGGTTTATGATCGCCTGGTCGGTATGGCAGAAAAGTGGCCTACCTGGGGGTTTTGGAAGCTGAACCACCGGCTAAGGCTGGAGGGTAGTAAACTGAATCATAAGCGTGTTTATCGGCTCTACAAGGAAGCCCGGTTACACCTGCGTCGCAGAACCCACAAACGTGTTCCGGCCCGTATCAAACAGCCCTTGCTTCAGCCATTGGTCCCTAATCTGAACTGGAGCATGGACTTCATGCGCGATACGCTCTGGATCGGAAAACCCTTCCGGACGTTCAACATCATCGATGACTTCAACCGGGAGGCCCTTAACATCACCATATCCAAAAGCATTACCAGTGAACGGGTCGTAAAGGAGCTGACAGAACTGACCCAGTGGCGGGGCCTGCCGTCTTCCATACGCGTGGACAACGGCCCGGAGTTCATTGCACAGGCGCTGAAGGAATGGTGCGAGCATCCTTCCAGGAATATCGAGCTGATCTTCATTGAAAAGGGAAAGCCGAGCCAGAACGGATACATTGAACGGTTGAACAAAACCTTCCGGGAAGATATCTTGGACTCCTACCAGTTCGAAGAAGTCTCTCAGGCTCAGGCGTTCGCCTATGAATGGATGTGGATGTACAACAACGAAAGACCCCACGAGTCGCTCAACAATCTTCCGCCAACCCACTTCCTGTTGAAATATGGAAAACTCCATCCCCACCCACGGGGCTATACCGAGTTTCCCACATTTCAACAGGACATTAACACAGACAACTTTTTATATATTTGAGTGTAGCTGAAATAGGGAAGCCTTCAACTTCAGTTATCCTTTAGCAATAGGGCCTCCATTACCACTACGACGCAGGTACGAACCGGCTGAACTGAAGGCTTCCCCTTTTCAGCCACACTCAAAGATATAAATTGATGTCGGTATTAGTGTCCTGTTGAAATGTGGGAAACTCGGTATAGCCTCGCGGGTGTGGATGGAGTTTTCCATATTTCAACAGGAACTGTGTTGGTGGTAGTTCGTTGAGTGATTCGTGCGGTCGTTCGTTGTTGTACATCCACATCCAGCGATGAGCGTACTGCTGTACCTGGGGGAGTTCTTCAAATTGATAAGCGTCCAGAATGTCCTCCCGGAAGGTCTTGTTCAGTCGTTCAATGTAGCCGTTTTGGCTGGGTTTGCCTTTTTGGATAAAGTTCAGCTCGATGTTGCGTGCAGGATCCTCGCACCAGTCCTTAAGTGCCTGCGCAATGAACTCAGGCCCGTTGTCGACGCGGATCGACACGGGTAGTCCCCGCCATTCTGCCAGTTGATTCAGTTCCTTCATCACGCGTTCGCTGGTGATGCTTTTTGCCACGGTTATGTTGAGCGCCTCGCGGTTAAAATCATCCATGATGTTAAAGGTGCGGAAGGGTTTACCGATCCACAGGGTATCCCGCATAAAATCCATGCTCCAGTTCAGGTTCGGCATCAGGGGTTGAAACAAGGGTTGTTTGACGCGCTCCGGGACACGCTTACGGGTCCTGCGCCTAAGAAGCAGGCGGGCCTCTTTGTATAGCCGGTAAACACGCTTGTGATTGATCGTACAGCCCTCCATCCGTAGACGACTGTTAAGCTTCCAATAGCCCCAGGTGGGCCATTTAGCTGCCATGTCAACCAACTGATCGTACACCGCTGCATCGGCCTCCTTCTTCCGGGGCTGGTAGCGGTAAACCGAAGTGCTGATCTGTAACAGGTCACAGGCCTGCCGCAGGCTTAGTTCCTTGTAGTTGGCCAAGGCATAGCCTACCAGCTCTCGCCTTTGGGCAGGCCCTACAACTTTTTTTCGATCACATCCTTTAGCACCCGGTTTTGAAGGGTCAGGTCGGCCACGATTCGTTTGAACTGCGCCAGTTCCTGTTCCATCTCCTTGAGCCGCTTAAGTTCGGAAACTTCCATCCCCGAGTACTTCCGCTGCCATTGATAGAACGTCGGCTGGCTGATACTGTGCTCCCGGCAGATATCCGCCACCTTAACGCCTTGTTCATACTGCGCCAGGATGGCCACAATCTGAACCTCTGTGAACTTTGATTTTCGCATACGCTTTACGAATTTGGTAGTTTAGAGCGTAGCTGTTTTTGGGGAAGCCTTCAAGCAAATCTTCATTATTTGTGATGGATATCGATTTGCTTGAAAGACTATATGAAATAATAAAGCTGCCAATGATTAAACAAACTGAATTCTCTATCGTGATGGATGCCTACCTTCGGGATTAAAGAACCAGTTTTGCGTATAAAAAGTAAAAAGTTAGGGTTTGACTAATTCAATATTTTGGAAGTTTCCGTGTATAGGAACTTTTTCCATCTTTAGCCACTTTAATCACTAACGTATCGCTCAACGTAGTTGATGTAAGGGTATCTTGAATCCGGGCGATGTGCAAGATGTACAGGTCGTTTTCAGGATTTTGCTGCCGGCTGTAATTTACCCGGTTGAACTCATCGGGGTTGTAGGTTTTTTCGTTTTTTGCATGCGCCTGTAATAAATCCCAATCGCTTACTGTTACCTCCGTTTTACAGTTGGGGGGATCGGATACAAGTAATTCTACGCTAAACTCTTTTCCTAATGGATATTCCTTTTCCTGTACCCAACTGTAAATAAGGTCTCCATCGTATTTTTCAGGCTTCCCAAAACTGTCGTATTGAATGATATACATTAATTCTTCATGGTAATTGTTCGCTCTGTAATATTCCAAAGTGCCATCAGAGCGGTATGTGATTCCGTTCCTGTATTTATTATTGATATAAGTCGACAAGCCATAAATGTTTCCATTTTCATGATATTCATAGCGTTTTCCATGGAACTTGTTGTGGGTTATTTGTGCAGAATCTTTCAATATACCACTGGGATAAAAATAGCGGTATGTTCCGTGCTCAATACTGTCATTAATATATTCCTGTTCTTTCATCAACTTACCGTTTTCATAATGCCACTGGCGTATACTAATGGGTGATTTATCCACATGCTTACAACCGAATAAAACAACATAAGCCATTATACATAACCAACACTTGTACATGCTTACTTATCTTTTCTTACTTTCAAGTTCCTAACGCAACATAAAAATAAACATATGTTGCATCATGGGCAATTACAAACGAATTGATTTTCAGGAGCGAATCCGGATTGAGACGCTCCTGAGCCAGGGATTTACCTGTACGGCGATAGCTGAAACCTTGGGCCGCCATACCAGCGCCATAACGCGTGAGCTGGATCGGTTAAAGGGGTACTATTCTGCGGTAGAAGCTCAACTGGTGGCTAATGAAAGGCGCATAACCCAGCGGAGAACAAGGAAGCTGGATGCCAATCCCGAGTTACTTGATGCTGTGCGCCGGTTACTGAAAAAGCGATACTCTCCCGAACAAATTTCCAGACATTTGAGGAAAGAGTTCGCAGACGAATCAGGTATGCAGATTTCGCACGAAACGATCTATACGTTCATCTATATGATGCCTCGTGGAGACTTACGCAAGCAGCTAGTGGAGAGTCTGCGGCATAAGAAGCGGAAGCGCAGTAAGCGTGGCTTGACTATTGAGCGCAGAGGGAAGATCCCGGATATGGTAAGCATCGATCAGCGCCCTGACTACATTCTTCGCCGTTCCGTTCCCGGTCATTGGGAAGGGGACCTGATTATGGGAAAGCGGCATCAATCGGCTATCGGCTCCATTGTAGAGCGAAAAACCAGGGCGGTAATTCTGGTGAAACTGAAAGCGAAGGATGCAGAAAGTGTCCGAAAGGCCTTCGAGAAAGAGTTCAAGTCTGTACCAGCCCAATTGAAGAAAAGTCTGACGTATGACCAGGGCCATGAGATGGCTGAGCATAAGCTCTTCGCCAAGAATACACGGATGAAAGTTTTCTTCTGTCACCCTGGATCACCATGGGAGCGAGGGTCTAACGAGAACATGAATATGCTGATCCGCGACTTCTTTCCAAAAGGCACCGACTTCAATTTAATTACTCGAAAGAAACTCAAGCAAGTGCAGTATCTCTTAAATGAACGACCTCGGAAGACGCTCAATTGGAAGTCGCCCTTCGAGGTCTTCGAAGAGGAAATCATGAAAAAATGCATTTAACGGTAATGTTGTACTTTTAACTAAATGTTGCGCTACAACCTTGAATGTACCTTTGGAAATGATAAAAACGGACCGCTTTCCCTACCAAGACTTTCGTTATGTCCTGCAGTATCATATGCAGGGAAGTCACTATTACAGGTAGGACAAGTATAAGTCACTCCAGAAGTTGATTGACTTGCACCCTTCTGATTTTTGTTGTATTCCACCACTTCCTTTGTTTTATCCATTAGCTCAGCCAACTTGGTTCCTGAAAATTCAGATTCTATTGTATTTTCCACTTTGGAAGAGATGGAAGTATTTACCAAGCCCATATATTCACTAAACTCGCCAAAGTCAAATGAACCCCACACTTTCCCTTTTGTTTTTGTTCCTGGAGAATCTTTACTAGAACTGGCAGAACCATAAATCAACAATCCTCCAAAATCCGTTAAATCATTATACTCTTCTAACCAGCTGTCCGGTTTTGTATCTCCCGCTTCATCGCCTCCGAACCAAACATTGTCTGAATCTTTGTACTTATCATATAGGATGGTGGATGCTGAGCTTTGTGTTACTTTTCCGTCTGCTCCAACTGTTCTTAGCGTAGTGGTTGCATAATCATAGTAGTCATTCTCATAGTGCCATGCATTGCTTGGGCCTCTCATGTGCTTTACACCATCGGTCATTACACGATTGGCTTTCATGGTTTCAATTTTTGTTTCTCCTGTTTTCTGATTTTTAGTAATAATTGTAATGTACTCAGTCTCCCCTTCTGGGTCAGTGAATAGAATAGGATTACACAAAAAGGCTTTATAAGTTGACCATCCTGGTTGTAGTTTAAACAAAGGGTCTGGAGTCCACCATCTGATTAATCTTGGGTCGTATGGTCGTGCTTCCGTTGTGTAAATGTCTTCGTTCCCATTTACTTCATCATCCTTTTCATATCCGAAAGCACCGTATTTGTAACTATTGCTTGTGTAATTCCTTCCAGGCATCCCCATCCCGAAGGGATAATAATCAGTCGCAGAAACCATGGAAGCATTAAAATAATCCCACAATCCATCACTGGTCGTATCGCTCGGAACCGGCTTGTCACTGATGACTGTCATGACGTTACCGAGGTGATTGCTCAGCTCATAGCGTTTATTTCCCACAGGACTCAGGTAGACAGATGGAGCCGTCGCGGTGGTGCAGGTTGCACATACTAGCGTATCAGCAGTCGTAAGCATACCCAACCGGTTGCTTCCATAGAGATTGAACTCATTCACCACCAGTGTATCCCCGCCCAAGAGATTATATATCGCCAACGGATTTCCCTGCGCGTCCCGCACGTAATGCGTTGCACTCTGGCGGATAACCGATCCGCTGCCGTCCAGGTGGTACAGCCGTTTCTCGATCCGGTTGCCCATCGGGTCGTAGCGGAACTTCATGGCGATTGATTTGTTCGTGTTCTTCAACGAATCCAGCTTGCCGTAATTGTTCCAATACATCGTCAAACCCTCCGTGACATCCCCGGTCAGATTGCCGTTGCCATCGTAAGTATAGTTATTCGGCGATTGAGAATCAAGGTCTTCGGCATAATTGGCCGAATTTACCCCGTCTGTGACGTGGTTCAGCCGGTTGGTGCCTGCCTGCTAGTGAAAAGGGAATCTGCCCGAGACTCTTTGGGAAAACCAATAAATCACTTTACAACATCATTGGCTCACTCATTACCAAAAAACGGTTAAAAGATAATTTACAAAACCTTCTTAAGGGATAAAACCACGCCGGCCAAGCTGCAAGTCTAGGCGGTGTGATTTTTGTTCAAGTTTTATTTCTCTGACAAAATACTTCTAAATTTATCAATATCTGTAAACACGATCGAGTCTTCTGCTGCGTAAAATTCTATACGCTTACCTTGTAAATTTATTTTATGATCTTCACCTGCTATTCGCTTATAGTTATACATTGGTTCGTTTGCAGCCATAAGGCGAAAATAGCAGGTGTCATCCAAGCCGTTATAACAACCAAATTCCAATTGAGCTTCTGAACCTTTGTAATTTTTAAAATTGTTTTTTGCTACATGGTCCATTCTTTGATAGCAATATGTGCGTCCAATTTCACAAGGAGCAATCCAATTATTCGCTATAAATAAATCCATACCCGCATTAGATTTTTCAACTTGCCAACTATCACTATTGATATAAGCAACCGTATCATAAGCAAGTATGTGGACATAAGACATGTTTTCAAATAGCCATAAAAACTCCTGATCACTTGTTTCAGTTCGACTACAGATATAGAAGCCCTCAAGCCCATTACTATCATCACATTCGCAGGAATTACACCCTGAAAATAAACGTGAAAATATAAATAACAATCCTATTAAACTAAGCTGTCTCATTTTATTCTTAATGAACTAATGTCAAACAAGCCTAAATCTATTTTCATCTCGACAGTGCTTAAAGGCCCTGTTTTAGGCGGATTATCATAAGCCCATTTTGAATGCAGCAACAAAGAACCCATTGACATATCATTCACCAAATGAATGCGAATAATATTTTCATCGCTTGTAGGTGTAATTATTGCTGTATACCCTCCAACTGAAAGTCGGGCTAAGTTACCGTTTGTTAGGAAATCCAAATGGGCTTCTATTGAAGTCGGCAATGTTTCCCAAAACATTTTCATACTTGACGTATTGGGACTAAAACCATAAGATGTCTTTGTTCTGTCCTTATCATTCAAATAATTGTCTAAAGCATTTCTTACACCTGGTGAGTTTTTCATCATATATGAAAAACCTGAACTTGGTTCAAAGTATTTTTTGTTATCGCTTGTTCCTAAGAAAAAGGTTGTAATTTGTCTTTCTGCGGAAAGTGTTCCTGCAATACGTTTGAAAGGATTTTCAAATAATGGGTCGCTCCAAAGATTACTTATATCTTGCACTTCTGCACTGCCTTTTCCAAAATAATTCTGCTTGAAGTAGTGGGCCCAATCCCCATCCTTACCTCCAGCAAAACCATATTCATCCCCACTTTTGTATACATTTCCCACATTATATCCAGCAGCTTTTGCTTCACTTCTCATTTGTCTTGCCTCTCTTTTTGCACCATAAATCCCTAATGGGTCTGAGAATAAAATAGGATTATTGTTGTTTACGGAATAATGGGATTGATATGGATAACCAGCAGGGTCTAAGTTCCACCTTCTTCCGGTTCTTGGGTCATACTCCCAATATGGTGCAGCGTAGTGATTTCCGCTTCCTGATACTACGTCCACTTTTTCTTGGGTGTTGAACCCGAACCGATAATCTGCGTTAGAAAATGACCTTCCGGGTTGCCCCATCCCGAAGGGATAATAATCAGTCGCAGAAACCATGGAAGCATTAAAATAATTCCACAATCCATCACTGGTCGTATCGATCGGAACCGGCTTGTCACTGATGATTGTCATGACGTTTCCGAGGTGATTGCTCAGCTCATAGCGTTTATTTCCCACATGACTCAGGTAGACAGATGGAGCCGTCGCGGTGGTGCAGGTTGCACATACCAGCGTATCCGATGTGGTAAGCATGCCCAGGCGATTAGTGCCGTATAAATTAAACTCGCTAAGGACGATGGTACCCCCACCCAACAGGTCATATACCGCCAACGGATTCCCCTGAGCGTCCCGTACATAGTGCGTGGCACTCTGACGAATAACCGATCCGCTGCCGTCCAGGTGGTACAATCGTTTCTCGATCCGGTTGCCCATCGGGTCGTAGCGGAACTTCATGGCGATTGATTTGTTCGTGTTCTTCAACGAATCCAGCTTGCCGTAATTGTTCCAATACATCGTCAAACCCTCCGAGACATCCCCGATCAGGTTGCCGTTGCCATCGTAAGTATAGTTATTCGGCGATTGAGAATCAAGGTCTTCTTGATAACTGCCCCCCCTCTCTCTTCCAGCATGTAATTTAGTCTTCTGCTACTGGCATTGTAACGGTAGTGCCTTTCGGATTATGATATGGGTTACATCTTCACTTAAGATACTAGTATCCATATAGAGTTATTTCCATCATCATGTCACTTTGAAGTAAAAGATATTTAGTTAGGTTCAATTTTAAAACTCTTTACAATTTCTTTGATTAGATTGTTGTACCTATTTAGTTCCGCATATTCAATAACAAATGTAAGTAGATATGTCTTAGGATGGCCTGTTTCTACGAAGTAGAATGCTAACACACTTGCAACTTTAGTATGTTTTACATTATAAGATACAACTACAATTTCAGTGTTTTCATTCTTACAATCTACTATATCTCCAATCTCAGTTGATGTTAACTCTGTTACATCTGTGAAACTATTTCCTAAATCTTGAAGATTTAATATTATCATGGAATCTCTTGAATAGTTTGCCTCTAATTCAACAAGTGTAAATCCGGGTCCTATTTTATTTATTTGACTTGTGTCAATCGCGTATATGATCGGATCAACAGAAGATATATGTTTCCAGTTATTGGGTGTCAGAATACTTACACCAGCAGTATAATTCGAGACTTTAACTAACTGATATGAGTCATTTACAATGTTTAGATTGCAACTCAGGATTAGCAAAATAGTAAAAGAATATATTAGTTTCATTAAACTAGAATGTCTAATACTAATTTCAATGCAACTAATACAATAATATAAATTATTATGTAATATATTGACCTCCTAATCAATTTATTATATTGATATATTGCCAAATTTAGATCTAGGTCATCAGATTTAGTCTGGATATAATAGGGGAATAATATTAACTGATTTCTATCTTGATATACTGAATTTAAACTACTGGAATTCATTTGATGCAACAGCTTGTTGCACTTGTCCAAAGCAGACTTTATATTTATAATACAGTGCCAAAAACCTACTAGTCCTGTTATGGAAATAATTGCAATTAGAATGATGAGAAATGCACGCATTTTATCTCTATTCAGTAGAAATAATTTCAGTCGTGGTTTCCGCTTTGCCGCCAAGAATAAAACTAACCTGTGTAGCCACTTTCGCAGCGGCTTTAACTTTTGACTTACCTTCAATAGAGATATTACCTGAGGCTTCTGCGCCGCCAAAACTAGAAATACTTAAATCTTGAGATACGCTTCTTTTCGTAGTTGCAGGCTTCAGATTCCCGTTTAAGTCAATTTTAAATGATTGTGATATTGTAAAGCTACTTCCAGGAATTTCAAGTGAGGCTTCATTCTGAATTTCACCATTAAATATCTCAAACCCAAACGACCAACTACTTTTACCAGAATTTAGTTCACGCTTTTTTTGCACAGTGAATTCCAGTAAATTGAAGTTTATTGGTGTAAAGTTAAATCCGAAACTTGACTTGCCTTTCTCACGCTTAACTCCAGCTTGCGCGCCTATTGTTGCTTGAAGGGTCATGGTTGTAACAACCATCATTCCCTTATCAGGATTCTCGCTCTTATAAAGATAACGCATTACAGTTTGCGGGCTGCGTTTAATGTTCTCTTCGTTGATAACGGTGATGCTTTTAGGGCCAGTTACGATTTGACCTATGTTTGATATTTGCAATTCACATCCTTCCAAGTCTCGCCCCACAATGACAGAATTTTCAGCAAATGCAAATGAGCTATTCCATGGATATACTTTAAAAAGTGGATCCGGACTAAGGAAGCGTCCCACCGATGAATTATACTCTCGAAACTTGTAACTTAATAGTGTGAATTGATGATATATTTCGTTATTAATTTCTTGTCCATTGAATCCAAATCTGCTTTGGTTAATTTGAAATACTCTCCCCGGCATTCCCATCCCGAAGGGATAATAATCAGTCGCAGAAACCATGGAAGCATTAAAATAATCCCACAGTCCATCACTGGTGGTATCGATCGGAACCGGCTTGTCACTGATGACTGTCATGACGTTACCGAGGTGATTGCTCAGCTCATAGCGTTTATTTCCCACAGGACTCAGGTAGACAGATGGAGCCGTCGCTGTAGTGCAGGTTGCACATACCAAAGTGTCAGCTGTGGTAAGCATGCCCAGGCGATTAGTGCCGTATAAATTAAACTCGCTAAGGACGATGGTATCCCCGCCCAACAGCTCATACACCGCCAACGGATTTCCCTGCGCGTCCCGCACGTAATGCGTTGCGCTCTGGAGGATAACCGATCCGCTGCCGTCCAGGTGGGACAATCGTTTCTCGATCCGGTTGCCCATCGGGTCGTAGCGGAACTTCATGGCGATCGATTTGTTCGTGTTCTTCAACGAATAAAAATGAGATATGCAACTCGATAGGATAAGTAATCTGCATTGCTACATATACTTGATTCTCAATGAGCGATATTCTTATAATAGTAATAATTATCTACATCAAAGTAAATGTTTTCTATCTTTCCGAAATAGTTACTCTTAAAGCTAAATGCAACAGAAGTTTCTGAACTTGTTTTAATTATATTGTCTGTTTCGCCATGACTAATCCAATTATTAAACCATAAGCGCTTTTCACGTAAGAACCATGTACCACTATCTCTAATAATATTTTGGTTATTGTAAATAAATCTCTTATAGTTTCCGTTATTGTAGATGAACAAACTGTCTTTTCTATTTTTTGTGGAAACAAAGCGTTCCTCTGTATCAAATTGAGCTTGACAACTTAAAAGTATCATCAAGAAATAAATGTATATGTATTTCAATTTATACATATTCTATTTTGTCTGGTCTTTAGTTTCCTTTTGCTCTCAATTTCAGTTCTCTCATAGTAACAGTAAAATCATATGTCTGTATTGTCTCGCCCATAATTGGGTTTTCTATTCTTTTATGTCTATCGGTGTTCGGGAAATGATAAAGAAAGGAATATTCATTTTTAGTATCATATACTTGAATATTAAGTATATTAGATTGTATATCAAGCGAAAAATTAAACATTGCCGTTCCTGTAAACTGTGCCGATGACCATCCATCCTTTGCATACTCTTTAAATGGTCCAGTGTCACCATCAAGAGGATAGAAATAGCTAAAGTCAACTCTATACTGCGTTGGCACGTTCTTTCTATTTCCCTTTAAATAGTCTTGATATCCCACATAAAAAGCCTTCAAAGCCTCAGTTGTAAGATTGGAATTTTTCAAGGATTGTGTAATTGGTTCATTTGGGCCGAAGTTCCTAACGTCTGGTCCTTTCCCAGTTAAAAATTCTAGTGTTGTCCCAATTTCTTGCTGTTGAGCTATTGTTGTTTTTTCTTTGACCTTCTCTGATATCCTTTCCGCGGCATAATCAGATGTAAACTCATACAATCTAGCAATTATATAGGAAGTAGCTTTGTTTAAGATTGTAATTCCGGCTCTTTTACCCGATTCAAATAACTCATTTGGAATTCCTTCAGCACCATCAAGGTCAATATTTAATATTGGGTTATTATTATAGAATTGATATTGTGATAGTCCCGGGTACTGTTTAAATAGTGGATCTACGGATATTGGTCTGCCAGCTTTGGAATCGTAAATTCTTAAGCCATAATCGTAGAAACTAAAACTCGTTGAAATTTGATTTTCCATCTCTTTGCCATTAATTCCATACCGATATGAGCTACTTTCCAAATGTCTCCCTGGCATCCCCATCCCGAAGGGATAATAATCCGTCGCAGAAACCACGGAAGCATTGAAATAATCCCACAATCCATCACTGGTCGTATCGATCGGAACCGGCTTGTCACTAATGACTGTCATGACGTTACCGAGGTGATTGCTCAGCTCATAGCGTTTATTTCCCACAGGACTCAGGTAGACAGCTGGAGCCGTCGCGGTGGTGCAGGTTGCACATACTAGCGTATCAGCAGTCGTAAGCATACCCAACCGGTTGCTTCCATAGAGATTGAACTCATTCACCACCAGGGTATCCCCGCCCAAGAGATTATATACCGCCAACGGATTTCCCTGCGCGTCCCGCACGTAATGCGTTGCACTCTGCCGGATAACAGATCCGCTGCCGTCCAGGTGGTACAATCGTTTCTCGATCCGGTTGCCCATCGGGTCGTAGCGGAACTTCATGGCGATTGATTTGTTCGTGTTCTTCAACGAATCCAGCTTGCCGTAATTGTTCCAATACATCGTCAAACCCTCCGAGACATCCCCGATCAGGTTGCCGTTGCCATCGTAAGTATAGTTATTCGGCGATTGAGAATCAAGGTCTTCGGCATAATTGGCCGAATTTACCCTGTCTGTGACGTGGTTCAGCCGGTTCGTACCTGCATCGTAGTGGTAATGGAGGTTCTATTGTTAGAGGATACTTGAAATGGCTTCCAACACATCTACAGCACATCAACAAAAGATGTAACTTCGAATGCAGTCCGAATTAGGGGAGGGTTACAGGATGGCCACAAGCTGAACCTTTGTGAACTTTGATTTTCGCATACCCTTTACGAATTTAGTAGTTTAGAGCGTAGCTGTTTTTAGGAAAGCCTCCAGTTCTACTAAATCGAATGCATAGAAATATTTCAAATTTATTTTGCACTAAACTTTAAAAAACTCCTTCATCAGACTGCTCCTATATATGTAAGATACTGTGCCATAGATTAGAGCAGAGGCTACTAAACCAATCGCAAAATATTGCGCACTATTTAAATTTGAGTCTTTCTTCGCTAGCATATATATAGTAATAGTCGTGACTGGAATTAACCAAAGAGTGAGTTTTGAGAAGTATATCCTTGCTTTATCAAATCGATAAATTAATCCAATTCCGTAAGACATCAATAATAAAGATATTGGAATATATACTATATTATTAATTACAAACACGTTCCCATCTAATAAAGATAGATTATCTCTCCAAATTGCTATTGTTTTATTTTTATCTGAAATTAATTTACCTATGATTGTAAATACATCAGCATGAATTACGAGTGTAGCAATTGTCACAATAAAATGTATAGATTTAGCCAATACATGACCAGGGCCTATAGACTTATATTCTTTTAAAATGAAGAATGCAGCTATAATTCCAATAACAATATTCATATTAATATTATTTGTGCTCGAGCATTTTCGGTTTTTTTGAATTCATCCAATTATGTATATATTCGAATAATTGGCCTCCCATTTCTTGGTAAACATCATCCGATGTAATCGGTCCCATGGGCGCAGGTGTTTGCTCTCTCACAGCTTTTAGTGTTCCCCCAAGGCCTATTCCATAAATAACTTGTCCAACAGGCGTATTAGTGCCAATAATTGCCGTTTCCGCAGCCTCTTTAACTTGAAGAATAGTCCTTGATGCCGCTGGAAGATTGGGCAGTACGGTTGCACCCAAAACAGTGCCGACTACAATGACTCCGCTTACAGCCATTGCTTTTGTTGCCGGATCATACTTTGCTAATTGTAAGTACTGATGATCCAATGCAGGCGGTTGCATTTCTGGAGTTTGGTATACTATTCCTTCTCCAGGTAAAGGCTTAACAGGTATAGGTGCTTCGGGAAGCATACCCGTCCGTAATGATTGATTAATTAAAGCTTCTGGTACAGGTATATGTGTAAGGTTATCTTTTGCCGTGGCAAGTTGAGGACGGAGAGGAGTCGGATCCTTGGCTGGTTTCCCAGTCGAATGATCGTCTGGATCAAACTCTTTCAACCCCAGTAAATCAATCTTCCAAATCGGTTTATTACCAGCAAACTGATAGTTGGCGTAATCCGGATAGTTTCTAAACAGAGGATCTACAGACCAAAATCTACCGCATCTTGCATCATACTCTCGGTATCTAAATTCATAATGATCTGAGATACCGCTCACGTCGTTGAACTTTTCAATTCCATTAAACCCAAACCGATATTCCGTCGCAGAGAAGTTTCTTCCGGGTTGCCCCATCCCGAAGGGATAATAATCAGTCGCAGAAACCACGGAAGCATTAAAATAATCCCACAATCCATCACTGGTCGTATCGATCGGAACCGGCTTGTCACTAATGACTGTCATGACGTTTCCAAGGTGATTGCTCAGCTCATACCGTTTATTTCCCGCAGGACTCAGGTAGACAGCTGGAGCCGTCGCGGTGGTGCAGGTTGCACATACCAGCGTATCCGATGTGGTAAGCATGCCCAACCGGTTGCTTCCATAGAGATTGAACTCATTCACCACCAGTGTATCCCCGCCCAAGAGATTATATACCGCCAACGGATTTCCCTGCGCGTCCCGCACGTAATGCGTTGCACCCTGGCGGATAACCGATCCGCTGCCGTCCAGGTGGTACAATCGTTTCTCGATCCGGTTGCCCATAGGGTCGTAGCGGAACTTCATGGCGATTGATTTGTTCGTGTTCTTCAAGGAATCCAGCTTGCCGTAATTGTTCCAATACATCAATAACAACTATGAAACATTTTCGTTTGGATTACCAAATTATTTGTGTGTAGCGCATTAACTATTTTACCAAGCAATATGTTCTGAATATTTATCGAAACGTTGTAATAATGACTAGGCTATCACAAAAGTCCATAGAATGAGCTAACATCGAGTCTATTCTATTATTCCACAACGATTGATTATCCCGACTGAGACTATGGTTAGTTTCTAAATCATACGCTTCATGTAGTGAATCTTGAAACTGCTGACATCTATTAGAATAAGTATATAGTAATTTTATCGCTTCAAAATAGGTTAAGGGTTCAATATCAGCACAAAGTTCTCTAAACTTGCGTACAGAGACTTCTGCGATATTAAAATGCCCTTGTTCATGAATTAATCCATACAAGGATGAATCAGACTGGAGCCTCCAGGATTCGGTTGGTAACATATAAGCTCTACTAGTGACATAAATCAAAGAGTCCACTTTTCTTGTTGAATATTCAAAATTCACATAAACAGCAGCGCTAAAATTTTGGCCTGAAATGTCTTTGGGATCACTTCTGACAGTAAACATATTCCAACTTAGATTGATATGAGGACTCCAAAATACTTTTGTGTCTGTATAATCTTGGACATCACCATTGAAAATACAGTAAATGTAACTCAATAGAATAAAACACTTCAACATAAATGTTAATCTACTTTAATTTGCGATTCTCCCTCGTAGTATATCGAAATATCATTCTTGCTATCAATTTCACTGTTGATCTTGTCTATGTTAACCGTAGCATTTGGATAAAATTTAGAAAGTAAATGTAATATTCGTTCACTGTAGCGAGTATACGCATCCGTTGCAAGTCCGACATTGATTCTTTTTACGTCTTCCCTTGTTTGACGATACTCTTCTTGATTTGAGTTGATGAGTAATTGAATCTTATTAACTAAGGAATTTGCTCCAGAAGTTAAGTCATTATAATCAGCAATTATACTATTGGTAGAACCACCCCAACCTGATACTGGTTTCACTATTTCAGGCTTCCTGCGCCTTTCTACTTTGCTCTCAAGTTTTTCAGCATACCAGTAGCCCATAAATCCATTTTGCCCATTTACTCCATTCATTCCTCTAACTTCTGGATGTTCGGGGTCTGCATAAGGCATATAAATGTATGAGTAACCACTTCTAGGTTTTACTCCGCGTAAACCGCTGGTCTCATACCAAAGCTTCACTTGCGAATAAATGTCGCTAGTTATAGGAATAGCAGTTCCAGTTTCATTTGTTGGGCTTGTTATCCAACTGCTATTGGCGGCATTATAACCCTCTAACCCGTCAAGATCGATATTCAGAATGGGGTTTAAAGATGAAAATTGATACGGTGATAATTCCGGGTATTGCTCGCATATGGGATCAGAACTGCAAAATCTGGAAGTTAATACCGAGTAGTATCTATTTCCATAGTCTTGCATACTTGCAACTCCGTTC
Source organism: Bacteroidota bacterium (assembly GCA_016713765.1). Taxonomy (NCBI): domain Bacteria; kingdom Pseudomonadati; phylum Bacteroidota; class Bacteroidia; order Candidatus Pollutiaquabacterales; family Candidatus Pollutiaquabacteraceae; genus Candidatus Pollutiaquabacter; species Candidatus Pollutiaquabacter sp. Next base: position 892,633 of record JADJON010000003.1, read on the forward strand.
ATATTGTCAGTCTCTTTCTTATTAAACCCAAATCTATAGTTTGACGAACTGAACGCTCTTCCCGGCATCCCCATCCCGAAGGGATAATAATCAGTCGCAGAAACCACGGAAGCATTAAAATAATCCCACAAACCATCACTGGTCGTATCGATCGGAACCGGCTTGTCACTGATGACTGTCATGACGTTACTGAGGTGATTGCTCAGCTCATAGCGTTTATTTCCCACAGGACTCAGGTAGACAGATGGAGCCGTCGCGGTAGTGCAGGTTGCACATACCAAAGTGTCTGCTGTGGTAAGCATGCCCAGGCGATTAGTGCCGTATATATTAAACTCGCTAAGGACGATTGTATCCCCGCCCAAGAGATTATATATCGCCAACGAATTTCCCTGCGCGTCCCGCACGTAATGCGTTGCACTCTGGCGGATAACCGATCCGCTGCCGACCAGGTGGTACTGCCGTTTCTCGATCCGGTTGCCCATCGGGTCGTAATTAAAATTATATTAGCATCTTTATTCATATAGAAAAAATATATATTTGTCCAGATATCTTTATTATCGTTTAATTCTGGCAGGAACCTCTAAAATTAGTTGCCTAGAATTTTCCAAAAATATATCTGTATTTATATATATGTACTGATCTAACTTGCTAATAACTGGATTCGTATCATTGTTTGCTCTTTTAATTTGATTCATTACAAATTTGACAACAACATTGCTATCACAATTGGTAAATGGTTTAATATTTTTAGCCGCTATATCTGCAGTGTATTTACTCGATTTATCTATTTTGAATGTTGTAATCTGATTGTACCTTGCTGGCTCAGAACTTGATAAATTATCAATAAAGACATACTTGATTGAGTCACTTTCGACTTCTTGAGCTTCCCAACCAATAGGAATATAATAAGTGTACTCATCACAAGTTGAATTTATTTCCAAATGAAATGAGCCATTTAATATATTATAATCAGACAATTGTATATTAATACATTCATCAGTAATATTAAATAATATAGGGTTATGCCCTTGGCAAACAGATGAGTAAATAAAAGATAATATTAATATAAATCGAGTAGAGTGCATTGAAAATAAATAATTATGCATATAACTTACTCTATATCAGCGACTCCAGGTTGTGCGGATCTGCTATAGTATCTTTCTTCTGCTTCGCTTGCAAGTTGATGCGCACCATTTTTGTAACTATAGTCATATACATAATCATGGATGCCCAATTCAATTGCGTTACCTTTCGAATCAAACTTTGGCACTCCCCATGGTTGTCGATTCGTAGTTCTTTGATAATTTTCAAATAATTCATGAAATACAATTGATCCCCGAGGTTTGGCTCCGTAGTCATCAACAAAACTAGCAATAGCTGAAATCACAACGATTCCATCGTATTTTCTTGAGGATTCATCCACTTTGGGTCTATGTTGTTTGCTTGACGGTGTATTCTGAAACCATGTTTTCCATTCTCCTAGTGTATTCGGCTGCATCTTGGTTTTCGACCAACTATAAATACCATTTTCTGAAATACCTAGTAAGTCATATTTCGGCGTTGAGAGATTGCCGGCAGCATTGACTAATTGAATGTGTCTATTCGCGCTCATATACATGTAATTTTCTTCTGCACTAGCAAGGTTGTAAAGCAAAAGTAGACCTTCATCCTCATTTTGTTTTAAAACAGGGGTTACAGCTGAAGCGGTTAAGTTAACAAGTAGTTCACCATCAGCAGTAAAACTAATTCGATCTTGATACTTGGTTTGCACCAGCAAACGAATGTCAGACTCTGCATTTTCACCACTTAGCCAGAGACGTCCACCATCCTTGTCAACAAGTTTTGTAGGAGTGTTTCCCATCCCACAATAACTACTAAGTGTTGGATATAGCGAAGCAAAAGGATCGGGCGAAACCCACCTGCTAATTCTATTATCGAAAATGCGATGCCCAAAGTACATTAGCTGAGTACTACCTGAACCAAGTCCCTCTTTGCCGCTGTGACCAAACCTATAATTAGGCTCAGGTAGTGAGCTCCTCCCCGGCATCCCCATCCCGAAGGGATAATAATCCGTCGCAGAAACCACGAAAGCATTAAAATAATCCCACAATCCATCACTGGTCGTATCGATCGGAACCGGCTTGTCACTAATGACTGTCATGACGTTACCGAGGTGATTGCTCAGCTCATAGCGTTTATTTCCCACAGGACTCAGGTAGACAGCTGGAGCCGTCGCGGTGGTGCAGGTTGCACATACCAGCGTATCCGATGTGGTAAGCATGCCCAACCGGTTGCTTCCATAGAGATTGAACTCATTCACCACCAGTGTATCCCCGCCCAAGAGATTATATACCGCCAACGGATTTCCCTGCGCGTCCCGCACGTAATGCGTTGCACTCTGGCGGATAACCGATCCGCTGCCGTCCAGGTGGTACAATCGTTTCTCGATCCGGTTGCCCATCGGGTCGTAGCGGAACTTCATGGCGATTGATTTGTTCGTGTTCTTCAACGAATCCAGCTTGCCGTAATTGTTCCAATACATCGTCAAACCCTCCGTGACATCCCCGATCAGGTTGCCGTTGCCATCGTAAGTATAGTTATTCGGCGATTGAGAATCAAGGTCTTCGGCATAATTGGCCGAATTTACCCCGTCTGTGACGTGGTTCAGCCGGTTGACGCCGGTGTTGTAATGGTAGAGGAGTCACCAATGTTGGCTGTTACGAGTGTGGCGATATGATGCCATCAGTGAAGATTGCTCTCATGACTCCAGAAGCGCTGGAAGTGTCTTTAGATTTTTTTGGTCAGCAAATCTTCATTACTTGTGATGGATATCGATTTGCTTGAAAGACTATATGAAATAATAAAGCTGCAAATCCCTAAACAAACTGATTTCTTTAACGTGATGGATGCTTATCTCAGAGATTACAGAACCAGTAAAGCGTAGAGAAAGTAAATCAAAATTCTCTGTAATAAATCTTGTTACCCTCTGCTATACCCATTAGCACTCCATTGTTAAAACTTATACAAGACGCATCGGTAAAGTAAGGGAAGTTCTCTTTGTGCCAGGATTTTTCATTGAACTTCTTATAAAGCAGGATATAAGTCGGGATAAAATTTGTCATATCCATATAAACTACTATGAACTTGTCTTTGTGGATAAACAATTCAATAGGGGATTGGTCTTTCGTTAGCTCAAAGTTCTCCTGTACCTCTATTTTTTTATCGTTAACATTCATCTTCCATATATGCCCCATGTTTTTGGTTTCATCCTTGCCTAAAAGGTAAAGGGTTTCATCTTGAGCTACTATTTTGGTTATTTCATGAGTATTGGCTCTCCTACTTTTTCCCTTTTCATCAGTATAGTCATGAAGGGTTCCAAGAGGTATTTCGTCAATTACTTCCCATGTATCAAGGTTGATGGATACCAAAAGGTGCTGGGTGGTTTTTCCTTCTATATATTTAAACCGGATACCCCATAGTTTATTTCCCTGTACACATTTCTCATAAAAATGATCCCACATATGAAAGGGTAAAGAATGTTCTATCCAATTTTTCCCTCCATCCCGAGTTACCAAATAAAAATAAGGCTGGCTTTCATCTCTTTGTTTGTTTCCTGCAATGTAAATCTCACTAGAAATAATTTCGGATAAGCCGCTTATTCTCTCATCTGTTATTTTTAACTCTTCCCATTTGTTTTCTGCTATATAAAACTTATAATATTTATGTGCAATGTCGCTGTACAGTGAGCCGTCCCTATGATATTCATGATTTATCCATCCATCAATGATAATCACAATGTCATTGAAAAACAGTATCTCATTCAAGGAATTGCAGTCAAAATCAGTTTTTTCTTTCCATGATTTTCCGCCATCGGTAGAAATGCGAAAAAAAGGGCGATCAGTTTTTAAATCCCAATTTGTGGGGGCAATGGCTTTAGCGCCTATTAAAAAAATAATGGAGTCCCCCACATGATGCAGTGCTTTGACACTTTGTTCCTCTGGTTTGACATCAAATCTTATTTCCCTCCAAAAGTCATTATTGTTCATCGGCACACAAGCCATTAATAAAACCGTTAGCAATATCGATAACATAAATCTCTCCATCTTTCATACTATTCTCTATCTGTGTAAGATGAGATCATCTTGTGATTTCCTTTATTCCTTTCTCGAATATTGCTCTTTGTATCTCGTATTTCTGATACTGATACTTCAACAAGTGGATTCCCAACACATCCGGATTATCTTTATAATATTTCATCTGTAGGGTCATCATGGTTCTTACCTGCTGCATACCTTCATCACTTGTAATATGGCGAAGGGGTGGCGTGAGGCCGACATATGTCTTATCCAAAAAATCTAATCCTAAAAATCCTGCTCTTGCGTAAACAGGTGCATGAGACTGGAAGGCAAAACCTCTGAAGTTACCTCCTAATTCAAATCTTGCAGCAGCACCTTTTTCCTTAAACGAACTAAATTTATTTTCAATGGCTCCCTGTAAACCTACTGCTGCCTTGTCAATAAAACTCTTACCAGCATCAGACACTTTAGAGTACGTTTCCCCTTTGAATAATCTGATATTTACGTCCCCATATTCCATATAATAATCTGGTATTTCTTCAGCGTCCCTTGTCAATCCGGTTCTTATAGAAACATCCTCATACCTGAATTTATAATAATCTTCGCTTCCCAGTTTTTCCTTTGGAAAAGCAATAGGATCAAATAACTGAATATTGTATTGTTTAGATAAATCCGATACATTGGCTGCTTGCCCATTAAAGTAAACTTGTTCTGTAGGGTTCTCCAATGGTTTAGCATTCCAATCGTAAGTTAAACTAAAATTCCCTTTATCATCTTGATTAAGTACATGGGCTTCCAATCCCTCAAACTCAATCGCGTCAATCAACCTATTTTGAGAGAATGTATAAGGACTCCATCCCGGATAACTTGATTCTAAAGGATCCGGTGACCAGAAGCGAATTAATCTTGGGTCTTCTTCCCTAAACTCAAATGAATAGAGATTTCCAGAACCGTAGACTTCATCCGTTTTTAACTGCCCCTGATAACCGTAAGTATATGATGTTGAGTTGAAAACTCGCCCGGGCATCAACATCCCGCCGGGATAATAATCAGTCGCAGAAATCATGGAAGCATTAAAATAATCCCACAATCCATCACTGGTCGTATCGATCGGAACCGGCTTGTCACTGATGACTGTCATGACGTTACCGAGGTGATTACTCAGCTCATAGCGTTTATTTCCCACAGGACTCAGGTAGACAGATGGAGCCGTCGCGGTGGTGCAGGTTGCACATACCAGCGTATCCGCTGTGGTCAGCATGCCCAGGCGATTAGTGCCGTATAAATTAAACTCGCTAAGGACAATGGTATCTCCGCCCAAGAGATCATATACCGCCAACGGATTTCCCTGCGCGTCCCGTACATAGTGCGTGGCGCTCTGACGAATAACCGATCCGCTGCCGTCCAGATGGTACAATCGTTTCTCGATCCGGTTGCCCATCGGGTCGTAGCGGAACTTCATGGCGATTGATTTGTTCGTGTTCTTCAACGAATCCAGCTTGCCGTAATTGTTCCAATACATCGTCAAACCCTCCGAGACATCCCCGGTCAGGTTGCCGTTGCCATCGTAAGTATAGTTATTCGGCGATTGAGAATCAAGGTCTTCGGCATAATTGGCCGAATTTACCCCGTCTGTGACGTGGTTCAGCCGGTTCGTGCCTGCATCGTAGTGGTAATGGAGGCTGTCCATATCCAGGACCATGGGTGCTTCGTCCACCCCATTTCTGAGGTATTCCAGGATATTCCCGTTAGGATCATACGACAAGCCTTCATCGTAACGCTTGTCCTGCGTCCCTCCGGTCACGAAGAGGTTGTCGGCCCGGTTCCACCAATTGTGATAGGTTTGTTTACCCACCAGCCGGTTCAGCTGGTCGTACCGGTATGAATATCCCAGCGGATCCAGGTTCTTCCCAAAATCATAAACCGCATGCCGGATGTTGCCATTGTATAGTGAGTTCCCCTCGTTGAAGTTGCCGGCCACCGGTGAAACTTGTCCGATCGGCTCGTAGTCGCCATCGTGATAACCCAGCGAATAGGAGAACGCATCACGTCCGAATTGCGGATTGGCTGAGCCAGGAAGTCCGTCCTGGCCCATGTCGTGCCAGGGGGTACTCATAGAGGAGTTCATGGATTTGATCCAGCCCTGCAGTGTATAGGCGTAGTCCAGCCCCTGGACCTGGTACTCGCCCAACTCGGTGCGGTACAAGGGGCCATGCAGGTAGTACTCGTAACGGGCGTCGCGCTCCCACAAGATGCCGTCACGACTGGTCGTCACTTCCGTCAGGCGCAGGTTCGCATCGTACCGATACTTGTGGATGAATTGGTCCAGCGAATCGCGCTGATAATACACCACATTCACCTTACCGCTGACCAGGTCGTAGTCGTAGTCGATCCGCTTGAACTGCCGGTCTGCAATTGCCAGGCTGCGGTTTTCCTGAATCAGGGCATGCACATTCCCGGCTACGTCGTAGGAGTAATGTGTGGCTGCGTCATAGCTTGCATCATCCGGATCGTACACATCGGAATAGGTTACGCTGGCAACACGGTTACGCAGGTTGGTGGGTTCCAGCACCGAAGCAGGCAGAAGCGACTCATCGTAGTAGGTCCGCGTCACTTCCGTACGATCGGCAGTACTTACCGCGGCGATCCAGGCATCCGTGCCGGATTGACTACTGCTGATGGCATCGGTCATTGCCGTCGTCGGCTGATGGATCTTGCCCACTTCCCGGATCCGGCCGAGGTTGTCATAGCGGGTATAGCTGTAATGGTCGGTGGTGGATTGTTCGGCATTCTGCGATACGACCAGACGACCGAGACGGTCGTACCAGAAGAATGTTGTGCCGGCATCGGGTGTTTGCTGTCTGACGACCTGGTTGAAGCTGTTGTAATAATATTGCGTTCGTAATGTGTGAGCAGGATAGATTTCGGATATGCCGGGATTTACCCGATGCGCTGCAGCCTGGCTGCTTTGGGTTGCATCCAGCAGTTGTACTCCGGCCGGCGGAACGGTCATGGTCAGGTTCCCCGCCTGGTCATAATAATAGAGGGTGAAATGATACTCGCTGCTGGGTCCGGTAACCGTGTATTCCTCTTCCAACTTACGGGAACAATGGTCGACATAGTTGCTACGGAAAATTCCCCGAACCGAATCCTGGTAGGCGGTATAAAGGGTGACCGCATTGGCGAAGGCGGCAGCATAGGCCTCCTCCATGCAATGATCGGCCGTATCGTTGCTTAGCGTTATCTCAGGAAATACCGGACGATCACACAAGACCAGGTTGGGTTGTGCACC